>CAMDJH010000018.1 GCA_945900455.1 Akkermansia muciniphila
TATAAGAGCCACGAGCCCATACTGGGCCGACCCGCGATGAGGGAGCCGGTGTTCATGAACGTATGGGCCGGATCATGATTGATCTGCTCGGTGTGCAGGGACCGGACGATGCAAAGATCATCCGCCACCGCCCCAATGTGGGGAAACAACTCACTCATTTGCTGGCCCGATTGCCCATAGCGTTTGAATCCCCATTGGGGCCCGAAACACTTGAGCTCCTGCCCTTGCAATTGTGCAATCTGCTGCCCACGCGTAAAGCTCTCCGGCATGGGCTTCCCATGCATTTCCGCCAGCTTGGGCTTGTGATCAAACGTCTCAAGGTGCGAGGGCCCGCCCGCTTGATAGAGATGAATCACCCGCTTGCACCGCGCGGGCAGATGAAGCCTGGGAATCACTCCCGCCCAGCGCTCCTCGGCTCGCGCCCGGACCAGGGACGGGTCGAGCAGACACCCCAACGCAAGACTGCCAATTCCCGTGGAGGCTCGCCCGAGGAAGGCCCGGCGAGTCAGCGCCGCCGGAGGCATCATCATTTTGGAAGAAGCTGAGTTCATGGCAACCGGATCGATTCTGCAGATTGGACTTCGGAGCTCGAATTGAGCGCCAAGGTGCTCCCGACTACGAGCGGAAAAGTAGAACGGCCCTCAATCGATCCAGGTGCGCTTCAATCCGGAATCGCTCTTCAAAATTCCTCCGAAAGACGGCTGGATCCGCCTTCCGGACAACCTCCATCAGCGCCTCGGCGACCTGTTCCGGCGACCGCGGCTCGATCAGACCCGGCTGTCCGGCGGGAACCATTTCCGGAATTGCCCGCCAACGGGTGGTCACGACGGGAAGCCCCCACGCCATCGCCTCGAGGATGTTCAATGGCTGACCCTCGTTCGCGTAATACGTGGGGAATAAAAAAACGTCCGCCTGCCGGAACGCAGTCATTTTTGCTGCCGAATCCAAGAATCCGGTCAACCGGATGGTTTTTCCCCCCTCCTCAACCCTGCACATCCGATCGAAATCCAGCTTCTCGACCTCATCAACAAACGTGCCCGCAACCATCAGCATGAACCGAAATCGGTCTCCCGCTGCGGCGAGTTGGCGGTTGGCCAACAGGATCCCTTCGACCGCAGTGTGAACCCCTTTATCCCGGGTGCACAACGCGAGGAATAATACCCGTACCGTCACCGGCTCGATCCGTTTTTCTGTTTCAGAGCGGATCTGCTCCCAGCGTGCAGCGCGGTCTGAAGCCAGTCCCCGAGCGTAATCGGGGCACGGGTCAGGAATGCCATTCGGGACCACATCGATTCGTTTTGGGGACAATCGCGCGGCGTCCGCTTCGTTAAATTGCGACAGCACCAGCGACTGCTCGACGCCGCCAAGCAGCCGGTGACTTATCCAACGCTCCCAAGGGCGAGCCTTTTCATCCAACCACTCGCCGAGTCCCACCGCATGCCAGTGAAAGATCACTCGGTGAAAAAAAGGACGCATCATCGCCATCACGATCCAATCGCGATAAAGAGATCCACGCTTCGGCGGCGACGGAACGTAGTAGAAATTCCGGATCCCGTGACGGAAGCGAAAAGCCAGGGCGCCGAAGCAACAACGCAGTAACGTGAGTACTTTCCCAAACCGAAGAGAACCGACATCGCCAAGATCTTCCGACAACCGCACGTTGACGTGGTAACAGATGATATCAGGGTCGGTGCCGCCGGAGGGCTGACTGAATCCCTCCAGCAGATGCTGCACCATCTGACTCTGACCGTGGTGCGGCGGAGGTGTATGAGCGAAAACCAGGAGTTTCACTCGGATTTCACGAACCCGGTTTCTGGTAGAACGCGTAGAGTCCGAGTCCGCGGCGAGGCCCCCATTTTTTCATCAGCGATGCGCGGTACAGAAGGCAGATGGTTTCCGGCCACCAGCGGCCGGGAACCGACGGGCGGCGCCCCAGGGCCTCTTCGATTCGCCCCTGAAGGTCCATAAAAAACCGGATGTGCCACCCGTGCCGGATGTCCGCGCCGGACTCCACCAACCTAAGGCCGGCCTGCTCGCCCAAGCGGGCCAGATCCGCAACTCGCCAACGGGTCAAATGATGCGGCGGCCATTGGTGCGGTTCGAGTTCACACAAGGCGTGAACTCCATCGTTGTTCGGCACAGAGACACCGAGCCAGCCACCTGGTTGGAGCAAGCTGGCGGCATCCTTCACGAACACCGTCGGATCGGGGACATGTTCCACCACCTCGAACGCCGTGACGAAACGGAATCGATCGGAGGGATTCTTTGACGCAAAATCCGCCATCGACTTGAGCTGAACATCGTGACCATGGGCGCGACAATCCGCCACTGCCGTCGCATTGAGATCGAGCCCGCCCGTCTTCAGTCCCGCAGCCCGCGCCTGGTCGAGGAAAAAACCCGCGCCGCAGCCGAGGTCGAAGACTTGGGGAAGATGCTGTCGCCGGGCAAATTCGATCGCTCGATCAAAAGCCGGACACGTCTTTGGATAGTATTCCGAAAACTGACGCTGTAATTCCCCGTAAAACGCCGAATCCCCCGCAGGTGCCGGATCAAAAAACTGAAACCCACAGGCGCAGCACGCAAGATGCCGGATCACGCCGTAATCGGCAAAGCAGGCCCGGCCGGCGGGAGACAATTTCACCCCCATCACCGCCCAACTCGTCGCGATCTCCTCCGGCTTCAACGCATCGCGGACAGAATGCCGAGTGCCCGAGCACAGGAGACACCGAATCCCGGTTATTTCCTTCTCGGGCAGAAAGTCAATGGAAGCAGGCATGGGGTCGGAACATACGAATCCGCTACTTCTTAAGCCAGCCTAGAGGGATCGTTTGAGACAACGAGCTGAAGAAGGACTTCTTCTTCACTTCGACAATGCCGGGCATCGCTTCGCAGGCACCATCGCATTCCGGACAGAATAGCAGCGCGCTCTTCGACCCTCCCGAAATCCGCACGCCGCGGAGCGATGATTTATGGAATGGAAGCGTGCACTGAGTGCACCGGTGCGTCGCCACCAACGCTGTATTGCGAGTGCAGGCAAGAAGGCCGTCCTCCCGGACCACCACCTGGGGTGCCGCCTCGGTAGGATTTACCGGCTGTGGGACATGGATTTCTATCCGCTCCAGTTCCAGATGAAACGGGACGGTGCCCAACTGCAAAATCTGACCGGGATTCAGAATTTGTTCAGTCACCGGTCGATCATCGATCAGCGTCCCATTTGTCGATTGCAGGTCTCGCACCAGCACCCCGGTTTCGCTCACTGCAATCTCGCAATGAAAACTGGAAACGGACGCGTCCGGGATCCGGAAATCATTGGTGGGATTGCGACCGAGAGTGTTCAGGCCGGTCCGCAGATCCAGATTCAGCGGCAGAGTAATTCCCCGGAGGATGTAGCGAACCATGGCCGTATTGTTTTCGACAACCTGGGCATCGGGTCGTCCGGTAGGGATCCTTGGAAGAATTCAGCCGCGGAATCAATCCCGAATCGGCCGTACCTTCTTCCCTCAACCGGGCAATGGAAACCGAGCGGTCAGCGCATGGACCCGTTGCCTCACCTCATGGGCCGTTGTTGAGTTGGCGATGTCGAGGAGTACTTCACTGATCATATCCGCAATGGCCGCCATTTCGGGTTCCTTCATGCCCCGCGTGGTCACCGCCGGCGTGCCGAGTCGAACCCCACTTCCTTCGAATGGGGACCGGGTTTCGAATGGGATCGTGTTCTTGTTGGTCGTGATCCCCGCTTCGTCGAGCATCAGTTGGCACTGCTTGCCGGTCAGCCCGCGGGCACCGACGTCCACCAACATGAGGTGGTTGTCTGTGCCGCCACTGACCAATCGGAATGCGTTTCGCTTCATCCCATCGGCAAGCGCGGCCGCATTCCTAATAATCTGCCGCTGATAGTCGGTGAAACTGGGCTGCAAGGCCTCCAAGAAACAAACCGCCTTGGCCGCGATAACGTGCATCAGCGGACCGCCCTGAATTCCAGGGAACGCCTGCGAATCGATCGTTTTCGCATACTTCTCCCGGCACAGGATCAAGCCGCCGCGCGGACCGCGCAGGGTCTTATGGGTGGTGGTCGTTACAAAATCGGCGTGAGCTACCGGGCTTGGGTGGAGTCCCGTCGCCACCAGGCCGGCGATGTGAGCAATGTCTGCGAGCATCAACGCGTCCACTTCACGGGCAATCTCCCCCATCCGCTTAAAATCAATGATCCGGGAATACGCGCTCGCCCCAACCGTGATCATTTTGGGCCGGTGCTCCCGAGCCAACCGAGCAAGCTGATCATAGTCGATCCGTTCATCCTCGCGGCGAACCCCGTAATGGATGATCTCGAAGAATTTCCCTGAGAAATTGGCCTTGTTACCGTGAGTGAGATGGCCGCCATGGGACAGATCCATGGTGAGCATCTTGTCTCCAGGCTTTAGCATGGAAAAATAGACCGCCATGTTGGCGCCGGAGCCGGAATGGGGTTGGACGTTAGCGTGCTCCGCGCCGAACAACTGTTTCGCACGGTCGATTGCCAACTGCTCGGCAACATCGACAAATTCGCAGCCCCCGTACCAGCGTTTCTTCGGATACCCTTCGGCGTACTTGTTGGTGAGCACACTTCCCTGAGTCTCCATCACGGCGGGGCTGGTGAAGTTCTCCGACGCAATGAGTTCAATGTTTTCCTGCTGCCGGCGGCGTTCGTGTTTAATGACTTCGGCAATCTGAGGATCAACGGATTCGAGTGTGTGGGCCATAGTAGAATCAACTTCCAACTTGTTTACGCGGCGCTCGTGACGGCCGCCTTCAAAATCAGCATTCAAAAAGGCCAGGAGAATCTTCCCAGCCTGATCCGGAGTCGATGTTTTCGCCCCAAGACATAAAATGTTCGCGTCGTTGTGACGGCGCGCCAACGCCGCCATTTCTTCATTGAAGACGAGAGCCGCCCGGATCCCGATAATCTTGTTCGATGCGATGCTCATGCCGATCCCCGTCGCACAGCAAAGCAAGCCGAAATCCGCTTCTCCCGCCGCAATGAGCTGGGCGACAGAATGGGCGTAGTCCGGATAGTCGCAGGATTCCTTCGAATGAGTCCCCAAATCGAGCACTTCAATCCGGCGCTCCATCAGGCGGATTTTCAGAACCTCCTTGAGCTCGTACCCGGCATGATCCGCCCCCAAGGCAAACACCATCCCCTTCGCCGTGGTACCACCCGGTTGTTGTTGATCGATGAATTTCAACGCAGAAGTGATCCCTTGTGCAATCTGGTCGCGACATACCACGTACCCCTCAAGCGGTCCGCCGATCGGATCCGCAATATCCGTGTCGTACCCATCCAGGGTATCGTCGAATTCACGGAGAACGAACGTCTTCTCCGCCGCTTCTGGATACAAAAGACAGACGCCGTCGACGTGCCCGTGAGTCAGCCCCAATATGTAGTCCGCCTCGCGAACCAGCCGACCCGTGAGCATTTGTGCCCGGTGAGACGAGATATCCAGTCCCCGCTGCCGCATGGCCGTCACCGCATGGGCGCTCGGGTTCTGACCGTTAATCGCACCCACTCCGGCAGACATCACGCGCCAGCCGGGTTTGTCGGCCAGCGCATGCCGCGCCAGCGCTTCCGCCATGGGCGATCGGCAAGTGTTGCCGGTGCAAACAAAAAGGATGGTTTTCATGCCGCGGTATTCGCGTTCGGTGAAAGTGAGGGGCACTCGACGGACCGTCAACGATTTGCTGAAGTGCGGGTCTTCCCAAGCGCTCCGAAGTCCTGTACCGTTCCGACCATGAATTCAGGTGGATTTATCCGAATCTTTCTCCGGCCCGTCGCCCGGAGTGTCGCAATTGTCTCCGCTGGCGCCTGCCTCGGCTTGTTTTCGAGAGTGCCAGCCCGTGCTGCCGAATCCTCCGTGAATGCCAAGATAGCCCCCAGCAAGGACGCATCCGGCGCAGAGTTCACGGTCGTCGGGTTCGACAAGTTATCCGCATTCAAGTACGAGGTTCCGGACGAAACCAAACCAAATCCCGATACCGATAAGGGAGACAGCCAGATTCCGCAGTCGGTCAAGGACTTCAATGGCAAGCGGATCGCACTCAAGGGGTTCATGCTTCCACTCAAAGTGGAGGGAGGTTTGGTGACGGAACTCCTGATCATGCGGGACCAATCCATGTGCTGCTTTGGAGCCGTTCCAAAGATCAATGAATGGGTGAGTGTCAAAATGACGGGGAAGGGCGTAAAACCGGTCATGGATCAGGCCATTACGCTGGTTGGAAAACTGAAAGTCGGAGGAATTAAAGAAAATGGATACCTAGTCGGAATTTATGCCATGGACGGTGAGCGCTTGGAAACCCCCGGTAGCTAACGCAACTTCCCGATCCCGGGCTCAACCCGTGGATTAAGTGTCAGGGCGCGGCTTCCCACCACGCCTCCCCCTGAACGTCGGCTCCTGTGCGCGGGTTCCTTCCGACCGTGCGAACCCACCCATGATCCAGTTCCGCAATCTCGCCCTCCGGTCAAATCTCTTCCTGTCCCCGCTGGCCGGCTACACGAACCTGCCGTTTCGGTTGGTCGTCCGGGAGATCGGCGGGCTCGATCTCGCCACCACAGACCTCGTTAACGCTCGATCACTCCTCGAAAAAAATCCCAAAGCACTCAAACTGATCGAATCCAACGCCCAGGACCAGCCCCTCGCCGTGCAATTGTTCGGATCGGTCCCGGAAGAAATGCGGGCCGCCTCCCAATACCTGGAGTCAATTGGCGTTGCGTCCATCGACATCAATATGGGCTGCCCCGTTCGCAAAGTCTGCCGAGTCGGCGGTGGCTCGGCCATGATGACCGAACTTGATCGCACGGCCGCACTCGTCCGCGGAATGGTGGCGGCAGTCCGGATCCCCGTGACCGCAAAAATGCGGCTCGGTTGGGATGACGACAATCTGACGGCACCGGATCTTGCCCGGGCACTGGAGGACGCCGGCGTTGCGGCTGTTTTCGTTCACGGCCGAACGCGCGAGCAGGGATTCACTGGAACCGTAAATTTAAACGGAATCCGAAGAGTGGTTGAGGCCGTAAGTCGAATTCCGGTCATTGGAAATGGCGATGTTACGACGCCGGAAGCCGCGCGACACATGCTGATCGAAACCGGTTGTGCGGGCGTAAGCATTGGCAGGGGTGCCTTCTACGATCCCTGGATTTTTCGCCGGACAAACGAATACCTCGCAACAGGAACGATGCCCGCGGAGCCGACCCTCACCGACCGCCTCCGGATTATGAGCCGCCATCTGGATCGAATGACGGAGGTTTTCGGAGAGGCACACGGTTGCATCCTGTTTCGCAAGATCGCACCCTGGTATGCCCGTCGATTCGGCCCCTCGGCCGGATTCAATCAGCGGGTAGTTCGCCTGACATCCCGCGCCGAATACGACGACATCGTGACAGACTATCTCCAATGGCGGGCCCAATTCTGCGACGCTGCAGGGCGACTCCTGCCGCGTTTTGAACCTCCACCAATGGTCGCCTCCTTCCTGCGTGACCGGGAACCCCCATCGGGTCTCCGGGAATCCATCCCGGTACCGAAAGGGCCGGTGGATGTTTGGTGACCCTAAAGCAATTAGGGGGAAAAGACACTCACGAGCCCGCTGCAGCCCCTTCGAAGTCAGCGGAACACGGGGTGCAAAAGCCCGGTGGTCCAAAATACGCTACTCGGCCGGCTTTGAAACTCCCGAGAATGCGATCACCAGGAATGCAACAATGGCCAAACCCAGCAAGACCGCCACGGCGATAAAAATCTTGTTCGCGTTGTTGCTCTTCTTGGTAAACGCCTTGTTCTTGTCCAGAACAGGTCCTGCCGGGCTGCCTTCGCCAATCTTCACGCCAGCGGGCCGGGCCTGATCCATCTGCTTCTTACCCGACTCGATTCTTAGCTCAACAACACCGAGCCGCAGCGTTTGCCCCGGCTTCACTGTCCCTTCCTTGATCTGATCCCCATTGATGAAGGTCCCGTTCGTCGAGTTCAGATCTTTGACAAAAATTTCGTCACCGATGGACGTCAACTCGCAGTGGTGACTTGAGATGCTCGGATCGGGAAGAACCACCTGGTTATCCTCCACGCGGCCGACACTCGTCTTCTCCGCGCTGACTTCAATTGTCCGTCCGGAAAGAGGGGAAGTGGTTACGACCAGTTTTGGCATAGTCAAATGGTGCCCGCCTGTTTAGCCGGTTTGGATAGGGTGAGTCAAACTTCGAATGGTGGAATTGTCGAGCAGCGGCCGCGACAGCCATTCCGCACTACCCGCATTGACTGAATCGGACGATCCATCGAAGTTTGCTCCCCGAGATCATCCGTCGTCCGTTTTACCCACGGCCGACGATCATCTGGCGAAACTCATCAAACAAGAAAGTCGAATCGTGAGGCCCAGGCGACGCTTCCGGATGGTATTGAACACAAAAGATGGGCTTTTTCTTGTGCCGCAATCCCTCGACGGTCCGGTCGTTTAAGTTGATCCGATTCACGCTGACGTCCGACGGGAGTGAGTCGGCATCGACCGCAAAACCATGGTTTTGAGAGGTAATCTCGACCCGCCCAGTCTCAAAGTCCTTTACGGGCTGGTTCGCTCCCCGGTGTCCAAACTTTAGCTTAAACGTGGTTCCTCCAAACGCCTGGCCGAGGACTTGATGCCCCAGACAAATCCCGAAAATGGGAATGCCGCTTTGAACCAACTCCTGAACGGTCCGCACCGCATAGTGAAGGGCGGAAGGGTCGCCCGGGCCGTTGGAAAGAAAAATTCCCGCCGGTTTATAATTGAGTGCTTCCGCCGCGGAAGTGGCAGCCGGGACCACCTGAGTTCGAAATCCGCGCTGCCGCAAACAGCGGAGGATGTTGTACTTCATCCCGAAGTCGAAGGCGACAATCGGAATATCAGCGACAGGCAACGGCTTCCGGTAGTCTCTCGGGTTTTGCGCAGAGAACCCCTTGTTGAGATCGAACGCGGCACTCTGCTCATCGTTGGGATCCCAGACAAACGGTTCCGGATGGGTTACCTCGTTCGCGTAGTCCACCCCCACAAGGCCCGGCCATTCCCTCGCCCGAAACACCGCCTCCGCATCGGACATCTCTTCGGTGGATAGGACCCCCTTCAAAGCCCCTCGCACTCGCAGCTTCTTTGTGAGAGCCCGCGTATCCACTCCCTGAATACCGGGAATTCCATTGTCGCTGAGGTACGCCTCCAGGGACTGGTCTGATCGCCAGTTGCTGACCATCGGTGACAATTCACGAATGACGAATCCAGAAACATGTGGCCGCCAGGACTCCACGTCCACCCGGTTGACGCCATAGTTGCCGATCAGGGGATACGTCATCGTGACAATCTGCCCCTTGTAGGATGGGTCCGTGAGAATCTCCTGATAGCCCGTCATCGACGTGTTAAAACACACCTCTCCCACCGTCGTGGCCTTTGCACCAAAAGCCTGACCGTGAAACACAGAACCATCTTCTAAGGCGAGAATTGCATTCATTGCGGACTACTGCAAAGCGTCCCCGGATCCGAGGACCGTAAAGAAGAGCCGAGGGTAGGCTTAGCAATTCCACGGTCAACGCCGATGTTGAGCTCTCGCTCAGAGCGGATTGACCCGCAGTTTTTGCGTGCGCGAAGGTTTCGGCCATCGTACGTTCGCCGGATGTTCGTTTGGCTTCTTGCTGCCCTAATTGTGGGCGTCTTCGCCGTCCTTGGTTTTGGTACGGGAGCGATCCGTGCCGGAATCTCAATGGTAGGTGCCTTTATTGCACTCGCTTTGGCCGGACCACTCGGAAAACTGGCCGCGCCTCTCTTTTCTAAGATGGGTACTGAACACCCGCTTTGGCTCCTGGTGCTCCCGCCGCTGGTTGTGTTCGGGTTAGTCTGGCTCATTTTCTTCGGCCTCGGATTTGCCGCCCATCACCCCGTGGAATTGCACTTCAAGTACAAAGAGGACGACCAGACTCGCAAGGGGTTCGAATCCATGAACAAGGCACTCGGACTCTTTCTCGGCTTGATGACGGGTACGGTCCTCTTCCTTTCGGTCGGCCGCCTGATCTATTCAGGGGGATATCTGACCACACAAACTTCATCCGAAAATGAACCGGGTATTCTGGGATATGTTAACAAGATCCGCCAGGATATGAGCGGTAGCGGTTGGGACAGAACATTTGCCGCCCTCGATCGTACATCGCCAAGTTTCCTTAAAATCTCCGATATCCTCGGCCTTCTCTATCACAATCCCCTCGTTCACGGGCGCGCGTCCGGCTATCCCCCGTTCCTCCGGCTGGGCGAACGGCAGGAGTTTAAGGATATCGGTGCGGATCTGGACCTGCTTAAGGAACTGACTCAGGGCGGGAGCTTCATGGCGATTTCCGGCAACCCGAAAGTTCAGGCCCTGCTCAAGAACGAAGAACTCACGAAGGAACTCCTCGTTACCGATCTTGATGACTTCCGAAAATACATCGAAACCGGTAAATCTCCAAAATTCGATGACGAACGCATTCTGGGCCGATGGCGCCTCGATCCCGTGGCGACATTGAACGCGGCAAAGCGCAGCCGACAAACAATGACCGCCACCGAAATACTCATGCTGCGGAATCTCCTGACGAACGCGCTTGCCTCCACTACGTTGACGGCATACATCGATGGCAAGCTGGTGGTAGCCGCTCCGGCACTTACCGCTCCAGTCACGCCCGCGGCCGATGCAGCTGCGGAGACAACCGGCGGACCTGCGGCCGGTGGCATCGACCCCACACTCGCCCAGCGTTACGGGCTTCGTCCCGGAGCCCGCGGCCCCGGCCTCGGAGCTCAGCCCAAGCCTCCCGTTGAAAAACCCGCACTCGTCGCCGTCAACCCGTTCGCAAAACTCCAACTGTCTTACGAGGGAACATGGAAGCGGAATGCCGAAGTCTATGAACTGACTTCGACAACCGGCGGGAAAGAGCAGACCGTGAATGCGACGATTAATGACGTCGGTCGCCTCGTCGTGCCAGTCGATGCAGTGAAAATCTCGCTGGTTTTTGTGCGAGCCCTTTGAAGCTCCGAGCACTGAGCCTCGCCTCTTAGAATGACCCGCACTCAGCGGGGAACGATCATACGGTAGGTCGGGATGGAAACCGGCTCGGCATTCAAAGCACGATTCCCTCCTAGTTTGAACAGAGCCCGGGCCTCCTCCCGATCTCTTTCCGCATTGACAGCGTCCCCTGAAATCGACTCGACGGCAGCCGGCGCACTCGCGGTGGAACTAATACCAGACGAGCTCACCGAAGGGCTCATCGAAGGCGAAAAGGCAATATTCGGAGGAAGATCACCCGGTACCGTGCCGATACCTGCCACCAAGGGAGTCCTCGAAGGGATCTGCCCCACTCCGGCAATCACGGGTGGCTCAACGTCACCCGACAGGACAAGATACAGGCTTACTCCCACGAATGTGAGCCCGCAGAGGGTGAGCAGATTGGCACCCGCCAGAATTCGAGCGGTACTCAACCCAAGCGATCGACGCCACCACGGCATTTCCTCCCGTGCCAACTCCTCAGCTTCGATCCGACAAATCACTCTGGACGCGAAGTTATTGAAAAAACCAGGCGGTGGAACCTCTCGCCGCTTAAGGACCAACAACCGCCGCAACCCGTCAAAACCACCTGCTAATTCGTTGTTTTCAGAAGGCATAATACTTTGTGAATCCATCCCATACCAGCACACCGCACCGCACCGCAGCAGGCACCCCCACCTCATCGGACCCAGTCCGCCAGCCACGCCTGCAACTGCTGCCGGGCATAGTGCAACCGTGACCGAACAGTCCCCGGATTGCAGTTCATCACCGCCGCGATTTCGTCGTGCGGCATCCCTTGAATGTCATGCAGTGTGACCACCATCCGATGCTCCTCAGACAATTTCTGGATGGCCTCGTTCAAACGGGTCTGAAGCTCCAAGAGACTCACTTCCCGTCGCGGAGTGTTCTGCGACACCAGCGCGATCAAATCAGGATCGTTCTCCCCTCCAAAATCGAGGTCGTTGAGGCTAAAGTGAGGGGTGCGATTGCGTCGCTGCTTGAGGAAATTAATCGTTCGATTGACCGCAATCCGGTAAACCCACGTATAAAAACTTGAGTCGCCCTTGAACGACTTCAGAGCCTGCCAGGCTTTGACAAACGACTCCTGCGCCAAGTCGCTGGCATCCTCATGATGACCCGTCATGTGGTAAACCGTCGCATAGATCCGCTCCTGGTACTTACGAACCAAATCGTCGTATGCCGAGAGCTCTCCAGCCTGCGCTTTACGAACCAGTTCACGGTCAACCTCACCATCATCGCTGGCAACGCTAACACCGCCAGCAACGGGCTCGATTCGAACCGGAAGAACGCTGGCGGCGGTTATGTCCATGGACAGGGCTGCAACCATGACCAGTTAGACACCTAAACTGGAAATTCGTTGCGACAAAAACTCCGAAAAATGCTTCAACGCCGACCGACTGGGGGTCGGCCGCAACCCCTCGACGGCCGCTACCGCCTCGCAGAGAAATCCTCGAATCACCTCAGCCGAACCCACTAACACCCCCGCTCGTTCCAATCGCTCTCGAACCCCGGCAAGCAGCTCTGGGTGCCAATCCTCCAGCCACCCCATCAACTCCGCCCGTTCCTCCAAACCGGCGTTCTCCAGGTAAATCAATACCGGCAACGTCGGCTTCCCATTCGCTAGATCCGTACCCAGTGATTTTCCCGCCTCCCCTTCCGCACCGAACACATCAAGACAGTCGTCGTAGATCTGATAGGCCGTCCCCAAAGCCAATCCATACCGGCGTAGCGCCTGCTGCTCCTCAATCGTCCCCCCCCCCAGCTTCGCCCCCAGTTCACACGCAAGGGCGAACAGCTCGGCCGTCTTCATCGCAAGCACTTTGAAATACTCGGCGCGAGTTAAGTTCCAACGACGCCGTCGGTGTGTCTGAAGAATCTCGCCCCCACAGACAATGCCGGTGGCATCCGCCACCGCGCGGCAGACTTCCGTCGTTGAAAAACCTGCCGCGAGCTTGAGCGCATGGGCGAAAAGACAGTCGCCCAGCAGTACCGACACCTCATTGCCCCACCGCGCCGCAAGAGTCGACCGACGACGACGCAACGATGCGCCGTCCATGACGTCGTCATGAACCAGGGTTGCGAGGTGGATCATCTCAATGATGACCGCCACGGTGACAAGCTCCTCGGTCACCGCCCCAACCGCCCCGCTTGCGAGGGCAATCAACGCCGGCCTCAACTGCTTGCCTCGATTGTCGAGGGCGTAGCGGGCGTACTCCACAATCTCGGGCTCAAATGCCTCGACCTGCGCCACAAGCTGATAGGATACGCGGTCGAGGAAGGGCCGGACGGGATCGACGATTTGCCCCCAGACAGCTGCTTCGTGCACACGGTCACCCGCGCGCAAAAGGGTTGAAATTGGGACAACTACAGCCGGCATCGTGACGGAAAGTAGATTTCGATAGGGGCAGGGTCAACCTTCCGGGTGCCCTCCGGATCGAGTTGTTGGTGCTCCCAGCCCTCCAACGACTTGATTTTAGGATTTATTAACATTTTTTAAAGCCATCGCGCTGTCCGGCAACCGAAGCGGCCGTTGACTTTCTCTTTGACCGGGTGGCCGGCAGTTCACTACGGTGGGGCGTCGTTTCATTGACAACATTCAACAAACTAGCATGAGCAATACTTACGTTCCTCTCATCAGCTCCGGTACCGCCGGCCCGCTGGGTGTACTTCACCTGCCACGCATGTGGCTAAAGGTTTCCCTCGAAGCACGCGGTAAAATTGCCGCCGGGTACCCCGGCATCGGCAAGGGCTACGACTCCATGGTGTGCGCCGCCCTCAATATCAATCCCGACGCCGCGAAGAAATTCGTCGCCGACAGCAAACCAACGTATCCCCAATTCGAGGCGTGGATTCGCAAGCAGCCCGGTGTGAAACTCGACAAGGCCACCATTCACAAGCTGAACGTTTCAATCGCCGGATACATCCACGACGACGACACCCGCAAAGGCATCCTCAGCGCGAACGGATTGCCCGAAGATGGTTCGGTTCTGCCGGACGCTATCAATCTGAACAACCTGGACGACTGGTACGAATTCCACCAGGCCGTCCTGAAATAACGTCCCCCAAGACTTCGACCGCACCGGCCCGGACTTCCTTCCGGGACGGTGCTTTTTTTTGCACTAGAACAAACGCGAACCGCGAGTAGGTCTTCCTGTGCAACAACCGAAAGCGTGCCGGTATACCGGCGCCGCTCCAGGCAAACCGCGTCAATTGTCGACAACCGTGGACGGTCATTATATTTTCCGCGGACGCCACCCTGCCATCCAGCGCTCTGAGGCATTTTTCAAAACCTCCGGCTCCCAGAACAACACATAGGTGGCGATGCACGTAAGGAAACCGGTGATCCCGAGCGTCACCGCGATTCCGATATGAAAAAGTGCCCCCACGACACACGCGGCGAGGCGATATCTCCGGGTCCAGAGAAAAAATGGAAGGAATATTTCCATGATTATTACCATCCAGGAAGCGATCGTATAGACGCCAGTCGGGAGGGACAAATCACCAATCCAATACCCCACGGGAGTTGCCCAACGTCCGATCAGAGTCCATGGCAGCACCAAGCCGGCCCGCCAATCAGGCATCATCAACTTGAATAATCCCGTGCCAGAATATAGAAATGAAATGTGGATGGCTATGAGTCGCGCGGAAAATTGCGATACCTTATGCCGGGTCGCGGCAGGGGGCCGCAGGCTGGAGGTGATTGACCAAACCCGATCCAAGTCAGAAAAGCACAGGAGAAATAGAAAGAAAACGTTCAGATTGTCGAACGCGGCGCCACCGGTGCGCAATTGGAGCAGCCAGTGATAGACATAGCCAGCCCAGATGAGCGGAGTGATCACCCGTGTGAAGAGACCGAGAATAAACGGAATGTGGATCGCGAGAAAGACGGAATAGATTACTCTCGCGAGTCCTGGGCCTGGGGCCATATCCGGGAGTACCGTTGTATTATAAACCCCGATGGATGAGAACAGGGTGTCCGCGACTGGCCAGTAGCGTCCCCAGTACCAAAGCAAATAGAATCCAAAACAAATTCGGTATCCGGCCAGACTGTGTCCGGTCGCGAGCGGGAACCAGAACTGGTGCCAGCCTCGAAATGCCGCCCCCAGCCGTCCTGAAATCTGGCGGGGAACTCTGTCCGTTACTATCCGATGGGTGGAATTCATTGAACATCCGTCAGAATAAGATATTGAACAACGGCGTCCGGGGAATTTGTGCCGACATGGAATCCCTCCGAATTTGCCGGCCACGTCATATGCCGATAGGCTATCTGAGTGACCGGGGCATCCGGGTGGAGAAGGTTATGCCGGCGCCGAACTTTGTTTCCCAGTACCTGATGAACATCCGCTTGGTTCTGGCCCGAGGAGTTCACGCCCCAAACTTCCGCCTTCATCATATTGTACTGAATCCCCCTCCAGAAAGGGAAGAACTCGTCCTCCGGAAGCCGTCGCCATTCGGAAACATTGGTACCGCCCCCCGGCGGCCGCCCCCAGAGGGTCAATTCCATGTTGTTGGAGGAATAATTCGAAAACAGCCCAAAACAAACGAGACTCCCCATCTCCCGCGGCAACATCGGCGGGGCCCCCGTCAGCGTGCTCCAAAGCTGGGTGGGAATGAGCAACAAATCGGACCCAACAACCAGCAGGACAAGCAGCGACTGAAAGGCCAGTAGCCCGCGAAGCTTGAATCTCATTGCGGAAAAGTACTGGTAAAATCGGATGCGAGGCAACGCCGAGCATCCTCGCAGGACCCCCGTTCTGCCCCATCGCCGGATGAGGGCTTGCCTCAACTGCCGGATCGAATAGCGTTTTGGCCGATGTATTCTTCGCGCCAGTTCATGAAACGATTTCTCCTTCCCGGCGTGGTCTTGGGGACCACTCTCTCCCTCAACGCCATCGCCGCGCCTACAAAGAAAGGCAAAGGCAAATTACGCCATGTGGTGGCCTTCAAGTTCAAGGATTCCGCCACCAGAGACGAAATCCGTAAGCTCGAAGACGCGTTTCGCGGTCTCAAGCTAAAGATTCCGCAAGTTGCCAAACTGGAGGCAGGCGAAAACAATAGCCCGGAAGGCTTGAACAAGGGTTGTACTCACGCGTGGATCCTGACGTTCAACAGCGAAAAGGACCGGGATGACTACCTCGTGCACCCGGACCACAAGGAATTCGGCAAACTGGCCCGCTCCGTGGTTGCCGATGTCTTTGTGGTGGATTTTTGGGCGAGAGAATAAGTGCACAAAGCGTTGCAGCGCGCCGGAGGGGCGCTCGGGAACCGGGCGTGAATGCTCGCTCGGTCCATTCCGTTTCTTCTTCCCTCAGCGCCGAGCGTGCCCAGCCAGGGTCCCGAGCGCCACGACGAGGCGGTCGAGGAGCGGTTGTTGCGTCAACTTCAGGCGCTCCTTGGCTCCATTAAGGGAAAAGAACCCCGCCCGGTCCACTTCGGGAAATTCCTGCCAATTTCCAGAGCCCGGCGGCCACTCCAACGAAAAATGATTGCTCTTGGGCGGACCCGTTTCACTCCAGCACCCTTCAAAGGCCCAAGCATGAACCGTCTTTCCACCTTTTTGCAGGATCGAGCCCAATTCAATAAATGGGCCGCTGGGTCGGATCCCAACCTCTTCCTCGAACTCCCGAACCGCCGCCGCAAATGTCTCCTCGCCCGGTTCAATCTCGCCCTTGGGTATCGTCCACACGTCATAGTCCCGGTGGGGAAACCAAGGCCCGCCAGGGTGCGCGATGAAAACCTCCAGTTCCACCCGGGACACCCGGTACATCAGCAAACCCGCGCTAACACGGGGACGTTTTGGACGATGTAGGCCGACGGGCATAAAGGCAACTTTACGACTTGAATGAGACAGTCTCGCCTGCTAGCCAGGAAAAGCGCCCTGTGAACAGGGTCGATCTACCGCTGCTGGTTCTTTACCGAGACCAACTCCTCCGCTCTTTCTCTCAGTCTCGGCAATCTGTGTCAAACGGGGAGTTCGCTGCCATCCCAACCGACACGATCCTGTCTGTCGCAGGGGCATCTCAATTTCTAAAGCATGTTTGTACGCCCGCAATCTAACCCGCTAGTGTTCTGCTCTTCGTCATGATCGACTCACCGATGATCGAGGTCCACGACCTTACAAAGCGGTACCCAGGACGCACGGCGGTGGATGGCATCACGTTCACTGTCGGGCGTGGTGAAGTGGTCGGCTTTCTGGGCCCCAATGGGGCCGGCAAGTCCACCACGATGCGAATTCTTGCCTGTTTTCTCCCCGCGACCGGCGGAACCGCCCGTGTGGCCGGATACGACGTGTACCGAGAACCCGATGAAGTTCGAAGGCGTATCGGGTACATGCCCGAGAGTAATCCCTTGCACCTGGACATGCGCGTCCGGGAGTATTTAAAATTCCGAGCCCGCTTGAAGGGGCTCGGATGGCAGCGGTCCCGAGATCGGGTCGACGTCGTTCTCCAGCAATGCGGATTAACGGACGTCCACCGACGCATCACCGGGCAGCTCTCGAAAGGGTACCGGCAGCGGGTGGGATTGGCCGATGCTCTCGTGCATGAGCCGGATCTGATCATGCTGGATGAACCCACCATCGGACTGGACCCACACCAGATCCGCGCCGTCCGCGCCCTGATCAAGGAACTCGGAAAAACCACAACCATCCTGCTCTCCACTCATATTCTTCCCGAAGTGGAGATGACCTGCAGCCGGGTGTTAATCCTGAACCAAGGCCGTATCCTTGCGGCAGATACTACGGAAAATCTGGAACGAAAACTGAGCCTCGACGGACAGGTCATCGCCGAGATCGCCGCGCCGCACGAGGCTCTGCGGGACTGCTGGCGGGATCTCCCCGAAATCGAACGATGGGACGTCACTCCCGCCGACGGCGATTGGTTTCGCGTCGCCCTGACTCCCCGGAATGGTGCCGATCTCCGGCCCCTCGTTTTCGCCATCGTCCGGGAAAACGAATGGGGCCTTCGCGAACTCACGCGGAGCCGGCATTCGTTAGAGGACATTTTTATCCACCTGACCCGCCAGCAAGGAAAGGAGCTGACCGCTCTATGAACGTGATCTTGGCACTCATTCGGCGGGAACTGGGCGGTTACTTCAAGTCACTCATCGGATACGTGGTCATCGCCGCTGTGCTTTTTTTGTTCGGATTCAGCTTTGTCGACATGCTCGACAAGCTGAACGGAATTCCGCAAGACGCACCCGTGACGGAGCAATTTTATGCCACGGTGTACTTTTGGGTGATTCTGCTGATCACCGCTCCGATGATCACCATGAGAGCGTTTGCGCTGGAAAAATCGACCGGAACCTATGAATCTTTAATGACTGCTCCCGTCGGCGACTGGCAGGTGGTTCTGGCCAAATTCGGCGGCACGCTTGCCTTCTTCGCCCTGGTCTGGTTGCCGCTCCTTGGCTGCCTTTTCATCATTCGCCACTTCACGGGCGATCCCGCGACACTCGACCCACGGGTCACCGCCGGAACCTTTTTCGGTATTCTGCTTATTGGGTCGCTCTACATGGCCATGGGTTGCTTCGCAAGTTCCCTGACCCGAAGCCAGATCATTGCCGCCATGTTCAGCTTCCTCCTTGGAGTCGGCCTCTTCGTTCTCAGCCTCCGATCCGTGGCACTCTCGTCCTCGGAAAGTGGATGGGGTGCCGTGCTGGATCATATATCCGTCATGAGGCATTTGTTCGATTTTTCCCGAGGAATCATCGACACCCGTCAGGTCGTGTTCTACCTCACGGCGACCGCTTTTTTTCTCTACTTGACTCAACGGGTGGTCGAAAGCCGCCGTTGGAAATAATTCCGTGGACGATTTCTCCCCCCCCAGTTTTCCCTCCGGACGCCGCCTTGGTATCGCGGTCCACGTGGCCATCGCTGCCAGTCTGCTCCTGGCAATTCTGGTTATGCTCAATTACTTGTCGGCTCGTCACCCCGTGCGCAAAGATCTCACTTCCGGCGATCGATTTGTTCTCAGTCCGTTGACGATTCAGGTCCTCCAAAATCTGACCAATCAGGTCCGCATCACCGTACTTTATGACTCGGAAGTTGGACTCTTCAGTCACGTCGATGCAATGCTCCAAGGCTACCGGGGCCTGTCTTCCAAAATCACCCTCGACGTCGTTGACTACAGTCTCGCACCGGGACGGGCCATTCAGATTCGCGACCGATACAATCTGGGGCGAGACGACAAGGACCTAGTGATTTTCGAGGCGGGAAAAGAAACCCGCTTTGTCCGCAGCTCCGAACTCTCCGTCTACGACGCGGATGTCAATCGCATGTTACAAGGCGGTAGTCGGGAAGTCCGTCGTTCTGCATTCAAGGGCGAGGCTCTCTTTACCGCCGCGATTCTAACCGTCAGCCAAGCCATCCGCCCGCGGGTCTGCTACCTGCAGGGGCACGGGGAACACGATCCACAAAGCAGTGATCAAAACGGTTACCGCAAATTCATCGATCTCCTCGCTGAAAGGAACGTGACCGTGGACCCCCTCACTTTGGGTGCAACGCGGGAGTCGCTGCCTTCCGATTGTGAACTCCTTGTGATCGCCGGGGCAAACCGCCCCCTGGAGGCCAACACACTGCAAAAACTTGGAGCCTTCCTCGATCAAGGCGGCCGTTTGCTCGTGCTGATGAACGTCGAGAGCCTTGCCATCGCCACGGGATTGGAAGAATTTCTCATCCGTTGGGGTATCGCCGTCCGGCCCAGTGTCGTGGCGGATGGGCAACAGACCACCGGCGGCTCGGATGTTCTCGTTGGAGAGTTCGGAGCACATCCCGTCGTGAACCCTTTGGCCCACGGGCATCACAAGGTTCAACTCCTACTGCCTCGAACGGTGGGCAAGATCCCCGAAAAATTCATGCCCGCCGACCCGCCCAAGGTGGAGCAGCTCCTCTTCACCAGTGATGCCGGTCAAACCAAATCCAGGATTCGCGACGGCAGCGCGTACTTCGATTCCCGGATCGACATTCAGGGGCAGAAGATCCCAATGGCCGCCGCGGCTGAAAAAGGCGGCCTGGCCGGCGTGACCGCCAACCGCGGTGCGACCCGCATCGTGGTCGTCGGAGACTCATTCTGTTTCGGAAACCAATTGATCGAGAGCGCATCGAATCGGGACTTCGCCGGCTTGGCCGTGAACTGGCTTCTCGACCGCCAGCAATTCCTTGCCATTGGACCAAAACCTATCCACGAATACACCCTTCGATTGACCCCAATTCAGCTCACCATCCTGCGCTGGCTTTTTCTCATGGTTCTTCCCGGATCCGTACTCCTCCTGGGTTTTGTCGTGTGGCTCCGGCGACGCGCATGAGCCCGGATGACCGTCGTCCTCCCGTATGAATTCTCGCCACACCTGGATTCTCCTGCTCGTTGCCATCGCCCTGGCCGGCTATGTGCGATTCGTCGAGCATCGCGGCCCGATCCGGATCCGCGCGACGGATGGCGGCCACGCGGCATTCCGTCCGCTCGACCTTGCCAGCGTGCGTTCACTGGAATTGCAACGCAGCAATCAGGTCATGAGAGTCGAACGGGACGGCAAGGGTTGGTGGCTCAAATACCCCGTCTCCCAGCCCGCCCAGAACGTAGGCATCGACCGAATTATCGACGTCCTCAAAAAGCTGGAACCGATCGCATTTATCAGTTCCGCAGAGTTTGCGGCCCAACCGGGCGGTCTCGCCGCCTTCGGCCTGCAACCTCCCCAGGCCCTATTGACGATCGAATCCGTAACGGATCGCACTCTTCTGAATCTCGGAAGCCGGTCGCCCGTGGGAAATCGTTTCTATTTCCAACGGGTCGGATCCGATGGCTTGTTCGTCGCCGATACCGCACTACTGGATGCCCTGCCCGCCAACGCGAATGAATGGCGGGATCGCTCTCTTCTCAGCCTTCGGGATTCCCAAGTGAACCGCATCGAAATTCGCGGTCAAACCGATCTAAAGGCCGAACGGGATCCGCTCACCGGAGTCTGGCGACTGACCCGTCCGCTGGCTGCCCGAGCCGATGGCGCCCGCCTGGAACTGCTGCTCAATGAATTGAAAAATGCCAGAATTACCGAGTTTGTAACCGATGCACCCACGGTTGACGCCGCTACGTTCGGTCTGCAGCCGCCCGCCATCGAATTTGCCGCGGGCGAGGGGAGTGAGGATCTGGTGCGGCTTCAAATTGGACGTTCACCCACGAATCAGCCGTCCTGGCGGTACGTCCGGAATCTGCTCCGAACGAATGTATATTTGGTTCCAGCCAATTCACTCACAGCCTTGGAGGCACCACTGTCAGCGTTCCGCGATCGACAGCTGACGCCTTCACTCGACGACGCCGCCTACATTCATTTCCGGTTTGGCAGCAACGAGACGGCTCTCGAACTCGAGGGGACCAATTGGTGGATTCAGGTGCCTAGGAGATTTCCGGCCGATCCCCGTGGAATTGACCACCTGCTTACAGAATTGGCATCCATCGAAATCATCGAATTTCCCGCAGACGTCGTGACGGATCTCGCAAGATTCGGTTTAGCGGAACCGACCCGCGAATTCAGCCTGGGAAAACGGGTCACCAACCGGGTCGCATCCGTCACCAACCAACCCATCGTCAAAATCCAGTTTGGCCATCCCCTTACGAATAACCCTGCCCTTCTGTACGTACGTCGTTCAGACGAGCCCGGAGTCTACGCGGTCCCAAAGATTGATTTTCGACTCCCCGAAACCGCAAACCAACTTCGTGACTGGCATTTTATCCCCACCAACGTCGTGGAAATTCACGTGCAGCGCGCCGGACGCACTCGGTTGTTTCAGAGATCGATTGAAGGCAGCTGGGAGACAGGCGAACCCAGCCTTCCGTCGGATTCTTTTGATGAGCTGCTCCATCGCCTCAGTGACTGGAATTCGGTCCGATTTGCCATTCGCGACGAGGCTGCATTTCTGAAGGCATACAAATTTTCCGATCGTAGCCATGAGATATCCCTCGTATTCCGCGAACGGTCCGGGCCCCTGCAACGATGGCGGCTGCGATTCGGCGCAGACCTCGGCACAGACGTTGTCGTGCTGGCGAACTTCGACGATGATCCGATCGCCATCCATTTAAAGCTGCCCCGGACCCTTTACGAGAATCTTTACCATCTCCTGCCCGTGCGCTGACCGAATTCAACGCGGCCTCGAACTCGGCCTTTCCAGTGCAATAGAATTTTGCCACCCTTCGCCAGGTCATGTCCGTTTTTCGCAAAAAACAACGCATGATGGTGCTCTCCGCCATCGCGGGCGGCGTCATTTACGCAAACATTTCCGTTCTCCTGCGCAGCGTCGCCCCGGGGATGCCCGTCAAACTCCCTTTGCCTCCGGAGGTGATCAGTACCTTTCAACTGTTCGGAATGTTTGCGACCTTTTCCGCAACGAACAGCCAGTTCACACTTTGGGGACTGCCGAAGGGCGCTGCCCTGAGCCCCACCAACTGGATTCCACTTCCGACCGATGAGCTCGTCCCGCACAAGAAAGGAGATCAATTCATGCGCTTGCGAGCCACCAAGCACGCGTCCAGTGTGAACCCGAAGATTCACATCGATGCGATGATGAACCTCGGAGAAAAAGTCTGGCGCCACCACAATCGCCACCACCCGGATCGACCTATTTCTCGCGTCGGCCTCCAGCTCGATTCCTGGCCATCAAGCCCGCATGGGTGGGATACCCTTCGCAACGACCCGACTGCCACAAAGACTCTTGAGTCGATCTTTTGGGAGGACCTCCTTCTCACCCGATGACTCCGACCAAAATGCCTTCTGGCAGCGACCCTGCCAAGACCGCCGCGACTGCTCACACTTTGGGCGGGGCGGGTTTTTTCCAGAAATGGACGACGCATTGGAATGAGTTTTGGTTTGCCAGAGACTCCGGCTACGCCTTTGCCCTGTTCCGAATCCTTTTCGGCCTATACATACTGGCTTATTTCCTAATAAGCTTTGCAGGTTCGGTCACCTTGGAGTTTTCCAATCAGGGAATCTACAGCCCATTCCGCATTCCCGACATAGCACTTCCTCCCGTGGCGGCCGGGATCTTGTTCTGGTTTTTTATCATCCTCGTCACCTCGTTCACGGTCGGATTCATGACCCGGATCGTGACCCCGATGATTCTGACTCTTTTTCTCTACTACTACTTCCTGAGCACCGGTGTAAGAGATTGCGCCTACGACCGACTCACCATTCTCTTCCTCGGCACGTCGTGCCTCGCCGACCTGGACCGAGTGTGGTCCATAACCGCTTTGACTCGGCCTCCGGGGGCTCGCAATGTCCGAGTTTGGCGCTGGGGTGCACGATTGATCACCCTGCAAATTATGTTCCTCTACGGCGGGGCTGCCGTATTTAAGATGGTCGATCCGGCATGGCGCGAAGCGGGAATGATGAAGTACACATTTTGTAATATGTGGGCAACGCCACCCGCGTTCTGGTTTGCGCGTATCCCCCTCCCCCCGTGGGTCCATCTCGCCATGACAATTTCTGTCGTAATCTTCGAATTCTGGCTCCCATTTGCCTTTGCCATCCGCCGCTTCCGACTCTGGGCTGCCATCTCGGCCGCCCTGTTTCATCTTCAGATTGCCGTATTGCTAAACGTTCCGGAATTCCTGGTGTGCGTGACAACGTACCCCCTGTTCTTCACAGGCGAGGAGGTTCGCAGTGCCGTTGCTAAAATCCTTGGATGGGGAAGAAAATCTTCATCCCTGGAACCCTCCCGCTGACCGAAGACCCGATGCGGCCGCAATGGACAGGGCTTCAATTCTTCGACGCAACAGATTGACACAGAGCCTAGTCTTGGATATCGATTCCCCTGGTTGTCTGGCGGGACCATGATATCCGTTCTCAATCAACAGGTGCTCGTTTTGAACCGCCTTTGGCAGGCGGTGAACGTCTGTTCTGTCCGTCGCGCGCTCTCCCTGCTCTTCGAAGGTCACGCCCAGGTTGTCTTTTCACCGGGGGACGGAGAGTTCAAGATTTTTGATTTTCACCAGTGGCGAGACTTTTCCACCCGGAATCCCGGTGATGAAGAAAAAATACGGACGGTTTCCCTCCGCCTCCGTATCCCTCGAGTGATCCTCTTGGCCGTGTTCGACCGCCTTCCAAAAAAGGAAGTCAAATTCACCCGGCACAACATTTTTGAGCGCGACCAAAACACCTGCCAATACTGCGGCCGGACGCTCGATCGGAAAGATCTAAATCTCGATCATGTTCAACCCCGGGACCGCGGCGGTCCGACCTCTTGGGAAAACATTGTTTGCTCGTGTATCCCGTGCAACACCCGAAAGGCAAATCGCACACCTGCGGAAGCAAGTCTGCGTCTCATCCGCAAACCGAAACGACCGAAGTGGCGGCCGTTCGTGCAGATCAACCTCGGCGTGCCCTTGCACGACAGTTGGCGGCATTTCATCGACCTCGCGTACTGGAACGTCGAGCTGGGTGAAGAAGTTGGATAAGCCCGGGTTGCCAACACCCCGTGCCCCTCGCTCTCCATGAACCGACCGTTGCTTCGCCCTCTCCGCCACTCCGAGTGGGGGAGAGGGTGCCCGAAGGGCGGGTGAGGTGGTGCTTTTCGGTGCATTGTCAGGGAGGTACTTCGATTCCACAACCGTCAGGAGCCCTGAGTCTGCGGGCGCCGAGGACGCCTGCCCAAGCTGTCAGTGACGTCCTAGATCGAGGACGCGGAAGAAAGCATACGGAGCAGTCGTATCGACGTTTGAGTGCCGCTCCGAAGTACTGGTACCCAGGTTCATCCAAGGAGCGAGCATCGACGCACGGGATTGAATCTGGAACGGACCGACTCCCCCAATCCAACTCAGGACCAATTTTCCATCGGGCTCGGGAACTGGCACCAGCAGGCGAAAGACCGGTTCGGGCAATTTAATCTCGTAGCCAATGTCCTGCAGAATTGCAAAATCCAACTCCGAGAAGGTCCGGCGGACCCCGCTGTTTTGGAGCATCATTGCAGATTCTTGCCCATGGGAGACGGTCCCTTGCTTCACGTGAGTCAGGTCGGGTGCCAGCGGAACAGGCCCTCCGAAGAAAGCGCTCGCCGCAGCACCGGTAAACTCTCCGTTTCTCGTGGCTGCCTGAAATGCCGTCACGCTTGCGGAGATACCGAGCAAGTGTCCGATTTCGTGGACCGCGAGCGAATAGAAGTCGTTCTGACCAACAAACGGTTCCAGAGTGGACGGGTCATCGTCAAAATAGAAGGGAGTCGCTGTGTCGAACGAAATAGACCCGCCAAGAGAATCGAAATTAGTTGTACTGGTCCGGGCAAGAAACATGTTGAAAAATTCGGTGGTAACCGCAGACCACGAGTAGTTGAACTCCGAGTATCCTATGACATTTCCTGGAAGATCACGTGCCCCAACAAATATCCGGATGGTGCTCTTCGGAAGAATTAGATCCTTCAAGAAAACCATTTCCCCGGTGGAAGGATTCGGGAACGACAGAGTCCACGTATCTCCGCCGGCGGGATTGATGGCCGCGAAGTCATCCAATATCCGAGACTCAAAAAGTTCCGCAGCGCGCTCCAAAGTCAGGCGCCGGTCGGAATGTGCCGCGGAGAAAAAGTTTGCGGTGTCGTACCGGTAGTCGAACTCGATATGGAGCGACCCAAGAGCCGATCCGTGAAGAAAAACAGCCCAGAACATCCCTTGAAGAAAGCGAGCCATAACGTCAGGTAATAGGCTAACAACGGGCTTCAGTCTGGTGACAATGTGCCTGAAAAGGTTTCGCCATGGCCGATCTGCGAGAACCCTACTCTATTTCAATTCCAGCAGGTCGTCAATCAGGTCCCCTTCCCCCAAATCCGCGGATAAGGAAGCTGCGAAGAAGAACCGCGGATGAACTCGGATGGACGCGGATAGAAATGGCCTGGAATCTGCGTCGATCGGCGTTTATCCGCGGTTCGCACTTCCCTTTCGTCGGTGGCGACGAATTCAATTCTCATAGCAAGCACTGTCTCCGGGGAAATAGGGCTGCGTGCCCGTGTTCAATACAGCAAAGATAACAACTGAACGCGGAAAAAAGGCACCGTCGAGAGCTTTTTCTCTCATTTTCAGATTCCTATCCCAGGATCAGGGCTTCCGGTCACCGATCTCTCCGGTTCGCACCGATCCGTACCCTGCAAAAACCGCACGACGGTGTCCCCATGCTTGAGTAATTTCCGCTCCTGCCATGGCGCCACCAGTTCCAAGGTATCCCGTTTCGTGTGGCCAAGAACAAACAATCCACCGGGAGCGAGCAGACGGGGCAGCGCCGGATTGTCCAGCAGTCGCTGCGCGAACGAGGTCGACCGTTGATTCGTGTTTTTCGGACCGTAGGGAGGATCTGCCAGTACCAAGTCAAACAGGCGCCCCGCCGCCAACATTTGCTGAATTACCGTAAATACATCCTGAACCCGCAGTTCAACCGCATCCCGCGGCAAGCCCGAGGATTCAAGGTTGTCCCGGTAAAACCGGGCGTGGCGTGCGGACAACTCGACGGAAACCACACTCCGAGCCCCACGGCTCAACGCTTCAAGCCCTAGCGCCCCCGACCCCGCAAACAAGTCGAAGATTCGGGCATCGACGACCCGATCTCCCAGGCTGTTAAAAAGCGCACGCTTGACTTTGTCGGGTGTCGGCCGAACACCAATTCCTTCCGGAACTTTAAGAAACCGCCGAGCACTGGTCCCACCGCTAATCCGCATCCGTCGATGCTCCGGGGAATCCAGCCCGCCGCCAGACAAAAGTGTCCTGACACTTTCCCCGACCTACCGGCCGCTCGCTCCTTCCTTTCATTGAGTCGAGCGAGACGCAGAGACCCAAGATTCCTCGTGGCAATGCCTGCCTTCGTTTCCTTCTGTCGTCAAAACACGTCCCATGGGATTGCGACCGGGCATCGATCCGGCCGGATTCAACGATCGGGTCGACAAACTCGAAGCGGAAGCGGCAACCGTGCCTCCCGAAGTTGTTGGAAAAGGTAGCGGACGCCGCGCGGCGGCCCTGGGTCCGCCCGCTGTACGCGGGCGGGGTTGTCGCAGCGCGACAACCCTACCAACAACTTCGGGATGCAACGAAGCGGTCATCGGGATTCAAAGACGAATTGCAACTGGGACGTGTTTCACGATACTGGCCCCTCATTATGAGTGAATTGGAGCGTGCACAGGTGGAAGCAAAGGTGCGAACCGTCATCGGTCAGACCTTCGGACTTTCGCCGGCCGAGGCGGCGGGTGAACTCCGCATGGGCAATCCCACGACCTGGGATTCGATGGGCCACATGCAGTTGATCGTCGGCCTGGAGGAAGCCTGCAACTGGTCATGCCCGGGTCACCAGATCGCAGACCTCGTGGATGTCCCCACGATTGTTGACGCCATCTGCAACCCGTCCAACTGATCACACCATGGGTAATCCGGCTGAATTCCCGCACTCCGTGCCACTGGGGTTGATCATCCCCGCTGATTTGGTGGGCGACGTCGTCGGCAAGCTTCATTACGTCTCGGAACAACTCGCCGGATTCCGAATTTCGGATTCGAGGGACACGGTGCATTTCCGGCTAAAGCCCGGCCAGGAGTCTCAACGCGCGCTCGTAACCGATCGACTTCGCGAAGTCGCAACCAAGCTCTGCCGATCCTACCGGTCATGGGGTGACAAGGTGCTGGTCAGCCGCCCGCGGGAACACTTCGCGTACCACGAGGACCCACATCCGTCGCTCGAAAGGGAAGGGCAAATTTTTAGGTACGGCAATGGACGATACGGTTTGGGTCCCCACGTGGTCGCGCTGGTCGAAGCCTTCGACCGACGCTTCCTCAGGACCGTGGAATCATTCTCTCCGGAAGCGCATCAATTCCCCAGCATCATTGGTGGCGATGTCCTCAGCCGCTGCCGCTATATCAAATCGTTTCCGCACTCCCTTTCGCTTGTCCACCATCTGAGAGAAGACTTGGATGCGATCCAGGGATTCGCGGAACAGGCGGAGTGGGGGGGCGACCACCTGAACGTGAAGCCCAATAGCCTCGCCCAGCCCGAGACGTTGTTGTCCCCCACGGTGTGCTTTCACTGCTATGCTTGGTTGGCCGACAGCAAGCAACCTCGTCCGAGAATCATTACCGCCCGCGGCAAGTGCTTCCGATTCGAATCAGGCAGCCTGCACGGCCTCGAACGGTTATGGGATTTTTCGATGCGGGAATTGATTTTTGTCGGACCGAAGGAGTTCGTGCTGGAGCAACGCCAGAAAGTGATCGATGCCTCCACCCAACTGCTCGACCGCTGGAATCTGTCCTATGAAATCAAGACCGCCACGGACCCGTTTTTCATCGACGATTTTTCACAACAATCCTCCTTTCAGAGGGCTTTCGATCTTAAGTTTGAAGTGCGAGCAGCCCTTCCCTACAAGCCCGGCGGAAGCGTCGCCATCGGCTCCTTCAATATTCACCAGGACTTCTTTGGCCGAAGTTTTTCGATCGGAACAATCGATGGCCAACCCCTGCACACCGGTTGCGTTGGATTTGGCCTCGAACGTGTCGCGCTCGCCCTCATTGCCCAACACGGTCTGGATCCCGCCGGATGGCCCCCGGGTGTCCGCGAGGACATCTCCCGATGAATTAGTGCATGGAGCTACTCCCGGATACGCTCTGGCAAGCAGTCGGAGAGACACTTCGCCCCTGGTTGATAGGCCTCCATCTGTCGCTCGCCTGGACGCTGGTGATCGAGGTTTTCCCAGCAGTTCGCAGGCCGGCAGGCTTGCTGGGCCTTACCGTGGCGTCTCTTCCCATTTTTCTGTGGGTAGCCGGACCAACGTGGTTTGTCATCAACCTGCTCGCCTACGGAACCGCCTCATTCCTGGTTCATTCGGCCGGTACCGCGAGTCTCCGATGGAATCGCGCGTGCGTCCTCATGATTGGCACCGTCTTACTTTATACGCTAGCACACCGGATTTGGGAAGACGGCATACGCATACCGCTCGGTGGAAGGCGGTGGCACTGGAACAGTTTCGACATGTTCCTTCTCCTGCGCTGGGTGGTCCTGCTATGGGAATCAGGTTCCGGGAAGGTCCGTACGCTGGCACCGGCGCGATTCCTAATCTGGACGGTGCTGCCCGTGACCTGTTTTGGGCCGTTTTTTCGCTACTCGCAGTTTCTTCTCCAGTGGGATCGATTGACCCGGCCAGGCGAAACCTGCGGCCCCAACGGAACCGCTTGGTGGCGGCAATTCCTGCCAGTGTGTTCGATGCTCGCCGGGCTTGTCTGCATCCACTACGCCGCCGGTCTGCTGCCACGCGGTTCTCATAACCGGGCGGCCTTCTTACTGAACACATTTCTATTCGGACCCTGGGGGTTCCTGCTTTCGGTCGGAGCCATCCTGCGAAGTCAGGAGATTCTCGGCCAACGGATGGGCCTGGTTTTGCCACCCAGTTTTGTCCGCCCCTTCGGCCGGACCAATCTCTCGGATTTTTGGGCGAACTGGAACATGTCGGTCACCGGCGTTTTTCGAGATCTGCTGTTCTACAATCGTTGGGGCCGAAAAAGCGCAAACCCTTACGTGAACAGCATCATATTGTTCACGCTTGTCGGGCTCTGGCACAATCCGAACGCGTATTGGATCCTCTGGGGATTTCTCCACGGATGCGCCTTCGCCGGGTTTCTCTGGTGGCGCAAATACCGCGATCAAGTCTGCCCAATCGCCCTGCGTTCGCGAATCCCCAGGCGCGATCTGTGGTCGGCAACCCTGACCTACGCGGTCATCTGTTCGATGTGGGCTATCCCGTCCATATTCCTGAAATACCTCGTCCATGCCGGATCGACGGGGACCCCGCATTGACTGTTAGACTTGTCCGAGGCGCGCTGAAATCTGCTCCACGTCGTAGACGCAACCTCCCCAAGTCCCGCCGCCGGCTTGCTGCAAGACAGCCCATAGGCGCGTGTCGTCGGGCAGTCCCGGGTGAGCCCGAAGTTCTGGATTGGCCGGACGCGCCGCAAGAATTCGCGCTCCCTCCTCCGAAGAAAACCGGCACTCTCCTTCGCCGATAAGGTCGACTGTCCCTTCAAGGCGATTTCGATCAATCACAATTTGAATGCGATCTCCATCCCGGACCCGGCCAATCGGCCCACCCGCTAATGCCTCCGGGCCAACATGCCCAATGCAGGCCCCCGTTGAAACGCCGGAAAATCGTCCATCCGTGATCAGGGCCACGTGTTTGCCAAACGGCAGATGCTTGAGTGCGGACGTCACTTGGTAGGTCTCCTCCATCCCCGTCCCCATCGGTCCAAGGCCCATCAACACCATGATGTCTCCCGCGCGAACGTTGCCTGCCTTCAACGCCTCGATGGCCGTTCGTTCACTGTTGAACACCCGGGCCGGGCCTTCTCGCCGGAAAACACCATCCGCATCGACAACCGACGGATCAATCGCCGTGCTCTTGATGACCGCACCTTGTGGAGCGAGGTTACCCCGGGGAAAGGTCACGGTACTCGTCAAACCCCGCTCGCGTGCCGACGCCGGCGGCAATATGACGTCGTCCGGTTCAACCCCATCGTGTTCCCGCAATAAAGATCGGAATCGCCGGCGGCGCTCCGACTGAGACCAAAGATCGAGGACCGTGCCCAAGGTCTCGCCCGAGACCGTGCGCACCGTCAGGTCTAATAATCCCAAAGCCCGCAAATGCAGCATGACCTCCGGCACACCCCCGGCAAGGAACGCGCGCACCGTGGGATGATAGACCGGGCCATTCGGCAAGACACTGACCAGACGCGGCGTAGCCCGGTTCACCGCGATCCAATCCTCCACCGTAGGGCGAGGAAGACCCGCCGCGTGGGCAATGGCCGGAATGTGCAGCAGAAGGTTTGTCGATCCTCCGAATGCGGCATGCACTGTCATCGCATTCCGAATCGCCGCGGACGTGAGAATGTCGCGCATCCGATAACCAGCCGCCTCCATCGCCACGATCGCCGCGGCGGACTGCGTCGCCATCTCTAACCACACGGGCTGTCCGCTGGGAGCGAGGGCCGAATGCGGCAGACTAAGTCCCAGGGCTTCGGCAACGACTTGTGACGTTGCCGCTGTTCCCAAGAACTGGCATCCACCGCCCGGGCTTCCGCAAGCCCGACAGCCCAGGTCCGCTGCCTCGTCCAGAGTGACGAGCCCACGAGCATAACGAATCCCGAGCGTTTGTACTGTACCCGCATCTTCGCCGACCGTCGGAGGTAACGTCACTCCACCAAGCACCACGATTCCCGGTAAGTTCGGCAACCCAGCGAGCGCCATCAGCATTGCCGGAAGCCCCTTGTCACACGTCGCCACTCCAATCACTCCCGCCCGTGTCGGCAATGAACGCGCCAGGCGGCGGAATACGATCGCGGCATCGTTCCGGTAGGGCAGACTGTCGAACATCCCGGTGGTTCCCTGGGTCCGCCCGTCACACGGATCTGAAACAAATCCTGCAAACGGGATTCCTTTCAGCCGCCGGATCTCGTTGGATGCTGCCTCCACCTGCAATCCAATCTCCCAATGCCCGGTGTGGTATCCCAAGGCGATGGGTTTTCCGTCCGGCGCTCGAACTCCACCCAACGTGCTCAGAATCAAAAACTGCTTCCGACCCATCTCCTCCGGTGCCCACCCCATGCCCGCATTTTGTGTCCACCCAAACAGGTCTCCGCTCGGTTGCTCGCGCAACATCGCGTCCGTCAATGGCAACTTTCCCGCGGGACCCGGTCCGCGGGTCCTTAGTTCGTAGGAGGATTCTGCGGTTGCGAGCGGATGAAATGGCGCCGTGCTGGACATGGAGCAAGTAAAGACCAGAGCGGTCAAAAGCGGAATACTGGACCTCGAAAATTCGAATGCAGCCGATGCAATCGCTGCCATCGCCCTTGAATCGCACCGCCCGCACTCGCCGCGCAAAAGATTCCAATCGATTCCCGACAGCACGGTGAAGACGGCGAACAATCCCAATTCAATCGGAACAGTACTGCCTTGCTGAGATACCAAATCCCAGCGAACCTCGGCAGAAATATCCCGGCGCTGCGGCAGCAGCGCCCTACCGTCCGGGTAGGGCGGCGCCTCGGTGTGGCCCCGACTTCCTTTCTTTCGAATCGGCGAGGGAGTTGGTACGGATCGAAAGAATCGGAGCCATGCCTTCGAGTGGCGACTGGAGGGAATGATCTCTTAATCTCAAACCTATTCGAGGCGGAAGGATTGGCTCCGTCCGGACTCACCGAAGCAATCCCACGCAAGTTTACCTATCACGAGGACATTACCCAATGAATCCGAACCTAACTGCAGGACATGTTCCTCCGGCAGACACGATCCAATTGCGGATTGCCGACGCCGCGAGCCTCGCCTCGGTTCAACCACTGTGGAACGCTCTCTACATGCACCAGACCGCTCACGGAATGGTCGTGTCCATTCCCGCCAACGGTTTCGCTCTTTGGCACGATGGACTCCGGCCCCTGCTCGGGCGTTTTGTGACCGTCTGGATTGCCGAGGCCGAAGGCCGGCCAGTCGGGTTTCTTTGCGGCCGAGAGCGGGTGCTTCCGGGGTACTTTGGCGGGGGGAGCGTCGGCTTTATAAGTGACGTCTTTGTCAGCGAGGCACACCGTGGTTGCGGTATAGGCCGCCGATTGATGGCGGCCGCCAAGGACTCCTATCGGGCGAAGAATATCAAACGACTGGAACTTCAAGTAGTCGCCGGTAATCCGGACGCCCGCCGTCTCTATCTAGAACTTGGCTGGCGAGATGAGCTGATACAGATGGTGCAGCAAATTGAATAAATGGATCACCCATCTCTAGCAGCACGAGTTGTCCGCCCGAAGTTACCGCGGACTGACGAAAGCTCGGTTCGAGTGCTTCGGCCACTGGCGTACTCGTTGAACGTTCGACGCGGGGTCCACTTTCAATTGCCCCACCCGGTGCGGAACCCGTCAGCAAAATCCGAGTGCAATCCATTCCTTGTCCTCGGAAGCTTCCCTGGGCATTTTTCCTCCGCTGCTGCCACCGATCATGAGCTCTCCCATCCTCGTCGCCCGTAACAAATCCACGGATCTTTTCCTGCTGCCGCAAATGGCCAACCGCCATGGCCTGATCGCCGGTGCCACCGGTACCGGCAAAACGGTCACTCTCCAGGTCCTGGCTGAAAGCTTTAGCTCCCGCGGCGTGCCCGTCTTCATGGCGGACGTCAAAGGCGATCTCGCGGGCCTTTCGCAGCCCGGAGGCCAGTCCCCCAAGGTCCAGGAACGGGTCCAACTCCTTAAAATCTCCAACTTTTCCCCTCTCGCCTGCCCGGTCACCGTTTGGGACATCTTCGGGGAGGCCGGCCACCCCGTGCGGGCCACGGTTTCGGACATGGGCCCACTCCTGTTCGCCCGATTGCTCGGTTTGAACGAGATCCAAACGGGGGTGTTAAATCTGGTCTTCAAGATTGCCGACGACAACGGCCTGCTGCTCCTCGATCTGAAGGACCTGCGCGCCATGTTGAACTACGTCGGTGAAAACGCCGCCGCGTTCACGACCGACTACGGCAATGTTTCGGCCGCCAGCATTGGTGCGATTCAACGGGGATTGCTTACTCTGGAGACGCAGGGAGCCGATAAATTTTTCGGTGAACCCGCGCTGAATCTCGACGATTTCATGCAGACGACGGATGGCGGCCGCGGCGTCGTCAACATTCTAGCCGGCGAAAAGCTCATGCAGTCTCCCAAGCTGTACGCGACCTTTCTCCTATGGATGTTAAGTGAATTGTTCGAACGGATGCCGGAGGCCGGGGACTTGCCTCAGCCGAAACTCGTCTTCTTTTTCGATGAAGCCCATCTTCTCTTCAATGACATTCCGGCGGCCTTGCTCGAAAAAATTGAGCAGGTCGTGCGCCTCGTTCGATCCAAAGGTGTGGGCGTGTATTTCGTCACCCAGAATCCGCGCGATATTCCCGATAATGTATTGGGGCAGCTCGGTAACCGAGTACAGCACGCGCTGCGGGCATTTACGCCCCAGGATCAAAAAGCAGTCCGCGCGGCGGCGGAAACCTTCCGCGCCAATCCGAAACTCGAGACCGAGTCGACCCTCACCGAACTCGGCGTCGGCGAAGCGTTGATATCGTTCCTCGACACCCAGGGCCAACCGACCGTCGTCGAGAGAGCTTTTATCATTCCGCCCGGATCCCAGATCGGCCCGATCTCACTCGATCAGCGGAAGAAACTGATCGCCGATTCCATCGTCGCTGGGGTCTACGAAAAGGTGATCGACCGGGAATCCGCTTACGAAAAATTGACCGGTGCCCATACCAAGCCGGCGAACCCGGACGTTCCGACGCCAACGGCAAGCTCCGGCGGTTTTTTCTCACGCCTTTTTGGCGGCAGTAGCGATTCCGCGCCGGCGATTCCGACCCTCCCATCGGTTGCCAGGAAAACCGGCCGTCAGCCGGAAGGGTTGGGTACCGCCATGGCCAAGTCCATGATGCGCACCATGGGAAGCTCGGTTGGACGCGAAATAGTCCGTGGAGTCCTCGGTGGTATTTTCGGAGGCGGCCGTCGCCGCTGATTATTGCACCCTGACACCGCATTCGTCCCCGTCTCCCTGCGTTTGCGAGCACCACCCGAATTCTACCGGTATCCAGGGGCAGCCGCCGTGGGACTGCTGCTCGCACTCTCCTACCCTAAACCCGGCTGGTCTGGATTTGCCTGGATCGCTCCCGGCTTGCTCCTAGCCGTCACAGCAGGCCTGCCCCGTGCCGGAACACTTCGGACCGCTTACATTACCGGACTGACTCACTATCTCGTCTCTCTCGGTTGGCTGCTCCATATCCCCTTCCCTGCAGGCGCCGTCGCTGGATGGTTGGCGCTCTCCGCCTATTGCGCCTTATACCCGGCAGCTTGGACGTTGCTTGTGTGGCACGGCATGCCCGCCGCGTTCCCAGCCGATCCCTCCCTCGACGAATCGTCGAAATCGATTCCGGATTCACTCGGTTCCAAGAACCCTTTCCTTCACCGGTTTCAGGCGATGCCCTGGATTTCAAGGACGATCGCACTTCTATCCGTCGCGGCCGCATGGGTTCTGGGTGAAATGATCCTCGGCCGATTTCTATCCGGCTTCCCCTGGAATTTCCTGGGTGTCTCGCAATACCGCAACGCGCCGCTGATCCAGATCAGTCTGTTTACCGGCATCTACGGACTCTCCTTTCTGGTGTGCTGGGTGTCCGTTTCCGGCGCCCTGGTAGCCCATCGACTCTACCAAGCCGTGCGCGGTCGGCGCCTGCTCCCGGAAATTCTCCACGGACAACCCTCCAATCTTCCGTTGGAATGGGCTGCGGACCTGCGATTGCCTTTGTTCGTACTGCTCGCCGTGACCGGTTGGGGCCTGCACTGCATTACCGTTCCATCTTCCCCAGATACCCGACTCATCACCCTGGCACTGATTCAACCGAGCATTCCGCAAACGCTCCTCTGGGATGGCGGTAGCAGCACCAATCGATTCGAACAGATCTACGCGCTCTCGGAAAAAGCTCTCATTGGCAAACCCACGGTGCTGATCTGGCCGGAAGGCTCCCTGCCGTCCATCGGGCGAGATCAATTCGATCGGATGCTGGCTCTAACCGCGGCGGCGGGCTGTTACTGGATAGTTGGTTCCGACGATGTTGAGATTCTCCCCGACGCGACGAATGCCTACAACAGCGCGTTTCTCATTGATCCAAACGGCCGCTTTGCTAGGCCCTACCGCAAACGACACTTGGTAATTTTCGGGGAGACGATTCCGTTGGAACACTGGGTGCCGTTCATGAAATGGCTGACGCCAGCAAACGGAAGCCTCACGGCTGGGAAAGAGCCTGTCCCGTTTCAACTCGGCAGCAACGGACCCGTGGCGTCAACTCTCATTTGCTTTGAAGATAATTTCCCTCACTACACCCGGGAATACGCAACAGCCGATGTCGACTTCCTCCTCGAACTGACCAATGACGGTTGGTTCGGTGAAAGTTCCGCTCAATGGCAACACGCCGCCAACACGACATTTCGAGCGGTGGAGAATGGGATGCCGCTGGTGCGCGTCGCAAACAATGGACTCACTGGCTGGATCGACGGACACGGACGGTCCCGTGACATCCTCGGACGCGAATCCGGCAATGTCTACGGCCCTGGATTCCTGACGATCACACTCCCATTGCCGGCCCGAACACAGCCCAGAGCCACGACATTCTATACCCAATACGGAGACGTCTTCGGATGGATCTGTGCCGGCTGGTGGTGTGCACTCGGCATCCGCATCGCTTTGCGACGGTCGAACAGAACCCACGGGGTCAGTCAATAGTAATGTGCTTTTTCACTTCTCCAGATCGATCGGACAACTCCTGGGTGAACTCCGCCGGAGTGCACCACATGCCGTGGCATCAGCGGGCTGTGAATCGAGTCAATATCACGGCATGTTGCTCCAGCAATGGGCGGAGGAGCCGATAACTCTCCTCGGCAGACGACTTAATATCGATCAGTAGTAGGACCTCAGGGCCGCCCGGAAACACCCGACCCCGTTCCCTTCGACTCGTTGGTGGAGAGGCTGTAGGTAGAGTCCTTCCAGGGTACGGTCAGGCTGGGCGCGATCGCGGTCGCGGGCCAAGAGCAGCTTTCCGTCGACCGGGTAAATGTCGGCCTCGACCGAACAAAATCCCTGCTCCCGTACATCCAGGAGCGGTCGTGGATGTTGATAATCGTTGTGAGAAAACGCGCACGGCAGGGGCGCTGCCGATACGGGACTGGCACTGTGCAGAGCAAGCGTCTGGCAAATCAACGTGGCGAAGGAAGCAATCGACCTGGCAGAGAGGAGGCTGTCCCAAGCGGCGGGCAAGCGCGGGAGGAGGACGGAGGGGGAGGAAGCAGCGTTCATTGGGGCAGGATAGAGGACGCATCGATCGTTAGGGCAAGTCGACACTTTGACGCGCTTGGCGAATTGCCGTGGCGAATCCACTTGCCGCAAACGGGATCCCGAGGCGAACTATCCGCAGGTTGGCGCATGGCAATGCGGTGAATGCGACCGTTGACTGTTCACTCGGCGTTCACTCGGCGTGCGACCTTTCCATCCTCCCGAAACGGGGGCCCGTAGCTCAATGGTTAGAGCAGGGGACTCATAATCCCTTGGTTACAGGTTCGAGTCCTGTCGGGCCCACCAACCTCATTTGCAACTAGTTACGCAAAGACATCCGAAAACTGAGACCTCTCACTAAGGCAATGGCTGGGCTGTTTGCCCATGTCAGGGCTGTTCTGTATCGCCGGGGAGCTACTGAGGCACAGCACATTCGCTACCTCGATCCGGCGAGCGGGACCGAGCATAGGTTCCTCACCAACGAAATGACTCGACCGCCTGGACTCATGGCCTTTCTCCATAAACTGCGCAGGAATATCGAAAAGGTTTCTGATAGCGACCCGCATTTTTCGCCTGCTTTCACTTGGGCGGCGCACCGGATTTTCCCGTGAGCGGATCGAGCAAATTGCGGAGATCGGAATCGGGAGCGGCGTCGCGGATTCGGTGATCCGGCCCTACCGGCTTGTCATTCAATCGCCATTGGATCAGGCCCACGTCTCGCGGTGACGGCATGCCCGCCGTATTCGGTTGAGAACGATAGCCGGTCCCAAAGGCTGTAAGCAAACTCCCGTCCGGCAATAAAACGGTCGAGGTCGCCTGGCTACTCGCCCACCAAGCTTGCGGTCCCGGGCGGTTTTCGTTGGAACCTTTGCGATTGCCGACCCAGTTATGCAAAAGATAGCGGTGATCGAGATCCCAAGTCTCGCCGTGATCGCGGCTGACGACGGCTTCAATCCCAAATTGAGGGAATCCCTCTTGAGAGTCGATGTATCCCTTTCGGACCACGTAAGTCATCACAATCTCACCGATGGGCAACCGCACCAGCGACGGATGGTGCCGCCCCCAAGTGTAAAGCTGGGTCACCGGGGACCAGTTGTGACCGTCGTCGGAGGAGATGGAAATTCCCAATCCTTCATAATGATCCAAGGTCTCGCCTTTCTTGCTCGTGGGAATATCGGTTCGACACGCTGCTACCAGGTGGCCGTTGGCTGCGCGCACCATCGCCACCTCGCTGACCTTCTCCCACTGAGGCACTCGCGTGGCCTTATTCCAAGTCTTCCCACCATCGAGGCTGGCTCGCAGGAATGCTTCTTGCCCGCCGTCCGTGGATCCCCGGTAGCCCGTTTCTATGACTCGAACGAGCTTGCCGGTTTTCTCATCGCGATCGACGAGGTACGGATCCCATTGATTCCACGCGCCGCCGTAAGGATTGGGGGGGATCGGCTCGGAACGCCATGATTGACCATAGTCTTGGCTGCTGCACCGTAATTTTCCTTCGACGCCGCAAACGATCTGACCGCCCCCGAGGTAGGTGAGCGCCACACCCACCAGATGTCGGGCATGGGGCGGTTCGGTCGGAACGACTGGATGGGGATTATCCCAGGTCGCACCCCGATCTTGGCTCATCAACACCATCGGCCGATGGGGATAATCACAGCTCACCAGCATCAAGAGTCGGTCCTCCTCCGGCATGTAAATGAGGTACGGTACCGCGACGACACGATTCCAACTTTCGGTGACAATCTGAAGTCTAGCGGGCAGTCGTACACTGCCAGCCGGATCTCCCAGTCGCAGAACATCGTGAGCTCTCCATGTATCCGATCGGGTCGACACTATCGTGCCCAAGGTTATCGGCAATATGACGGGGAGGAACCGAAACCAAGTCTTGATCAAAGTTTTCATAATTTTATTGAACCGTCTGTGCACAGCCCGGCGCTAAATCACGCCAACGCATTCGCACTAAAACAGGGTTGTGACCCCTTCTTCCAAAACGCGCAGCCGCCGGGTCAACCGCGCCGCCTCGACGGCATTTCGGAGCCGTCTCTCCGGTTCATCCAGGTCTTCGAAGGAGAGCTTGAAAGTGCCATAATGCATTGGTACCAGCCAACTGGCTCCCAGCTGGCCAAAAGCCTGCACCGCTTCTTCCGGTCCCATGTGCACCTGTCGGAAGGATTCCGGGTGGTAGGCGCCAATCGGCAAGAGAGCAAGCTCCGGACGCATCCTCTCGCCGATCTCGGGGAATCCGTCAAAATAAGCCGTATCCCCGGCGTGATAAACTCGACGGCCCCGGTACTCGATGACGAATCCACCCCAACCCCGCTGATGGTCACGTAGTGTGCGGGCACCCCAGTGGCGGGCCGGCACCAGCGTTACTCGCCATTCGCCACTCCCAAAACTCTCCCACCACTTTAATTCGACAATCCGAGTAAATCCGAGAGTCCGGGCCAGGCTGCCACAGCCCCACGGCATCACCCCGATTTTCGGGGATGAAAGTTTCCGGAGAGTGGGTTTGTGGAAATGGTCAAAATGCGCATGCGTCAGCAGGACCAAATCAATCGGTGGCAGATCTCGGAACCGCAATCCCGGGCGTTTCAACCGCTTTAGTAAAAAGAGCCAGTTCGCAAAATTGGGATCGATCAGCATGTTCAATCCGTCGAACTGCACCAAAAAAGAAGCATGCCCAATCCAGGTGAGGGCCAACTGATTCCCTTCCAGTCGCGGAAATGCCGCCATTTTGACGGACCCTGTGCGCCGCGTCCGCAGCGCCTTCCATACCATTTCCTGAAAAAAAGTCCTCGGGTTAAAGTGATTGCTGGGCGTCAGTTCCTTAAACGACCGGGGGATCCTCCGCTTCCGGGGCTGACCGGCTGGTGCAGGAGAAGATTCCGGGTTCATGTTGTGCGTATCGCGTACCACGAGTTCGCAGCCGAGGGAACTGAGAATGCGACCGAACGCGGAGCGAGGAAAGGCAACAAGGATCCATCAAATTCCGTGGGAACCCCTCGTGGCGCATCCTCGAGTCTTTGAATACCCCCAACCCCGGGCGCGTCGGACTCGAGAAGGAACACGTTACGATGAATTCAAACCTGAGTCTCCTCGCCGCCGCGTCGCTTTCTGCCGCCGCCCTGACACCCGCCGCCCGGGCCGGCGGCTGCGAATGGTCCACCGCCGCCAAGGTGTTTACGGGCCTCTTTGCGGCCCAGGTGGTCGCGGACATTGTCTGCCCGAGGGTCTATGCCTACCCAGCCGCGCCGGCGGTTGTCTCTGTCGCTCCGCCGGTAGTTTACGCCCCAGGGCCCGCCACCGTTGTGTATGCGCCGCCCGCCCCCACGGTAGTTGGTTACGGGTCCGGCCCGGTATTTGTCGCAGCTCCGGCTCCAGTTTACTATGCGGCCCCGCCGGTCGTATTTGTAGGGGGTCCCCGGTTCTACGCACCAGCAGCCCATTTTCACGGGGGCTACGGCCACGTTGCACACCGTCATGGACACGGACGCCCTCGGTGAAGATTCAGTCCCCAGCATTCCCGCCCGCCAGGTGTTCACAACATCGGTGGGTTTTCGGTTTTGAGCTCGATCCAATATCCGGGCATACTCCCGGCCTTGAGTAACTCCCAAGACCACCGCGAATCGTCGACCCGAGCCGCCCGGGTAGCCGTGGATGGCCTCTTCTTTCGACTCGGACCGGAGAAATTCCACCCGAAAGGGATCACCTACGGCCCGCTCGCAGCGGATGCCACCGGGGTGGGATTCGGCCTTCACGACCAGACCGCCAACGATCTCGCCCTCATCCGAGACCTGGGCGCGAACCTGCTCCGAGTCTACGAAATTCCACCGCGTTGGTTTCTCGATCTCGCGCATGCGGCGGGGTTAAGAGTGATGGTCGACGCGCCGTGGAATAAATACCGGTGTTTCCTCGACAGCCAGGCCACCCGGGACAACGCGATCGAAGTCGTCCGTCGCACTGCCGAAGCCCTGGCCGGACATCCAGCGGCATTCGCCATTTCCGTGGTCAACGAAATCCCGCCGGAGATCGTGCGTTGGTCCGGACCCGCTGCGGTCGAAACGTTTCTCGACGAATTGGTGGCCGTTGCCAAAGCGGTGGATCCGGCTCTCCTCTGTACCTTCGGCAATTTTCCACCGACGGAGTTTCTGCAGCCTCGGTCCGTCGACTTCGTTTGTTTCAACGTTTACCTGCATCACCAGATTCCATTTGAAAAGTATCTGACCCGCCTGCAGATCCAGGCGGATTCGAAGCCCCTGATTCTCGGGGAGTGCGGAGTGGATTCGATCCGGGAGGGGGTCGATACCCAGGCAGCCATTTTGTCGTGGACCGTCGAA
>CAMDJH010000019.1 GCA_945900455.1 Akkermansia muciniphila
CCCCGCCGGCGAGAACACCCACCGGAAACACGCCGGCGGGGACGCCGGCGCTCCCAGGTAGTGCGGCACTCTCACGAGATGCCGCTACGGGGGAAGTCGAGAATTTCTCCACGCCCGGCTTGCGCGGGACGGTCTGGACCGACGCCTCCGGGAAATTCGAATTCACCCAGGTTCGCCCCGGAAAGCTGAAGGTCCGGATCCACCTTCCCGACCGGCGCCTCTATCATCCAGAAACGCTCACGGTGATTCCAGGCTCGGCCTTGACGGCGGAGTTTCAGATTCCGCCGTTTCGCAAAGGAAAATGGCAGCATTTCACACCGGCTAATGGTCTGCCGAGCAGCCAGGTTTTTGACCTCCGGTTCGCCCGCGACGGGATGCTGTGGCTGGCCACGGCGGGAGGGCTGGCTAGTTTCGATGGCCGGGACTTCACCCGTTTGTCTCGGGAAAGTGGTCTCCTGGACAATTCCGTTTATTCCCTGGCCCAGGCCCAGGACGGAACGTTGTGGTGCGGCACAGCGAAGGGCGTGTCCCAAATTGATCCGGTGCGCGGCCGGGTCATCGGCAGTCATCGCAGCGGCACGAACGGACTGGCGGCAGGCCGTGTGTTTGGCGTCGCGCAGGGGCCGGGCGGCACGCTTTGGATCCGGACGCGCGAAGGCTTGTCGCGCTACGCGTCGGGCCGTTTCGAGGCGGTGCCTGGCATTGACCGACTTGATCAAACTTGGGGACAATCCAAGAGCAGCGCCCTGGTGGTCGAGCCGGCGGGCATTGTGTGGACGGTCACGGAGGGCCTGGGACTCAATCGTGTCGAAGGGACAAACGTAACGAGGATTGGGAAACCTGAGGGCCTGCAATCCGGGACTCACGATTCGCTGCACATCGCGCCGGATGGCGCCCTCTGGATGCAGGACGGGTGGAATTCGGCGGGTTTGGTTTCGCGCATCAAGGACGGTCGCATCACGGCTCTGCCCAGGCGCGAAATCGGACCGGGTAACGTCCTCGCCATCCATGCCACCCGTAGCGGGGAAATTTTGTTTGGGGGATTTGACGGAGAGCTGATTCGCTTCGATCTCCGCAGGCATACCGTTACCGTGCTCGGAGGCGAGTCGGACAGCCCGACAGGAAATATTTGGAAGATCGCCGAGGGACCGGATGGCGCTCTCTGGTGCGCGACCAGCGGCGGACTTTATCGCTACGAGGAGGCCGCCTTCTCTGATTTCACGCCCGCTGACGGCCTACCGCACGCGGAGGCGAACCACATTCACCGGACGACGGACGGTTCGATCTGGTTCATTCGCAACCAAGGAAGCGAGCTGGCGCGGCTCGATCCAGAAAAGATCAGTTCCACGAAAAACCCGTTCCGACGAATGACCGCGGCGGACGGACTCAAGCACGATCGGGTGCTCGCTGCGGCAGCGGACAGCCAGGGCGGTTTATGGGTGGGCGGTGTTGGCGGGGACGCAGTTGATTACTATGATCCCGCAGCGGAACAGCGCGGTGAGCCGCCGTTCCGATCGCCGCCGGCGATGCAGGTGCCGCAGCTCCGAACATTTGTCCAGACCGGCCTGCGCATCGATACGAAAGGAAGGTTTTGGATTTCCGAATGGAGTGATGGGCTGTGGTGGCTTCCGTTCAACCAGGTGGAGAAACCCGACCCGATCGTCACCCGCATCGAGGATCTACCGAACACAGCCAGTGATCTTTACGAAGATGTCACGGGCGCAATCTGGGTTTTTCCGAAAATGTCTTTCGCTCCGGTGAAAGGAGTGTCCCGGATACGGTTTGATGCCAAGGGAGGCCACACGGTCGATTACTACACTGAGGAAACGACGGCGGGCGGTCTTCCTTCAGATTTGGTGACTTGCTTGCAGGATTGGGCGGACGGCCAGCTCTACGTGGGGACGGACAACGGGCTGGCGCGCTTTGACCGGGCGACCGGAAAGTTCACTCGAGTGGAAACGGCGTCGGATCAGGCCGTGCCCGCAGGCAGTATCCGGAAAATTGTCCAGGGTTCCGACGATGTGCTGTGGTTCGCGACGGATTCGGGCGTGTATCGCTACGATTACGTGCTCTGGACCCGATTGGACAAAGAGGACGGGCTGATCGACGGAGCGGCCCGCGGGCTGGCGCTCGATCGGCAGGGAGCCGCATGGATCGGCACCGATAGCGGGATCACGCGCTACCGGCCCGCCAAGGGAGGGACGTTCAAGCCACGGCTGAGTGTCCAGACCGATCGGGATTACCGAGCCGACGAGTCGCTGCCGCCTCTGGCCAGCGGCCGACACGCGGCATTTGAGTTCAAGGGCATTGATTTTCGCACCGCTCCCATGAAGCGCTTTTACCGATACGGCATCTTCCCCGGCAGACTGGAGAATCCGCCATCCAAGGAGACGCAAGGCTGGGAGCCTGCCACGCTTCGAGGCCGGTTTGATTGGAACGCCACTTTGCCGGGCGACTACACGTTCCTTGTCCAGAGCATCGACCGCGATCTGAATTATTCGCCGCCGGCCCTCGCTCATTTCACCGTCTTCACACCGTGGTATGCGAATGCCTGGGTCATGACGCCCGGTGGAGCAGGCGTGGTCGGGCTGCTGGGCTGGGGGGTGGTCGCGCTGACCCTGGTGACGCGCCGGAAACGCGAGGCGGAGCAAATGCGGGAGCAGATGATACAGGACGAGCACAAGGCTCGCGAGGTCCTGGAGATCAAGAATCGGGAACTCGAGGCCGCCAAGGACGCCGCCGAGCGGGCGCATCAACAGGCGATCGCGGCGAAAGAATCGGCCGAGAGCGCGAAGCAAGCCGCCGAAGCCGCACGCCAGCAGGCGGAGTCAGCCAATGCGGCCAAGAGTGAATTCCTGGCGAACATGAGCCACGAGATTCGCACGCCGATGAACGCGATCCTCGGCTTCTCGGAATTGCTCCGCACGCAAATGGCCGCGTCGAAGGACCGCAATTATCTCGATGCGATCACGTCCAGCGGACGCACCTTGCTCACGCTCATCAACGACATTCTGGACTTGTCCAAGATCGAAGCGGGGAAGCTGGAGTTGCAATACGAGCCGGTGTCGGTGGCGCGCTTGGTCGATGAGATTCAAAAACTCTTTTCGATCAAGGCCGGCGAGAAAGGGATCAAGCTGTTAACGGAAATTGATTCCAGGTTGCCGCGCGGATTGATGCTCGATGAAGTGCGCCTGCGGCAGGTGCTTTTCAACGTGGTCGGCAACGCGCTGAAGTTCACCGAGAAGGGGCATGTGACGATCCGGGCGTGGGCGGACTATGGAGTGCGGGGGCAGAGCGAGTCGGCGAGCGGCGACCCCGCTTTGGCTGAGCCGACAAGCACGGGTGGCTCACAGGTTGATCGAGATCGCGAGGAATCCAAAGCGGCGTCGCCACTTCGTTCTGCCGCCGCAGTCCAAAGAGCGAGTGCTCTCGCGGAAACCGAGCCCGACGAAACGCGCGTCACGCTTGTTCTCGAAGTTTCGGACACGGGCATTGGCATCCCGAAATCGCAGCAGGACCAGATCTTCGGAGCATTCTCACAAGTGGCAGGCCAGAGCACGCGCAAGTTCGGCGGCACTGGGCTGGGGTTGACCATCACCAAGCGTCTTGCCGAGATGATGCACGGCGCGGTCACCGTAGAGAGCCAGCCCGGACACGGCAGCACGTTCCGATTTGAGTTCCCCAACGTGGCGATCACGGAACTGGCTGAGTCCGACGCCATTGCCGCGGATGGTCAGGGCGACTTCAGCCAGTTCGCGCCGGCGACGATCCTCGTGGCGGATGACGTGGCGTTGAATCGCGCGTTGCTGACGGGCTACTTCGAAGGCACGGAACACACGGTTGTGCTGGCGATGAATGGCCAGGAAGCTCTGGAACAAGCGGAGAAACACCGACCGGACGTGATCCTGATGGACATGCGGATGCCGGAACTCGACGGTCACGAGGCGACGAAACGACTGAAGGCAAATGCAACATTGCGGCACATCCCGGTGATCGCGGTAACGGCGTCGTCCTTCCGCGAGGAAGAAGCGAAGGCGCGGAAGATTTGCGATGGGTTCATTCGCAAGCCGTTCAATCGGGCCGAGTTGATCGCGGAATTGAAACGTTTCTTGAAGCAGGCGCAGCAACGCGAGATCAAGCCGGGTGTGAATGGTGAAACTCCGATTGCATTTGACTCTCCAGTCCCGATTTCCGACGCCGCCCTTGCGAGACGTCCCGAGTTGCTGCAAAAACTGCGTCACGAGGAACGAGCTGTCTGGCCCCGGCTATGCGAGACGAAGGCCATGGATGAAATCGAGGAGTTTGCCGGCCGACTCCAGAAGTGGGCTGAGGCAGGCCACTGGCCGACCCTGAGCCACTATGCGAGCCGCTTGGGTCAACAAAGCCAGGAATTTGATTTTGATCGGCTCCCGAAGACGTTGGCCGAGTTCTCGGAACAAATTGGAAAACTTGCCGCTGAAGGATGATGGGCGATGTCGCATTGCAATGGCGTGGCAATTCATGCCGCCTGGTGATCCAAGCTTAGTGAAGACCTATGCTACCTCTTCTGATCGATTCCCGTGTCCTCGTGGTGGATGATATCACCAAGAATCTCCAGGTCGTCGGCACTGTATTGCGCAATCAGGGATACAAAGTGATGGCGGCCGCGAGCGGCGCCGAGGCGCTGAAATGCGTTCGCGCCCAGTTGCCAGACCTGATCCTGCTGGACCTGATGATGCCAGAGATGGATGGCCTGGAGGTGTGCAGGCGATTGAAGGCGGACCCGGCCACGAGCCAGATTCCCGTGGTCTTCCTCACCGCCAGCAACGAGATGGAGCACTTGGTTCAGGGGTTCGAGGTGGGAGCGGTCGATTACGTGACCAAACCGTTTAATCCGCCGGAACTGCTCGCCCGCGTGAGGACACACCTCGAACTCAAGCATGCGCGTGAACGCTTGCGGGAAATGAACGACGAGAAGAACGAGTTTATGGGCATTGCCGCGCACGACCTCCGCAATCCGCTCGGCGCCATCACCGGATACGCGGAGATCCTGATCGAGGAAATGGAGTCGTTGCGGCTGTCCGTGCCCGAGCCGGGGGCGCGCGCTGTGCGGGAGGCGGGCGAGTGCGCGGGACGGATTCGGGAGACCTCGCGGCGCATGGCGGAGATGGTGCAGAATCTTCTCGATGCGAATCGGATCGAGCGCGGGGAAATGCAGCTCAACCTGGCGCCGACCGATATAGGCTCCGCGCTCCATTCGGTGGTCGAAACTCAGCGGGCTCACGCCACCGCCAAGCAACAGACCATTCATCTCGAAAGTGAATCGACCCCGGTCCTGGTCCTGGTGGATCCCAGCGTCACCGTTCAGATCGTCGAAAACCTCGTTTCCAACGCGGTGAAGTATTCGCCGCCGGGCAAGGACATCTTTGTGCGTTTGAAGAAACACGTGCAGGGTGTGCGCGTCGAGGTGCAGGACCAAGGCCCCGGCTTGAGCGCGGAAGATCAGAAGAAACTGTTTGGCAAGTTTGCCCGGTTGAGCGCCAAGCCCACGGGCGGGGAGCATTCAACGGGTTTGGGATTGTCGATCGTGAAGAAGATGGTGGAAGCGATGAACGGCAAAGTCTGGTGCGAGAGCGAGCTCGATCAAGGTGCCACGTTCATCGTGGAGTTTACGAAAACTTGAATTTCTGACGATTTTTAAGGGGTCAACATCAAACACAGGGGTCAGTCCCAGCGATTGTAATAAACAGTGAATTCACCAATAGCTGGGACTGACTCCTTTACGGGAATGACCCCTTTACGCATCAGGGCGCGGGCACTACGCGGTAGAATTCACCCGGCCCACTCAACGGCACAGTGAACGGTGACGGATTGAGCAGATTTTGCCAATTGGCTGGCGCGAGCTGAGAGGTGCGCTGGAGTTGAAAACCAGCCGGCCAAGTAAGTTGCAGGGCGCCGGCTGTGAGCGTGAAGTGCACCTCGGGAGCAGGCCCCACCGCGCCAACCCCGGTGAAGAGTCGTCGGCTGCCCGCGAGGAGTTTACCGTCGGGCAGCATCGACAGTTGAACGGTGAAGAGCTGGCTCTTCTTCCAAGACGCGTCCGTCGAGCCGTCCACGTTGACCCGCTCAAGGGAACCGCCGTGGCTGAATACCAGCTTATCGTCGGGTTGCAGAATGCCGCCTTCGATTTCATCGTTCGTGGATAGGTGGAACGCGGGGTCGATCGAGCCGTCGGGTCGTAACCGCAGCGCGGTGCCGGTGGGTTGGGTAAATCGGCCGAAGATGTAGAGACCGCTCGCAGGGGAGATGGGGCCAAGCCCGTAGAATCCGATCGAACCGGCCCCAATGATCACCAAACCGTTGGTCGGTGGCACGAATGTGATGTCCAGCGAACCGTCGGCGTTGAGGCGCGCCACGCCGAACCGAACGACGCCCTGCACTTGACTGAAAGCGCCGCCGATGTAGATGCGGTCGTCGGATAGCACCCGCAGCCCGGTCAAGGTGCCCTGACTGTTGCCGCTGCCGGGAATCACGTTGACGAGCTCCAGCGGATGGAACGAGTCGTCGAAAGTTCCGTCTGGCAGGAAGCGGGCCAGCGACGAGACCGCGATGCCGGCGGCGTTCCTGAATTGGCCGCCGGACGGAAGGCTGAGCAGGATCTTTCCATCGCGTTGGAACTCGATTTGGGAAGGAAACACGTTGGCGGTGAATCCGTTCGCCCGGACGAACAGCGGATCATAGGCGCCATCGGGCAGCAGCCTGACCAGCACGCCGTCCTTCAGCTTGCCGCCGATGAGAATTTTCCCGTCGGGCTGGCGTTTGACGACCGAGATGCCTCCGACGAGCCGGACGAACAGATCGGTCGGTGGGTTGAAGGCCAGGTCTTGAGTGCCGTCCTCAAAGAGGCGCACGAGGAAACCGCCGACCAGCGCGTAGAGGGAACCGTCCGGGTTTGCATCCGTCTGTTGCAGCTTGGTGTCGAGGAATCCGGCGATGTTGAAACTGGGATCCACCTGACCGGGCGACGCGGGATCCGGCTCGACCAGAAGGGGAAAGGCGGCGCTGTAAACGAAGCCGCCCGGATTCACGACGCCGCACTGGAACAATCCCGAGTCGGGCGGCGAAAGCCGTAAATTGTTCAGCGTGAGGCTGGCGTTGGTCGCCCCGATGATGTCGATGAAGTTGGTGGACCCGGGGCTGGCGTTGCGTCGCCATTGGTACTGGAACGGGCCATCGCCGCCAGGGACGATTGTGAACTGGGTAGAGGTTCCGGCCTTGGTCACGACGCGAGCGGGTTGACTTAGGATGGTGGGCCGCGCCGGCGTGGAGCGCAGGGGGCCGCCGTTGAGCCGGGTAAAACTCTGGCGCGAAAAGCCGGAGAATTCTCTGAAATTGCCGCCGACAAAGAGCGCATTGTCCGATCGTGCCGCGAGCGCGAAGAGGACGCCGCTGCTGTTGCGGTTGGCATTCGTGGTCACCTGAAACTCCGGATCGAGCGCGCCGCTAGGCCAGAAACGAACCAGGTTGTCGTGGGGAAAGACGCCATTCAGCGGGCGCGCGATCGCCACGATCCGCCCGTCGGTCTGGAGGGCGAGGCGGCGCACGTCGCCGAATCGGAAATCGGGCGACTGCGACAACTGTGGTACACCGTTGAAATCCGGATCCGGCCGGCCATCCGCCAGCAGGCGGGCGACGCCGACCACTAGTTGGCTGCCATCGGTGAGGCCGCGGACATTGAAGGTTCCGCCCAGCAGGATACGCCCGTCGGGCTGCACGAGAATATCGTTCACAAACGATCCCAAGGGGTAAGGTTTGTCCGAGTGGAACGTGGGGTCCACCGTGCCGTCGGAATTGAGGCGCAGAACCCCGTTACCGTTGCCCCCGATGGCATTCGTGCTTCCCGCCACGAGATATCGGCCGTCGGGCAGGGCGGCGATGGCGCCACCGGCCCCATAGTAACGGGTGCCGCGCAGCACAAAGCTGGAGTCACGCGTTCCGTTCTCATTCAACCGGAAGTAGGTCGCCTGAACGGAATCAAGGCTTTCCCCATTCCATGTCTGGCCGAAGAGAACCGCTTTCCCGTCCGGGCCGGCCCCGGGCCGCGCGCTGCTGCTGCCGATTCCGATCACGGCGCCCACGCCGTCCGGATTGAAGGTGGCGTCCACCGAGCCGTTGGTGTTGAAGCGGATTACGTCATCATGCTTCTTGCCGTTATACGTAACCCCGGTGAAACCGACCGAAAGCACCTTGCCTCCAGCCAACGGCAGTAGATGCAAGCCGGTCCCGTCCAACCCGGGGGAAGCAAATGCTGGATCGAGGTCCACCGTGCCGGGCAGCAGCCGTGCGAGCCGAGTGCGGGTGATATTGTTCCATTGCGAGAACCGGCCGGTCGCCAGCAGACCGCCCGCCTCATCGAAGACGAGGGCGTGAACTTCGTCGTCCGGACCTGCGGGTAAATCCGTCTCGCGATAAACCGAGCCCGGCGCCGGATCGAGCAGGGTGAGGTGGACCGGGGCGGTCGGGGTTGAGCCGAGGCCGTTCGCAACCAGGCAGTAGAAGTCCGCGTCATCCACGGCGGTAGTGACCGGCAGGATCAGCTCGGCTGCCGTGGCTGTCGGCACCCGTTCGTTCCCCCGGTACCATTGGTAGCTCAACGGGGGGGCGCCCTGCGCCGCGACACTGAAGCGCGTACGGGCTCCGAGCGTGTTGGTTTGCGCCAGCGGTTGTGTGGCGATGACGGGCGCTGTGTTGGGATCGCCCAAGATGTGCAGGATCCCGTTCAGCAGGTTGAACTTTGCGTCGAAGAAGACCCCCGCGATGAAGGCGGAGCCGTCGGGAGCGATGGCGATGTCCAAACCGACGACGAACGTCACCTTGACGGGCCCCTTGGCGGGGTCCAAATAGCCGGTGTCGCGCGAGCCATTTTCGTTGAATCGAGAGGCCGCCACTCCGCCCACGCTGAGGACTACGAGCTTGTTGTCGGCCTGCACGGCACCATCGCCGCTCAGCGTGATGCCTGGCGGCGGGGTGAATGTCGTGTCGATCGCTCCACTCAGAGTTAGCCGTGTGAGCGAGCTTGGCAGCGGCTGTCCTCGGTAGGTGCCATTACCGCTCAGCATCAACTGACCGTTCGGCGTGCTCAGGAAACGCGTCGAGGCAATGGTTCCTGCCGCTCGACCGCCGTCGCCAAAGGTGGGGTCGAGCGCGCCGGTGGCAGTCAACCGGATCACCTCTTGCGAGGTCGAGATGATGACGGCGTAGATCGTGTCGCCGGGGCCATGGATCAGGGTGCTGATTGAGCCCGCCGCGTAGCCGAGCGAAGACGGTGTGGGCCCGACGAAGGTCGGATCGTTGGATCCATCGGCGTTCAGGCGTTGGATGACCGGCCTGGCGCCATCCACGAGGTTCCACGAACCGGCGAAATACACCTGGTTGGCCGCCGCGTTAAGCAGGGCGGCCCGTCCGGGTAACTCCAGGCTGGGCGCAAATGGCGCCAGCGAGCCGTCGGCGTTGAGCAGGGCGACTCGGGCCGGCATTGGCTCGGTCCCGAGGTGGGTGAAGGTGCCTTGGATGACTATGCGGCCGTCCGGCCGGACCACGGCCGCGACAATTGGCGCCGCGTTCGTGGCGCCGGCGAAGACGACCTGGCCATTGAAGATAACGGGCGGTGAAATCCCCCTGGGTGGCGGCATGGTGAAACCCGTGTCCACCGCCCCTCCTGCATTCAGCCGGACCATGCCGGCCAGGCCGCTTCCGCCATAGCTGGTGAAGCTACCGCCGGCAAGTAGCTTGCCGTCTGCGAGGGGAATAATGACGCTCGGCGCGGAATCCGTACCGGCGAGGGTCACAAAATTAGTGTCGAGTGAACCGGGCTGCTGGGCGAGAGCGGCGACGGTCAAATACGTGAAGAGTAGCAGCGGGCGAATCGAGGGGAACCTCATGTGGCCCGAACACTGCTGAATCAGCCGCCGCCGGAGCGATGCTTTTCTGCCGGTCTACGTAAAGTTTGTCCATGAAGGGGTGTCTCGCTTCCGACAGATAGACAAGGGGTACTGGAGGCGAGGCGGATCCTCGGCCCAGCTGTTCCCACGCTACATGACCATGCCGCCATCCACGGTCAACACTTGGCCGGTGACGTAGCGTCCACCCGGTCCAGCGAGGTAGAGGGCCGCCTGGGCGATGTCCTCGGCCTTTCCGAACGAGTTCAGGGGAATCTGCTGCAACAACGCGGCGCGCATTTTTTCGTCCAAGGCCGCTGTCATGTCGGTTTCGATGAACCCCGGCGCGATCGCATTGCACGTGATGCCGCGGGAGGCGAACTCCTTGGCGACGGATTTGGTGAATCCGATGAGGCCTGCTTTGCTCGCGGCGTAGTTGCATTGTCCGGCGTTGCCCACGAGTCCGATGACACTCGCAACATTGATGATTCGGCCGGATCGCTGCTTGAGAAAGGATCGGGTGAACGCCTTGGTGAACAAGAACGCTCCGCGGAGATTGGTGTTCAACACCGCATCCCAGTCGGCTTCGCTCATGCGCATCAAGAGGGCGTCCCGGGTGACGCCCGCATTGTTGACGAGGACGTCGACTCTGCCGGCATCGCGAAGGATTGTTTCGGCGGCCGCCGCCACGGCACCCGGGTCACTGACATCGACCGCGAGAGACCAACTGCGACGTCCCAGTGCCTGAATCTCGGTGGCAGTGCGGGTGGCATTTTCCACGGTGCGCGAGACGCAAACGACGTCGGCTCCGGCCTCGGCGAACTGGAGGGCGATGGCTCGGCCGATTCCGCGGCCGGCGCCGGTGACTACTGTGATCTGGTTGGAAAGCGAGGACATGGTATGCGGTGGAGGGTTGGCGACGGTTCAAGGGGCTTCGGGGGCGGAATGGAGGGCGAGGAGGGTGGCTTCGAGACTTGGGACGCCCGCTACATTGAAAACAGGGATCGATTTGTCGATGCGCTTCATGAATCCGCTCAGAGCGGTTCCGGGCCCAAGTTCAATAAAGCGATTGAAACCTTCGGCGAGCAGGTACCGGATGGAATCCTCCCAACGCACGGGTGACGTAACCTGATCGATCAGCAAGCGGGCTATTTCCGCGGGGGATCCGTGCGGCTTGCCGGTGACATTGGCAATCACGGGAACGCGCGGTGGCCGGAGGGGAACGCCAGCGAGGGCCGCCGCCAGTTTCGGCTGGGCGGAAGCCATTAAGGGCGAGTGGTAGGCCCCGGCGACCGTCAGAGGGACCGCCTTTTTTGCCCCATGGACTTTGGCAAGTTGAATCGCGGCGAAAATAGAGTCGGCGGCGCCTGAAATGACGATTTGCCCCGGGCAATTGAGGTTGGCGAGTGTGGCGCCTGCGGCAACACACAACTCGCGGGTGGATGGTTCATCAAGGCCAATGATTGCAGCCATGCCGCCCTGGGTGACTTCACACGCCTCATGCATGAAGCGGCCGCGCTGCCGGACGATTCGCAAGCCGTCTTCAAAACTGAAAGCGCCCGCTGCGGCGAGGGCGGTAAACTCGCCGAGTGAAAGTCCGGCGGTGGCCTGGAATGAGAAAGCGGGGAGGCGATGCTGGAGGAGTGCCAAGGCAACCCAGCTGATAAGATAAATTGCGGGCTGGGCGTTCTCGGTGCGGGTCAGGTCCGATTCCGGTCCGGAAATGCAGAGCGTTCCGAGATCGTAGCCGAGGGCTTGGTTTGCCTGATCAAAGAGCGTCCTGGCAAACGGGTAGACTTCGGCAAAGTCCCGTCCCATTCCCACCACCTGGGCGCCCTGGCCGGCAAAGAGTAACGCGGTTTTCGTCATCGGCCGGTGAGTGAATCAGGATATCCCCTTCAAATCCAGAATCGGTTGCAACGCGATATTCTCAAATACCCCCCCAAAAAAACCCCATTGCCTCCCGGGCCGCTCTTGGTACGGTGGTGCGAGTTCGATGTAACCTCTTTGTAACAATATGGGACAGTCCACAGACCCGAAGCGGGATCCGCGGGTTTACCTGCAAAACACCTCCCTGTACCGGGAGTTTCAGGCGGAACGAGACGAGATTCTAAAACACAAATGGATCGAGTCTGAAAAGAGCGGTCGCGACATTGGATTCGAGGCGGCATTGACCGACTGGATCGCGAAATACCGCTCAGGCTGGCGGCGTGGTCGACAGGACACGCTCTCCGTCGGTCGTGCCTAATTGCCTCGATCTTGGTTTTGACCATGAGTCACTTGCTGCTGGATGCGGTTAGCCTTGGACGAGCTCTCGCTCGAATGGCCCACCAAATCGCCGAGCGCAATGGCGATGAAGACGGTGTTATCATCGTAGGCGTTCAAGCCGGCGGAATTCATCTCGCGCGTCGCCTTGCCCTTCTCCTGAAGGAGATTTGGAGGCGCGATGTGCCGCACGGGACACTCGATGTTTCGATGCACCGCGATGATTTGGATGCCCGCGGAACCCTCGTGATGCGCTCCACCAATCTTCCGGGCGATATCACCGGTCGAGCGATTGTGCTGGTGGATGACGTGCTGTACAGCGGTCGCACGGCAAGGGCTGCGCTGGATGCCTTGAACGATTTTGGACGACCGCGCCGGATTCAATTGGCCGTTCTCGTCGACCGAGGGGGGCGGGAACTACCCATCGCTGCGGATTTTGTGGGAGTCAAGGCAAGCCCGCGAGCCAATCAGCGCGTCGACGTCTGTTTAACGGAGCATTCGCAACGGGATGAAGTGCTTGTCGAGGACGCGATGTCATGAGGAATAGCAGCGGTCCTCGGTGCTCTCGAACCGGTCGGTTCCTTTGAATCCCATGCCTTGGAATCGCCGCCATCTGCTGGATCTGCAGTCGCTGACCGCGGGGGAAATCTCTGCAGTCCTCGACACAGCGGCCCATTTCAAGACAGTGGGTGAACGGTCCATTAAGAAGGTACCGGCCTTGCGAGGCAAGACAGTGGTGAATTTGTTCGTCGAGCCCAGCACCCGGACTCGGATCAGCTTCGAACTGGCGGCACTTCGATTGAGCGCGGATGTCATCCAGTTCTCCGCCGATGCGTCCTCATTGAAAAAAGGCGAATCGCTCAAGGATACGGTGCGCAACCTTGAGGCGTTGAATGCCGATTTCATCATCCTTCGTCACAGCGCAAGTGGGGCTCCGCATTTTCTTGCACGGTTCGCGCAGGCCCACATCGTGAATGCTGGGGACGGAGCGCACGAGCATCCGACCCAGGGTTTATTGGATGTGTTCACCATTCGCCAGGAGAAGGGGCGCGTTGCGGGTTTGAACGTAACGATCCTGGGCGACATTCTTTACAGTCGGGTTGCCCGGTCGAACATTTGGGCGCTACGCAAGCTCGGTGCCCACGTAACGTTATGTGGTCCTCCAACGCTCGTGCCCCGGGTCTTTGAAAAATTGGGATGCCGAGTAACCTGGGATCTCGAGAGTGCCATCCGAGATGCCGACGTCATCAACCTGCTGCGCATTCAACATGAACGACAACGGAAGACCATGTTCCCCAGTATCGGTGAATATGCGGGCCTGTTCGGCCTGAATCACAGCCGTCGGCACCTGGTCAAGCCCGACGCCTTGATCATGCACCCCGGCCCAATCAATCGCGGCGTCGAAATCGACAACTCTTTCGCGGACGGTTCGCAATCGGTGATTCTGGATCAAGTCACCAACGGGCTCGCCGTCCGGATGGCTGTTCTGTTTCTCATCAACGGTGGCCGTAAGGAAGAGATTGCCGCCTAACTGTGAAGAACCGGGCCATTCTTCCTTGATTCCACACTTGCGATGTGCGGCTGGCGATTCCTACGTTGCCGTGATGAAACGATTTGTCGTGGGAATGGCGCTCGGGTCAACTTTGATCGGGGCGACGCTGCAGGGCCAAAACCTGACGGGGGCTGATCTGATCGCCGCCCGTCAGGAGTTGGAGGAGGCCGAAAAAATGATTCGCTCCGATATTTCAACTCTTCAACAACGTCAGGACTTTCTCGAGCGCGAGGTCCGCCAGCTGCGGGATCTGGTGAGCGGGATGCGCGCCGAAAACACCGCGATCAAGGATGCCGTCGCACGGATGAGCGCCGGTTACGTGAATCGGGAAGAACTTCGTTCCGTTGTGGAAAAGGTCCAGGAAGTTGACCGCAAGCGCGGCGACGATAAGGAGTTAATTCTTCGCGAAGTTCGGGAATTGAGCAAGCTGCCAGCCCTGCCGGCCCCGATCGATGGGCCGCACTCCACACGGTCTACGGGCCGCAACGAGAAGCCGGTCCGAATTGAGAAACAGGCCCCGGCACCCGACACCTCCCCTGCCAAGGCGGAGTTTGCGGGAGATTACTATCCGCATAAAGTAGAGGCCAATCAGACGTTGGGTGAAATTATCACGGCGTACAATAAACAGTACGAAATGAAGGTGAAGTTGAGCGACGTCATGAAAGCCAATCCCAAGTTGAAGGACCCAAAGAAGCTTTTTGTGGGTCAGACGGTGAAGATTCCGGTGGTCAAGTGACGGGGCATCGCCTTCTCAACCGGCAAAAATCCGTACTGGTCAGACGTCACCATTTGCTTGAAAGTGCCAGACGTGTCGAAGGCCACTAAAGCCATCCCTGCGGACGAACCTCCGTTCGAAGAGGCCTTGAAGAAGTTGGAATCCATCGTGGAAGCGATGGAGTCCGAGGATCTTGCCCTGGAGCAGTTGCTGCTCAAGTACGAGGAAGGGTCCCGTCTGGCCCGCCTTTGCCAGACTCGCCTCGCCGACGCGGAGCTCAAAATTCAGAAACTTGAAGAAAGTCTAAAGGGTGAACTCAGCGTTACGGTATTTTCGCCGGGTCCGGAGCCCGCTCGTGAGTGATTTGAATGGAACCGGCTGGGGAGGCCCCGTGGGGAGGCTTTCGCAGGCGGCTCCGGCACTCAGTGAGTATCGTTTACATTCCGCGACATCCTTTGATTCTCTCTACCTCTCTACCTCTCTACCATGAGCCGCTATCTCGAAATGGTTGACCATCCATCGCACGTCAAGAAACTCACGCCAGAGCAGTTGACTGAACTGGCTTCCGACATCCGCAAAGAGCTCATTGACGGGCTGGCCAAGAATGGAGGTCATCTTGGGCCCAATCTTGGGGTCGTGGAATTGACGGTGGCGTTGCATCGCTGCTTCGAGACGCCGAAGGACAAATTCGTGTGGGACGTCAGCCACCAAGTTTATGTGCACAAGTTGCTTACCGGACGCAAGAGCCGCTTCCGGACGATTCGGACCACGGATGGTTTGAACGGATTCGCCTTGCGGACCGAAAGTGAGCACGATTGCTACGGGGCTGGGCACGCCGGGACCGCTCTCTCGGCCGCCTTGGGCATGTGCGCCGCCCGGGACCAGCGCAATTCCGGGGAGCATGTAGTCTGTATTTTTGGTGATGCCGCTCTGACCAACGGCATTACCTTCGAAGCCCTGAACAATGTGGCTGCCACCACAAAAAAGTTCATCGGTATTCTAAACGACAACGAATTTAGCATCGCCAAGAACGTCGGGGCGGTGGCGACCTACCTCGGGAAGCTTACGACCAGCCCGCGATACAATCGGATCACCCGCGACTTCGCCGCGTGGTTGAAGAAGCTACCCAAGGGCGATCTGGTGGCCATGCTTGGGCAGAAAACCGAGGAGGCCTTGAAGGGAATGGCCGGAGCGGTCGCTTTGGAGCATACCCCCTCGGCCCTGGATGCGGATGGCAAGGGGGGGCATGGCAGTCCGTTGTTGTTCGAGGAATTCGGGATTCGTTACCTCGGCCCCGTGGATGGGCACAATATTCCGCTGCTGGTCAGCACGCTGGAGTTTGCCAAGACCTGCAATGAACCCGTAGTCATTCATGTACTAACCCAAAAGGGCAAGGGGTTCGACGCCGCTCTGAAGTCGCCCGAAAAGTTTCATGGCCTGGGACCTTACGACGCCCATACCGGCATCACTCCGGCATCGAAACCCGGTGCCGCACCGCTCTGGCAGGATGTCTTCGGTCGCGCGATGGTGAAGCTATGTGAGCGGAATAAGAGCGTTGTGGGAATTACCGCCGCGATGCCCAGTGGCACGAGTCTCAAATTGCTCGAACAGGCTGTGCCTAAGCAGTTTTATGACGTTGGGATTGCGGAAGAGCACGCGGTGATTTTCGCGGCCGGGATGGCGACAATGTCGTTTCACCCGGTCGTAGCGATCTATTCGACGTTTCTGCAGCGCGCCTATGACTGCATTCATCATGATGTTTGCCTGCAGGATTTGCCCGTCATCTTCTGCATGGACCGCGCCGGGCTTTCCGCCAACGACGGCCCTACGCACCACGGGTTGTTTGACATCGCCTTCCTCCGGTGTCTGCCGAATATCATTGGCATGGCGCCGGCCAACGAGGATGAGCTGCAAGATATGATGTTTACGGCCACGTTGCAGGCGCATCCGGTCGCGATTCGCTATCCGCGGGGCAACGCCGAAGGAGTTCCGGTCAAGGATCAACCCGCCGTGTTAGAAATCGGAAAAGCCGAAGTGGTCCGCAACTTCAGCAACAACGGCGGCCGTAAGGTCGCCCTGTTCGGCCTTGGACCGATGTTGCGCCTCGCGCAACAGGCCGCGGAGCAGCTGATCGCTCTGGGGTGCGACGTCGCCGTCGTCAACCCGCGATTCTTCAAACCGCTGGATGCCGCCGTGCACGCGTTCTTTGCGCAAGCGGCTGAGGTGGTTGCGACCATCGAGGATCACGTCGGAATGGGTGGGTATGGCAGTGCCGTGCTCGAGTCTTTGAGTGAAGCGGGCATCCAGACGCCGGTCGTTCGCATCGCCTGGCCGGACGCATTCGTAGAGCACGCCTCGACGGTGGATTATCTGCGGGAGCGGCACGGATTGACCGTCCCAAAAATGATCGAGGGGGTCCGGTCGGTCCTGGCGGCCAAATCCGCTAGCCAGCGAATTACAGCGGTCGCTTGACCCCTCGCCCGGGCACGGAGAAGGATGGGGACGCGGATAATGTTCTTCTTGGGAACGAATCTGCGGGTCGGCCCTTTTGGGATCTACAACCTTCGATCGGTAGAACCAAAAAGAAGTCTTTACAGCCAAGTGAGTGCCACTTAGGTTCCTCGCCTCTTAAGTTTAACGACTGCCGGCGGGGATGGGCCTCGCCGAAATCCATGCAATGCAAGAAAAGTCCAAGACGATTACAAATTTTCGGATTCATGAGCGTGACACCGGTTCTGCCGATGTGCAGGTGGCTCTCCTGACCGAGCGGATTAACTCCTTGACGGAGCATCTGCAGAAAAACAAGAAGGATCACGGCTCCCGACGGGGTCTGTTGATGATGGTCGGCAAACGCCGATGCCTTCTCGATTACCTGAATAAAAAGGACGAGAAACGGTATCAGGCGATTACGAAAAAACTGAAACTTCGCAAGTGATTTCTGAGAGCCGGGCCTCGTGCCCGGCTTTGTCTTTGGGCAGGCTCCATCGGGTTTCAAAATCCTGGGTGGGAGCACCGTAGAGTCGACGCACGCGGAGTTCTGCCTGCCTTCCTGTATCCAAGTCGCGTCAAACTTATGCCGGCCAGCCCGGGTGATTTCATTCTGCTACCCTAAACAATTGTTTGGGCGGCTGACTGAAGTTTCTCGGGGCTGGCGGCCACAATGAAATGTCTGCAAAAGTAACAATAACAGTGGGTGGTCAGACGATCACCATCGAAACCGGCAAGATTGCCAAACAAGCTGACGGAGCCGTAATGGTTCAACTCGGCGAAACCATCCTCCTCACCGCCGCCGTAGCCGCCTCGAAGGCGAAACCAGGCCAGGAATTTTTCCCCCTGACGGTCGACTATCGCGAACGGGCTGCTGCAGCTGGGAAATTTCCCGGCGGCTACTTCAAGAGAGAGGGCCGTCCGAGCGAGAAGGAGATTCTCACCAGCCGCCTGGGTGATCGGCCGATCCGCCCTCTATTCCCTAAGGGTTGGTATAATGAGGTCCAGGTTCAGAGCGTGTTGCTCAGTGCCGACGGCCAGAATGACCCCGACATTCTTTCCATCCTCGGTGCCTCCGCCGCCCTGACTGTTTCGGACATTCCCTGGGATGGTCCCCTCGGAGCGGTTCGCGTAGGGCGCGTGGCCGGGCAGTTCGTGATCAATCCGACGAACGAGCAGCGGTTAACCAGTGATCTCGATCTGATTTACGTTGGGAATCATCAGGATGTGGTGATGTACGAGGGGTCTGCGAAGGAAATCTCCGAAGAAGATTTCGTGGCTGCGCTCCGGTTCGCTCAGGCCGCGTGTCTTCCCATGATCGAGGCCCAAAAGGAACTCGCAGCCAAAGTTGGCCGTAAGAAGCGCGAAATCCAGGTTACGGTTGTCCCGGACGATATCCTGAAAGAAGCCAAGGGGCTGTCGGGCGAACGGATTCTGACCGCCCTGTTAACTCCTGGAAAATTAGCCCGTGAAAACGCCGCGAAAGCGGTGTTCACCGAGATCGGGGCGGCGCTGGTCGAAAAGTTTGGCCCGTCACGCGTCACCGAATTCGTCCTTAAAGACCTCCAGTACTACATCCAGAAGGAGGCCGTCCGCGGTCTGATTCTGAATTCCAAGAAGCGTCTCGATAGCCGCGGCTTCCGCGATGTTCGTCCCTTGCATAGCGAAGTCGGCATCCTGCCCCGCGCTCATGGATCTTCGCTTTTTCAGCGCGGAGAAACTCAGTCGGTGTGCACTGCCACGCTCGGCACCAGTGACGATGTTCAGGATTTTGACTCGTATACCGGCGGTCAGACGAAGAAGCAGTTCATCCTCCACTACAATTTCCCGAATTTTTCGGTGGGCGAAACCGGCCGTATCGCTGGGCCAGGTCGACGAGAAATCGGCCACGGTGCGCTCGCGGAACGTTCGGTCGAGGCGATGATTCCGCTGGCCGAGTATCCGTACGCGGTTCGGATCACTTCCGAAATAACGGAATCCAACGGTTCCAGCTCCATGGCGAGTGTTTGTGGTGCCACGCTGGCTCTGATGGATGCCGGCGTCCCCCTGATCCGTCCCGTCGCCGGTATTAGCATCGGGATTTGCACCGAGAGTGACCCGCAGGACAAGGTCATCCGCTACCAATTGCTGACCGATATTTTAGGTTGGGAAGACGCATTCTGCGACATGGACTGCAAGATCGCCGGAACGGCGAATGGCATCACCGGTTTCCAGCTCGACCTAAAGCTTCCCGGCATTTCGCACCTCATCATGGCCGAGACGATTGAGGAAGCTCGGGTGGCACGGCTCAAGATCCTCGAGCACATGCGGGGAATTCTCGCGGAGCCACGAGCTGACATCAGCAAGTACGCTCCGCGCATCATCACGATGAAGATCAATCCCGAGAAGATCGGGGCGCTGATCGGGCCCGGCGGCAAGAATATCAAGCGCATCGTCGATGAGTCTGGTTGTGAGATTAACATCGAGGACGATGGCACGGTGAAGATCTTTTCTGTCTCTCCCGAAGGCATGGAGGTCGCGAAGCGAGAGATCGAGGGAATCAGTGCCGAAATTGAGATTAACAAGGTCTATAAGGGCCGGGTCGTTACCATCAAGGAATTTGGTGCCTTTGTAGAAGTGTTTCCGGGTCAGGATGGACTCGTCCATGTGAGCGAACTGTCGGCCAAACGAGTGAACCGCGTCGAGGACGTGGTCAAGATGGGCGACGACATTTGGGTGAAGTGCATCGGTGTTGACGAAAAAGGGCGAGTTAAACTCAGCCGCAAGGCGGCCATGGAGGAGCGCGGTGAATCGGTGGCGGCCGCAGCGGATCAGGCGGGTGAACCGCGGGGAAATGACGTTCGAGAACCGCGGGAACCTGCCCGCACCGATCGCCCGGAACCTCGGAGTGACCGGGGGGGTGGTGACCGGGGTGGACGAGGAGGAGATCGTGGGGGCGATCGCGGACAGCGTCCCGCGCGTGGCGGAGGCCGGGACAGTCGTTCCGAGACCGAGAACCCGGCGGAGGGCGTCGAGATCGGCAAAATCCACCGAGGTAAAGTTGTTTCGATCAAGGAGTTCGGCTGTTTTGTCGAATTCCTCCCCGGCAAGGAAGGATTGTGTCACGTCAGTGAACTCGCAAATTTCCGGGTGAAACAGGTCACCGATATCGTCCAGGAAGGCGATGAGATCTGGGTCAAAGTTCTGGGGGTGGACGAGAAGAATCGCATCCGCCTTTCGCGGAAGGCGGCGATGGAAGATCGGGACAAGGCGCAGTCGGCCTCCCCGGCTCCCTGAGTCGCAAGTTGGATTCTATTCTGAGTTTTAAGGCGAGCCCTACGGGCTCGCCTTTTTCTTTTTCCTTTTGGGGGCTATAGGCGAGAATGGGGGCATGCGGCCTGAGTCTCTTCAGTTTCTGAAATCCCTTGTCAACACACCGAGTCCGACGGGCCATGAAGCCCGCGGGCTTAAACTTTGGCGGGAATATGTCCAACCGTTTGCCGGGGAGACTTTTTCGGACGCCTACGGGAACACGGTGGCGGTGTTGAATAAAGGAGGAAGCCCACGCGTGATGTTGGCAGCCCACGCGGATGAGATCGCGATGACCGTGAACTTCATCACGCCGGAAGGTTTTGTGCATGTGCGGCGGACGGGGGGGGTGGATCCCGCCATTACTAAGGCGCAGCGCGTGACGATTCATTCGCAGAGTGGCCCGGTCAAAGGCGTGGTGGGCAATGTGGCCATTCACCTGACCAAAGCGGATACGGATCCAAAGCCTCCCAAAATCCACGAACTGTTTATCGACATCGGCGTGGCGAGCAAACGAGATGCGCTCAAGCTGCTGCGAATTGGCGATCCGGTCACACTCAGCGATGAGTTTGAGTTCCTGCGGAACGATCTGGCGGTGGCCCGGGCGTTCGACAACCGCGCCGGAACGTGGGCAGTCGCCGAGGCGTTGCGCATGCTCAAAGCCGGTGAGAAAAAGCTGGATTGCGAGGTTTGTGCCGTCGCCAATATTCAGGAGGAGGTAGGGCTGTTTGGAGCGCGGCAGATCGCGTATTCCCTGAAGCCGGATGTCGCCATCGTCGTCGACGTCACGCATGCTACGGATTGTCCCACGATCGATCAGCGTCAACACGGGGAAATAAAGCTGGGAGGAGGTCCGGCCTTGACCCGGGGTGGCCCGAATCATCACGAAGTGGTCTCCCGCATCGAGCAGGTCGCGGCCCGGAAGCGGATCGCCCTTCAGTACGAAGCCATGAGCAACAGCAGTGGCACGGACACCGACGCGATCTTCTGGACCCGCGGTGGCATTCCCAGTGCCCTGATCAGTCTGCCATTGCGATATATGCATTCGCCCGTCGAGGTGGTGAGCCTCAAAGATCTTGAAGTGATTCCCGAATTACTGGCCGGGTTTGCTCAATCGATTCACAAGGGCGAGGAATTCAAAATCCAAATATGAAATTCATCCGCAAGCTTCATCTATACCTGGGAGTTTTCTTCGCTCCGTTGCTCTTGTTCTATATCGGGTCTGGCTTGTACCAGACGGTGAATCCGGCGCGACTCAAATCGCCGGCCGAGGCCGAGTCGCTCGTTCAGAAATTCCGTGTCGTGCACACGGATCAGATATACCCGGGCGGCGGCGACGTCCGGCGGCAATCTCCGAAAGGCTTCCAAGCCCTCGTGATGGCGATGTCCCTGGCCATGATCGTGTCCACGCTGCTAGGCTTGGTTTTGGCGTTCAAATTCACGCGGCAGCGATGGCCCGTGTGGCTGGCACTCCTCCTGGGAACGTCGGCACCCATCCTGATGCTGTGGCTGGGGCAGCGGCGGTGATTTTAACCCGTCATCCGGCTGAAACCGGCTCCCGCCGTATCACCCGGGTGTTTGCGAGCAGATCGTGCAGGGCGCGCTTCTCCGGGTGTGGAATGATCATTAGATATCCCAACCCCAAGATTAAGAAGCTCAGCAGTTCGCCACCATACCGCGCGAGAGCCCGCCGGTAGTTAAGAGCCGAACCGTCGGCATTTACGACGCGGATTCCAAAAAGACGTTTGCCGGGCGTTGATCCGGTGTGGCCGTGAAAGCCCACATAATAGAGCACGCTCACCACGGAATAAATCCCTGTTACGAGCAGCATTAACGGGCCGGCCCGTTGATAAAATTCCAGCATTCGCGCGACATCTGTCCCAAGGACCGCGGGATCGGCCCCTTCCAACAGGATGCGCAGTTGAGGCGCGAATGGCATACACAAGATGGACGAAGCCATGTTCACGATCAGAAAATCGAGGCAATACGCCGCTAGGCGAAGCAGGAAACCTGCTGGAACCGACCGGACTTCAGACACGGTCGGCATCACCGGGGGCGCGGAGGGAAGATCCCACCGGAGCTCCTCGCACTGCCCTGCCTTGCGCCACCGGGCATCGTCGGAATTCCAAATTAAGGTTTGTCCGTTGACACGGCCATCCACAATCCAACTGCGGAGTTCTTCGAGGGTGGCGGGACCGTATTCCTGTCCGTCGCCACCAATGAGCTTGTAAGCTGTGGGCATATGACCTCTGAGACGATTGGGGTCCGCCGGTGTTCGAGCAAACGAATTTGAGGGAAATCCGACAGCCTGCTCGCGATGACCTCCCCCCCTCGCCGGCACGAATGCCGGTGCTCCCCGGTTCATGGCGCTATTTACCGCCCGGCGCAAACGGAAGGTTTTTCTTTAGATCCACTTCCACCATTTGCGGGGTCCAGCCGCGGCTGAGGAGGCCCGCCGAGATTCCGCTGACCGAGGCGGCTGCGGGCGATGTGCCGGTAATCAGCCAGCGCTGGCCATTCCATGTGACGACACTTCGGCCGGAGGCCATCAGGTCCGTGGTCGGAGCGAAATTAGCAAACGACGCCAGGACGCCCGGACCCTGACTGGCCGTCACGGAAATTCCCCAGGCAGAGCCGGCGGGGAAGCTCGGCTCCGCGGTGGGAGTGTTGCCGGCCGCGGAAATAAACATGCCACCTTTGTCGTGGATCTGGTGCATCAAGTTATCGAGCAGAGGACTGGGGTCGGGGGTGCCAAGACTCAGGTTGAAAGCGGTGGCGCCGCGCGCCCACGCCTCATTGATCCCGAGAGCAACATCGAAGGAGGTGGTCGTCTCGGCCGAATTAAAAACGTTAATTGGCAGAACACGCACCTTGGATTCGCCTTCTTGCTGCGTGTACCCGAGGCCGTGCAGAAGGGTCAGCAACATTCCCGTTCCGTGGCTCAAGCTGCCATTTTCATCGACGGTGGCGGCGGACTCAAGGTTCACCGAAGGCAGCACGAATCCGTCGTAAGGCGGTCCGACTTTCTGGATTCCGGTATCGATTAGAGCCACGACCAGTTGATCTTTGGGGGGCACTCCTTTTGGTTTCAAGTTGAGCCCCGGAACGATTGCGTCGGTGGTTGCTTCGCCAAAATCCGGTCGATCGTAGCGAATGTTGTTTTCGATGCCCGCCAGGTCCCTATTCGATTTTAGCGCTTCTCGAGCCAAGTCTGCGGCGGCGTCGGAATCAAACTTCAGTCGATAGGTATTGAGACCGTCGGAGCGGCCAATAATTTTTCCACCGTACTGACGGGCGATGGCGTCAATTCGTGAGGGATCCCCCGGCTTGAGCGTGATCAGAAGCTCATCGGCGATTTTTCCGGCAGCCGGGACGATTTCGGTGGCCTGGGTGGCGGACGTTCGATAGATCAGCAGTTGGGGAGGGGAATTGGATCGCGGGAGGACGGCGAAGTTGAGATCCCCGAGCAACCTGGGAAGGGCGTCGTTAGCGTCGAGCAGGCGGAATTTTGTCGCAATCCGCCGATCCGCACCCGGTTCGATGCGAACCTCCCAACCGGTGATGCGAGACAGGCGGGTGAGCGTCTTGGGCAGGGACCATCCATCGATATTGGCACTCAGCCGCTGAGTGCTCGCGTCCCAGGCTAGTCCGGGCGCGGTGACGATCGCGCCCGCTCGAACCACGCTCATGGGTGTGGCGAACGGGCCGGTCAATGCAAACAGAACGACGGGCAGGATCCAAGGATGTAACCGTCGGAACATGATGAAGAAGCTAGCTGCGGATCCGGCGTTGGCGAGGGATGTTCAAACAGACTCCTAGGTCTTCTTGTACAATTTCGCGACGGCCTCGGCATACCCGTTGTAGGGCAGAGTTGGCACGCGATCTCCCGTGTCGATCATTCGTTCGGTGGCCTGAGACCAACGGGGATGCGGAACGGTCGGATTCACATTCGATTCGAATGGATATTCGTCCGGGGCGAGCGTTTCCCAGAGGGTGGCCGGCTGCCGGGAGATCAATTCAATCTTCACCATGCTCTTGATACTCTTGTAGCCGTACTTCCACGGGACCACCAGACGGGCCGGCGCGCCATGTTGTTTGGGCAACGCTTTTCCGTAGATGCCCGTCGCGACTAGGGTCAAGGGATGCATCGCTTCCTCCATACGCAAGCCTTCGTTGTAAGGCAATGGATAGCCGTTGCTCACCAGCCGGGTGTAGGCGGGCATCTGGGCCGGGCGGGCGACGGTTTCGAACCGGACGAACTTGGCGTCGGACTTCGGCACAACCTTTTTTAGCAGCGTTGCGAGCGGAAAGCCGGTCCACGGCACGACCATTGCCCAGGCTTCGACGCAACGAAACCGATAGATCCGCTCTTCCAGTCCAAATTCGGCGATCAACTCATTGAGGTCCCCTTTCCACGGCTTTTCACAGAGTCCATAAATCTCGACCGGCCAGGGATTGATGACGAACCCATCGACGAGTCGGTGCACCTTGTCCTTCTGGGTGGAAAACTCGTAGTAATTGTTGTAAGTGGCGGCCGTTTTCTCGTCGCTGAGCTTCCATTTGGGATCGAAGTCCGGATTGCGGCGGGCTGGATATTTGCCCGCACCGGCAGCGGGAGCACCGGGTCCGCCCGCTGTGTTGGTGCCGGCCGCGGTCGGTGGTACAGCCGACTGGGAATTTCCACAGCCGGCCCCGGCAAGAGCAAGAGTGCCGGCGGCACCGAAACCCAGATCGCGCAAGAAGCGGCGGCGGTTGTGATGGACGCTCTCGGGAGTTACCGCGGATTCCGGAATGCGCCACGTTGGGGGAGCAAGGATATTGGCCATGGCGGAAAGATGCGGGGCTTGGGGGAAAATTTCAACGGCAGGCTTCTTTGTCCCTGGAATACTATTGTTCTGTCCTGTCGTTCCGGGTAAGAAGGGATCCTCATGTTTTCCCAGCGGCGTCATACTGGAAGGATTCCTCTCTTCTTAATGGGGATTCTTGCTGTCCTTGGGTCGGGTTGTCAGACTCACCGATCCCTCGGCGATCGTTCTTCGGTCGTCCCGGCCTCTTCGGGTGTGGCCTTGATCGCGACCAACGGAGTTATTCGGGTCGAGATCGATGGACACCATTTCACCGACTATCGCTACCAAGATGTGACGCGCCCGTATTTCTACCCGATCTTTGGGCCAGGCGGGGTGCATATGACTCGCCGATGGCCGCAGGAGGAAGTGTCTGGTGAGGAGCGCGATCATCCTCATCATCATGGTCTTTGGTGGGCGCACGGAGAGGTCAACGGCGTCGATTTCTGGAGCGAAGGAGTCAAGGCCGGACGGACGGTCCATCAGGGTTTTTCGCAGTTGAAATCGGGAACCGATCATGGAGTGTTGACAACCCGCAATGAATGGCGTGCGAAGGATGGCACGGTCGTGGCCACCGATGAACGGACAATGCGGTTCCATCGAACACCGGTGGATGCGCGGTTGATGGATTTTGAGATCACGGTGATTGCGTCACACGGCGACTTGATCCTGGGAGACACCAAGGAGGGGTCGATGTCCATCCGGGTGCCCGAGTCAATCCGCGTCAAGCAGCCGAAGGATCAGTCGGGTGCCGGGCATCTGGTCAGTTCCCGTGGCGAGAGCGGAGCGGCAGTCTGGGGAAAACGGGCCGAGTGGTGCGATTATTATGGACCCATCGACGGCCGCACGGTTGGGATTTCGATGTTTGATCATCCGTCCAATCCACGTCATCCCACCTGGTGGCATGCGCGGGATTACGGGCTTTTTGCTGCCAACCCGTTCGGTTTGCATGACTTTGAGAAAAAGCCGAAGGGTGAGGGCGATCTCCGAATTCCGGCCGGCAAGAGCATCACGTTTCGGTATCGGTTCCTCTTCCACGGCGGTGATACGGAGCAAGGCAGAGTCGCCGAACAATGGGCTCGCTATCGAAAATCGCCCTGAACGGATTCGATCCACCCAACCCGATTAAGAAGTGAACCTGTCGAAGAATGCCGGTCTGATTATTTTCAATTGTTTCCCATAACCCTCGCGCGAATTCCATGAATACCAACGTTACACGCCGTCAGTTTCTTGCCGCCGCCGCCTTGACCGTCGGAGGGCTAGCCGTTCCAGGTTGTTCGACACCCCGCTCGGCAGCGCACCGGAGCGCACGGGTCATCGGAGCCAACGACGATGTGCGCGTGGCCGTCATCGGATTCAACGGCCGGGGAATGGATCATATCAATGGCTTCACCAAGCTGAAAGGGGTTCGTCTCGTGGCGCTCTGTGATTGTGATCGAAACGTCTTGGACAAAGGAGCCACGGAATTGGCCGCCAAAGGCATTCACGTCGAAAAATTTACCGACGTCCGCAAGCTGTTGGAACGCGGCGACATCGACGCAATTTCAACCGCCACCCCCAATCATTGGCACGCATTGATCGCCGTCTGGGCCTGCCAGCATGGCAAAGACGTCTACGTTGAGAAGCCCGTGTCCCACAACGCATGGGAAGGGCGCCAGATTGTGAAGGCTGCCCGGAAGTACGACCGCATCGTGCAGACGGGAACTCAAAGCCGATCCAACCCTGGACTACGCGAGGCGGTCGAGTGGGTCCAGGCGGGTAATCTGGGCCGGATCAAGCTTGCCCGGGGACTCTGCTATAAGCCGCGGCAGAGCATTGGCAAGGTGGCCGCTCCGACGCCAATTCCGCCTCACGTCGACTATGACCTCTGGTGTGGGCCGTCACCGATGAATCCACTCATGCGGCAGAAGTTGCATTACGACTGGCACTGGCAGTTTATCACCGGCAACGGGGATCTGGGTAACCAGGGCATCCATCAGATGGACATCGCTCGCTGGGCGCTGGGCGAGCACACCCTCAGTCCTGCCGTCTTCAGCGTGGGGGGACGATTTGGATATGTGGACGATGGCAATACCCCAAACTCCCAGTTCGTCTACCATGGCTTCAAACGGGCGCCGTTGATCTTCGAGGTGCGCGGATTGCCGAAGGCCCGGGAGTTTCAGACGCCGGCGTTGTGGGGCAAGAACATGGATGTGCTCCAGGGTGCCAGCATCGGCGTCATCGTCGAGTGCGAGGGTGGATACCTCAGCATTCCAAGTTACGACAGCGCCGTCGCCTACGACCGCTCGGGCCATGAGGTCAAGCGTTGGAAAGGGGCTGCGGATCATTACGCAAATTTCATCGCCGCTGTCCGCAGCCGTCGCCCGCATGATTTGAATGCGGAGATTGAGGAGGGGCATCTGAGCAGCGGCCTGTGCCACACGGCCAATGTGAGCTATCAACTCGGGGAGAAACTTTCTCCCGGAGCCGTCTGGGAGCGGTTGCAGGGGAATCCTGCGGCGTCGGAATCATTTGGACGCCTCAATGAACATTTGGGAGCCAATGGCATTGATCTGACGCGGACGCCAATCGTGATGGGCGCAGCCCTCGAGATGGACACGCAGACCGAGCGATTCACAGGTTCCAGTCGCCGTGCGAATTCGATGCTGACACGCGAGTATCGCCGCGGGTTTGAAGTGCCGTCTCGAGTCTGAATGGAACTTTTTTCGTCCATCCCATGAACCGGAAACCGTCGCAATTGGCCCTTCGGGGCTTCACGCTGATCGAACTGCTTGTGGTGATTGCGATCATTGCGATTCTTGCCGGGATGTTGTTGCCCGCCCTATCCCGGGCGAAAACCAAGGCGCAGTCGATTCAGTGTGTCAACAACGAGAAGCAACTCGGGTTGGCCACAAAATTATATCTGAACGATTTTCGAGACTTGTTCCCTTGGACATTTTCGGGGACGGCGAATGGTCTCGATCAAACGAACTGGTACAGCTATACGTTTATCTATCAGCAGTCGAAGAAACTGCTGCTCTGTCCGGTCCGCCCGGCGCTGAAAGATCGGAAGCCCGGCGCGGGCGCCGGTTTCGGCACGAGCAAGGACGGCGAAGTAACCTATTCCAGGGATGGCTTGTACGGCAATTATGCCGCAAATTTCCGTCTGGGCGGATGTTGGTTCCCGGGCACCTGGGTGGTGCCGGGGGTCAAGGATGGGGCGCTGCGCAACCCGGCGGGGACGGTGCACGTGACGGATGGAGGGGTTGCGGCGACGAATTCTAAGGATCCCGACAAGGCGGTGACACCGCTTTCCAAACGCAAGATCGGGACCTGGATCGTCCATGATGTCGGCAACGATGCCCCCTGTGTCGGCTGTGTTTCCTCGCCCGATGATCCGAACTGGGGCGGTCCAGATCCCCGACACAACACGCGTGCGAATAACCTTTATGCCGACGGGCATGCGGATTCGCTCAAGACGAGGCAATGGTATTGGGCGGACACGCCGTGGCTGAAACCGGATGTCGGGGGTCCTTAGTTTCGGGTTGATTTTGGAGCCTGTTCGAGGGTCACTCGACCGGATTATTCCGCTTGTTTCATGAAATCAAACCCTTCCGGATGCACCCGTCCCGCCTTCACCCTGATTGAACTGCTGGTGGTGATCGCGATCATTGCGATTCTTGCCGGCATGCTGTTGCCGGCACTGTCCCGGGCAAAGTCTAAGGCGCAGTCGATCCAGTGCGTCAACAACGAGAAGCAACTCGGCTTGGCGGCCAAGTTGTATTTGAACGATTTTCGGGACGTGTTCCCGTGGACTTTTACGCTGACCGCGAACGGCCTCGACCAGACCAACTGGTACAGCTACACCTTTGCCTATCAACAGGCGAAGAAACTTCTGTTGTGCCCGGTTCGCCCGGCACCCAAGGACCGCAAGCCAAATTCCGGCGGATCATTTGGGACGAGCAATGACGGCGAAGTGACCTATTCCAAGGATGGTTTATTTGGCAACTATGCTGCGAATTTCCGTTTGGGCGGATGTTGGTGGCCCGCCACCTGGGAGTTTCGAGGAATAAAAGACAGTGGGCTTCGTAATCCGGCGGGGACGGTTCACGTGACGGATGGGGGGGTCGCCGCTGCCAACTCCAAGGATCCTGAAAAGGCGGTGACACCGCTTTCCAAACGCAAGATCGGCACCTGGATTGTTCATGATGTCGGCAACGATGCCCCCTGTGTCGGCTGTGTTTCCTCGCCCGATGATCCGAACTGGGGCGGTCCAGATCCCCGACACAACACGCGTGCGAATAACCTTTATGCCGACGGGCATGTGGATTCGCTAAAGACTCGGCAATGGTATTGGGCGGACACGCCGTGGCTGAAACCGGATGTGGGTGGTCCCTAGTTTCAGGTTGATTCAGGATCCGGCGGCCGTTCGCTTCTTGGCGAGGGCCTTGCGCAGGGATGAGAGGGCCAGGGTATTGATAACGTCCGATTTTTCCAGCCATCCTTTCCTGGCGATGGCCGCCCCCAGGCGAAGAAACTGAGCGTGCTCCAGTCGGTGTGCATCACAGTTGATCACGCAGCGCACCCCTTTGGACTTCGCGTAGTTCCAGTGCCTCCAATCGAGATCTAAACGGTACGGGGATGCATTCAATTCGATCCAGGTGCCGGTCGCAGCGCAGGCGTCAATGACGGCTTGAATGTTGACCTTATACGCGTCCCGTTCAAGTAGCAGACGCCCGGTGGGATGTCCCAGCATGTGGACGAAGGGATTCTCTGCGGCGGCGATCAATCGGCGCGTATTTTCTGCTTCATCGTTGGCTGGCACATGCAGGCTGGCCACAACCACATCCAGTTTCGAGAGGAGATCGTCCGGAAAGTCCAGGCCGCCCTTGAGAACATCCACTTCCGTGCCGGTGAGCAGCCGAAATGCCGTGCCTTCATCGGCCAGCGATCGATTGATTTGCCCGACTGATTCGAGTTGCTGCCGCAGTCGATTCGGATCGAGGCCATTGGCTTGGAAGCTCGCGCGGGAATGATCCGTGATAGCCCAGTACTCCAGACCAAGGTCCAATGTATGTCGGACGATGTCTTCGAGGGTGTTCCGGCCGTCACTCCAGTTTGAATGATTGTGAAGCGAACCTCGAAGGTCGGTCCATTCCATCAATCGCGGCAGGGTGTGGGATTCCCCGGCGGCGAATTCGCCGTGGTCTTCGCGCAGTTCGGGGGCGATGAATGGGAGGCCCAAATTCTGGTAGAGTTCCTCCTCGCTGGTGCAGGTGACCCGCAGGTCCGGGTCGCGGGTTTCTTCGGTGGATCGGAATAAGCCGTACTCGTTGAGGCGCAGTCCGCGGGCAATGGCACGCTGACGCATAACGATATTGTGTTCCTTGCTGCCGGTGAAATAGGCGAGGGCGAATGGATACTCGGATTCGCTGACCACGCGAAGGTCGGCCTGGATGCCACCGTCGAGCAGGACGCTGGCTTTGGTGTCACCGTGCGCGAGCACCTGCATCACCCCGGGCTGGGTGACGAAATGATGGAGCACGGCCAAGGGCTTCTTCGAAGACACCACGAAGTCGATGTCACCGATTACTTCCTTCCAGCGTCGAAGGCTGCCGGCGGTAGAACAGCGCAGAACATCCGGATGGGTACGCAGAGAGTCCAAGATGGGATCAGCCGCAGTGAGAGCACTGGCTAGGCGATGCCGGGAGGCAAACTGGCGTTTGAAAGCGATGGCTTCGAGGATTCGGGTTTGGGTTTTTTCACCGAACCCTTCGAGTGTGGCGATTTTTCCCGCTCGAGCCGCGGCTTCAAGCTGTTCGACCCCTGTGATCGCGAGTTCGTCGTGCAGTTTCTTGACTTTCTTGGGTCCGAGGCCCTGGAGCTCTAGCATCGCCAACAGGCCGGATGGCACCGAGGCCTTGAGTTCTTCGTAGTACGGCAGCCGGCCGGTGGTTACGAGCGTGGTGATTTTTTCCACGAGCGCGTCACCCAAGCCTTTGAGATCGCCGAGGCGTTTTTCCGTGACGACCTTCTCCAAGGGTTCGTTCAGACCCTCCAACGTTCGGGCGGCGTTGACGTAGGCACGCGTCTTGAAGGGGTTTTCGCCCTTTAGTTCGAGTAGCGTTCCGATCTCCGTCAGGACTGCGGCCACTTGATCCTTATCCATGCAGCGACCGTGGCACGAGGAGCAGGATGGGTGAATAGAAATCCGGGCTTCCGAATTTCCTGCCCTGCCCTGCCTGCCCTTACCGCCCGCTCAAGTTCGATTTCCACTCGGGTCCCTCCATAAGCCCACTCAACGTTGGCCCACGATCTCCCGAGTACTGGGTCCACATCAAATGTCCTGGTCGGGACATTTTACACGTTGCATCTTACTATCTTCGATATCTTAATTGCTCCCGATGAAACCGCGGACCGAAGAGCTGCTCTACCTTTTGCTGTGGCACGTCGAGCTACTGATGCGCCCAACGTTTCGCAACTTGACCGACTCATTCGAAAGTTGGGCCTACCGCAACGGCTTCCTCCGCCAACTTCGGGAACTCGAGGCGAGGCAGCTTCTCGAACGACAACCGGGAGTCGCGGACGCCATCTATCGGCTTAGCGACCGCGGTCGGCTCGTCGCATTGGGTGGACGCGACCCGGTGGCGCAGTGGGGTCGGCGTTGGGACGGACGGTGGAGGATGGTTCTGTTCGACCTTCCAGAGGGCAAAGCCACGGCGCGGGTCAAACTGAGACGATTTCTTCGAGGCAACGGATTCGGCTATTTGCAGAACAGCGTTTGGATCTCGCCCGACCCGCTCAGTGAAATTGCTCAGGGACTCAGTGCCCAGGCTGGGGATGTCGAGTCCTTGCTCACTTTGGAGGCACGGCCCGCAGCGGGGGAAACCGATGCGGACATCGTGAATGGCGCGTGGAACTTTGCGACCATCAACGGAAGATACGAAGCCTGTCTAAAGGTACTTGCGGAGCTGCCCCGGAATCGAGTCAAGGAAGGGCTTCCCTCCGCCAAATTGCATCGTTGGGCGCAACACGAGAAGCGCCTGTGGCTCGATGCCGTCTCGGGTGACCCGCTTCTGCCCGACAATCTGCTCCCGAACGGCTATCTGGGAAAGCGCGTCTGGGAAGAGCGAATCCGAGTTCTGGCCGATGCTTCGCGCTTAATCAGTTGACGAATGAAATGTCTCGACCAAGACATTCAAACTGTAGAATCAGTGAAAGTGGCATCTGAATAGAAGCACTCGATCGAGGCGTTGGCGGGGTGGTTCATGTGAAATTTAATAGTTCAAATCATCGTATCATGATGCGTTGATTTGATTCTTGATTTTAAGATCGGACCCTTTTAATGTTCGGGGCATGGTTCACTCGATTCATGATATTCATGTTGAGAACGCTCGACTCGGGCGGCCGTCGATTTCAGTCGAATTCTTTCCGCCCAAGACCGATGACGGCGACCGGACGCTTTTCGAGAAGACCCTTCCGACGCTGAAGGAGGGCCGGTTCGACTATTGTTCCGTGACCTATGGGGCGGGTGGGAGCACGCGTGAGAAGACGCTCTCCATTGTGGATCGCATCCAGCGGGAGTTTGATCTTACGACGATGATGCACCTGACCTGCGTGAATGCGACGCGGGAGCAGCTGCGGTCGGTGATCGATGAGGCGCGGTCGCGAGGCGTTCGCAATATTCTGGCGTTGCGAGGCGATCCGCCGGGTGGAACGGGCGACTGGGTGGCGACCGAAGGCGGCTTTCGATACTCGTCTGAATTGGTGCAGTACCTGCGCGATTTGCGCGGATTCACCGTGGGAACGGCAGGGTTTCCCGAAGGGCACGTCGCCCAATTGGGGGGGAAACATGTCGATTGGGGGCATCTGCGCGACAAGATTGCGGCCGGGGCTGATTTTGTCGTGACACAGCTATTTTTTAACAACGCGGATTACTTTGCGTTTCGGGAATACCTGACACGGAAATTGGGAGTAACAGTTCCTTTGATTCCAGGTATCCTGCCGGTGCTTGCACGGAATCAGACGAAGAAGTTTACCGAGATGTGTGGTGCACGTCTGCCGGCGGCATTTTTGCAGCGACTGGAGGAGTTAGGTGATGACGATGATGCGGTAACTCGATATGGCATTGAGTACGCCACACGCCAGTGCGAAGAATTGCTGCGGGAAGGCGCTCCGGGGATCCACTTCTATACGCTCAACCGGGCGAGATCCGCAGTCGAAGTGGTCAAAAATCTGGGCCTGACTTGAGGATATTGGGTGAGGGGCTCCAGAGTAAGAGAGTCCGCCTCGCATCGCAGGCTATGCACTCGGGAGCAAAAGTCCGCGACCACGGTCCTCCTTTAATTCGTGCCCAATCGGAGTCTCCAAAAACGAGCTCCGATTTCACCACTGGGCACTTCGATGGAGACCGACCCATTGTTGTGAGAGAGCGTGGGACCGGGAGCCCAGCGGGTGCCATGGAACGTATCCAAATATTCAATCACATACACGCCACTCGGCTCTGCCGTGAATTCCAGGACCGAAACGGTCTCGCGCACTGAAATGAGATGAAGAGGTGGAACCGTCAGCACGATCGTCGGCTCCAACGTGAGAGACGCGGAGGAACTGGGGGCGGCACCGGCGGGATTGCTCGCAACGGCATGGTACGACCCCACCGTTGAGTCGGAAGCGGTCACTTCCAAGATGGCATTGGTCGAATCGACCAGGAGAATATTTCCGTGGTACCACTGGAAGGACGGCGCGGGTTTGCCCCCGGCAGCGACGCTGAAACTTACCGATGTTCCCGCCGGTGCTGTCTGATCCACCGGCTGCAGCGTGACGCTTGGGGCGACAAAGACCGTCAGAAGCGCAGGATTACTGGGAATCGTGCCCCCCGAATTGCTGACGCGAACGGAGTAGGCGCCTTCATCGTCGGGGGTGACATTTTGCAGAAAGAGAGTCGGACTTATCTTGCCGGCGAGGAGTATTTGCCCTTTGAACCACTGATAGGTTGGGGCGGGAGCCCCGGTGGCCTGCGACCGGAATTCAGCGTTCGCACCGGAATTCGCGCTGACGTCCAATGGTTGGAGCGTGATCACCGGAGGAACTGTGGGTGAGACGACGGTCAGATGGACCGTGGCACTGGGAGTGTTGCCGGAGGGATTCGTGACGCGAACGGAGTAGTCCGCGTCGTCCGAGAGTGTGACGGGGCTGAAAGTGAGAGTGGAATTCGTTTTACCCGAAAGTTCAATTCCGTTGCGGATCCATCGGTAGGCAAATGGCGAGTCCCCGGTGGCGGCAACACGAAGTGCGACGGTGTCACCGACTTTGACGGTTTGGGCGAGCGGTTGCAGGGAAATCGTCGGAGCGGTACCGCCCGGATCAATGACAAACGTGATATTATAGGAAGCCTTATCTCCGGATTGATTCGACTTGTTCCAACCGGTGAGCTTTATCTTATGGGTTCCGGCCTTGTTCGGCTTCCCGCTGATGCGGCCGGAAAGGGTGTCGACCACGAATCCAAGCGTGGCAATGTCCTTCGGAGTGGGGGTAATGCCGGTGGCGGAGTACGATTTGGGTGAAAGATATTGGTCGCTGAAGATTTCTGCTTGGTAGTCGAAGGGCACCCCCACTTTCCCGCTTGCAGATGCCGGGCTCAACAGGTTTGTCGCACCCGATACGGCGTGAAAACTTCCCGCCGTGGCGGCGACTCCGAGCAGCAACTGCCAGACGACGGCGAATGGCGATGCAGCGGGCAGAACCTGAACTGGCAGCGTCCGGCTGAGTGGCGCGAGCTGAAGGAGTGCGGCGACCAGCAGCGAGGGAATTTGAAATATGCGTCTCACGGCACGTTTGAGGTCAGACTCGTGGAGTACACTCGTTGTCCGGCAAAAACCTACGAGAGGTGATTCAAAGCCGCTTTTAGGGTGTATTGACACAGGGCATTCTCGAAATCTTTCATACGAGTAGGCATGAGCAACTGGCGTGCCACCCCGCCCTATACCGCATCTTGCCGGCAACTAGTTGCAGCCGCAGCCGCCACCCCCGACGCCTCGCCCGCCGGCAGCGGCTTCTCGCGAAAAGTACATGTGTTCCGATAACGCCACCCCTAACGGGTCGCGGTCCCCACGCATCGTCCGGTCCGAAAGCGTTTTCCGCTGGTACGGTTTCACGTTGTTGCAGCCGGCAGCCGAGGTCGCGCACACGGCCAGAATCAGTAGACGGATGAGATTTTTCATGAGGAAGGGGCGGCGATCGGAGGAATCCGAGTGTAGGTCACTTTGAATTCAGCGCGGCCTCGATGTCGGCTTGGTACTGTTTCCGGGTCGATTCGCCCTCGAATCCACGATGCACCGTCCGGATCTTGCCGTCCGTACCCACAAGAATTGAGGTGGGCATCACATCGATTCCGAGCTTTTCCGCCAACTGGCTCTTCGGATCCCGAACCACCGGAAATGGAACCGGATTTTTTTTCAGGAACTTGTCCATGTCCTCTTTTTCCTCGTCCACACTGACTGCGAGTACCAGGAATCCCTTGGCTGCGAATTTCTCATGCAATTGGGCTAGCGACGGAAACGACCGCTTGCAGGGCCCGCACCAGGATGCCCAAAAATCGATTAGCACGGTTTTACCCTTGAGATCGGGCAGAGTTCCTTCCAGTCCAAATCCAGCGAGGTCCGGAAGCGTGTCGCCCACCTTGGGACCGGCGGAGGCTGCCCGGACAAATTCCGGGATAGCGGCGGCTGCGAGGAAGCTGGCAGTGGCGGTCAGCCACTCCCGGCGGGTGAATTTAAACGAGTGCATATTCATGGAATCGACGACTGAGATGGATGCCGGATTCGGTGACAATGGCTCCGGCGGTGGCGGGTTGTGCTTCAATCAGTTTGAGACCGGCATCGGCGCCCAACACAAACGCCGCTGTGGAAAGCATGCCAGCTTGCGTGCAGCTTGGGGCAACGACGCTAACCGCCAGGCAGGTATTGTGGACGGGTTCGCCTGTGCGTGGGTCGATAATATGACCGTAGCGCCGGCCGTTGACTTCAAATTTCCGAAAATAATCGCCGGATGTCGCGACGGCTCCGTCCCGAAGCGCCAGCCCCTTCCAAGTTGAGCCAGGCTTGCGAGGGTCTTCGAGCCCAATGTGCCAGGACGGCCGGCCGGCCGGCGGCGGGCCGGAAACGCGGACGTCCGCTCCAAAATCCACCAGTACGCCGGTCACACCCATGGATCCGGCCAGTAGCACGGCTTGGTCGACGGCGTATTCCTTGCCCATACCTCCGAGGTCGAGCGACATGCCCGAGGACGGAAGAAAAATGGCCCCGGGACGCCGTTGAAGCTTCCGCCAACCCACCCGTTCCCGGGCGGCGGCAATCTGTTCCGGCGTCGGAAAAGTGGTGGGTGAATTCTTCCAGTTCCAGAGTGCGATCAGCGGGAGGGAAGTTGGATCCAGGATACCCCGCGTAAGGAAAACGAGTTCCTGGCAAAGAGCCATCAACCGATCTGTCTCCGGGTCGAGATTTACCCAGCGTCTGCCGGCTTCCCGATTGATTTGTGAGATAAAGCTGTCCTCTCGAAAACGGGAGTAGCGGGCTTCAAACGTCGCGACCCACTGAAGCAGGGCGTCGCGGTACTGGCGGCCAATGTCCCGGGGAGCCGCAAAGCAGGCGCGGCAGCTCGTACCCATCGCCTCAAACCTCAGGCTGTGCCCGCCATCGCGAACGTCTTCGTGCGCCGAGGTCACAATTCGCTGGTACACCGGACGGATGTCCGGCGGATGCAGGTTGATCGCATCCGGGGACGCTGCCGGGATAGGAGCCGCTAAAACCATATTCCCAATCCGGCGGTCAGCACATGAGCCTTTGGATAGGCATCCTTGGGTGTTATGTGACCGACACCGTGCATTTCGTAGCGTTTATACGCCGCATCCAAGGAGACATGATCTTGGAGTCGCCAATGAATGCCGATACCGGCTGAATACGCTTCAAATTCGCTCAGTCGATAGTCCGCGGAATACGAACTGGGATGAGGGGGGATGTCGATAAACGTGTAGCCCGTTGGATCTTCGGGATAGGCTGGCCCCCCCTCGTAGTCGACGAAGGAACCATCCTGATAGGCGGCCGTTGTGCCGTCCGGGTAGTCGGCCTCGCCGATGAAGCGCGGATGATAGAAGCTTGCGGCGCTCTGGCGATACCAGCGAACCATCGGGGAAACGGTGACTTTCTTACCCAACTTCTGGTTCCATTGGAGCTTCACGGTGTGTGCAAATATGTCGTAGCTGTCGTGATAAAACCGGTAATTGGCATCGACGCCTGCCTTGAGCGGGGTGACAAAATGAGTTACGCCCAGAAAAAGGACTTGTTTGGACCGGTGTGACGGCCGCTTCTCGGCGAGATTGGCCTCGGTCGGCCAGTCTTCTGGGTTGGTGCCTGGATAGGGGAAAAAGAAATTCACTCCCTTGTAAGGATCGTTCAAATACCCATCCGCGTACCCGAAGGTTACGTTCGCCGTGAGGTAGGTTTGCGGACTGAGGAGTTGGGTCAAACCAATGATCCCGTCGAGGGTGTTCTTGTCCGCTGGCTTCGTCTGGTAGAGCCCCGACACTTCGTCAAAATTTCGGGCAAGCCCGAGCAGTACGGTGGTGTTCTTCTGGTTAAACTCGATGGCGTGGTTCAGGGCAATGCCAACGGATTCATAATCACCTTCCTTACTGTAGGCAATCTGAGGGGTGGTCATGTGAATGCCCCCGTATCGAACGGCGAATTCCAGACTCTCGGCCCGCCGGATGTCGTGAATGGGGAATTCATTGACGGGAACCTTGTCGGTACCGTAAGCGGGTGCCCCGCCCGTGGGCGATGCACCCGAGATGGAATCGTACACGAAGTTTCCCCGGGCTGTGATTCTGGAATTCAGCTCCTTTTCGAAGTACGCGGAGTGAGTTCGGATGTGCATCCGGTTGCCGTCCTCGTTGTAGTCTTCGTAGCGGTACTCAACCCGGTCTTCGGCGATCATCCGGGCGGGAGGCACGAGGCGCAGCCCGACGGCCACGGCGATGGCGACCAGTGAGGATCGTGCCGAGAAACTGTCTCGTGGAGGCAAGCAGGGGCAACTCATGCGTTTTTGACATTCTTACCCTAGCAAGGAGCGTGCCGAGTTGCGAACACGAAGATTGAGCTCAACGATTCCCGAAATCGCGATCCAGAGAAGGTTCTTCGTAAGCGGGCACAGGCAGCGATTGACTTGAACCGGTTCGCTCCTAACCTGCGCCCCCGAGAGAAACACTCAGCTCCTTTTTTGCCATGGCTACTGCTAAGACTGTCGAACCAAAATCAACCGAATCCAAGATTGCCGAAACGAAGGCCGCCGCGCATCTGCCGGAAGCGGCGAAGATCAACGCCGCCAAGGCACGCGAGCTCGAGTCGGCGATTGCGTCGATTACAAAGGCTTACGGGGACGGTGCGATCATGCGGCTTGGGGCGGCTCAGGCACTCCGGCAGATCGAGGTCATTCCAACCGGGGCCATTGCGATCGATCTCGCCCTTGGGGTGGGTGGTGTTCCCCGCGGGCGCGTGGTCGAGATTTACGGACCGGAGAGTTCCGGCAAGACGACCCTGATGCTGCATCTGATCGCCAATGCGCAGAAGGCGGGGGGAATCGCGGCGTTCATCGATGCCGAGCATGCGCTGGACCCTGGCTACGCCAAGAAGTTGGGAGTCAACCTCGATGAACTGCTGGTGTCACAACCCGATTCAGGAGAAGAAGCTTTAACGATTTGCGAGACATTGGCGCGTTCCGGTGCCCTGGACATCATTGTGATTGATTCGGTGGCCGCTTTGGTGCCGAAGGCGGAGTTGGAAGGGGAGATGGGCATGGCCACGATGGGGATGCAGGCCCGTTTGATGAGTCAGGCGTTACGGAAACTCACGGCGCTACTCAGCAAGTCCAAGACGACCTGCCTCTTCACCAACCAGCTTCGGGAGAAGGTGGGCGTGATGTATGGAAATCCGGAGACCACTCCGGGCGGCAAGGCGCTCAAGTTTTACGCGTCGGTGCGCATCGATATCCGGCGCAAGGACGCCATTAAGGATGCGGCCGGCAATGTGATGGGAAACCACGTGAAGGTGAAGATTGTGAAGAATAAGGTGGCACCGCCGTTCGCCGAGGCGGAGTTCGACATCCTCTTCAATCACGGGATCGACAAGGAGGGGAGTCTGCTGGAAGTCGGCATCGATTGTGGCGTGGTCGAAAAGAAGGGTGCCTGGTTGCAGTTCAACGGAGAGTTGATCGGACAGGGGAAGGAGGCGGCTCGGAAGGCACTCGTCGAGAAGCCAGAAATCGCACGCAAGATCGGAGACGGAATCCGGGCGGCAAAATTGGCGGCGTTGACCGAACCGGTGAAGGCCTGATGGGTTTTTCCGAACCAGCGACGCGGGCAGTGATTGCCCGGTGCCGTGCGGATTACCGCGGATTAGAGGGATTACCGCGGATTATGGTGGATTGGCGGAGCTGAACTGGTTGGGGGAAACGGCCGGCGGGCGTCATTGCTGCTTTCGGCGGAACGGCCTGAGATGCCCTGTCCGTTCGGGAGGGCTCCGGGTTGCCTTCTTGGATCGGCTGTGAACAACTGTCGCCTGCGAAGCGGAAAACCCTTTGACCCGATCGCTCGGCATCGCTAATTCATGGCAGGGTTGTTTTCTGGCGACCCGTTGTCGTGTATCCACCCGTTTGTAGTTTTTTTCTGGCCGCCGCAACTGCGACCCCGGTTTCGGGGCGCGGCGGATTTTCCCTGCTATACGTATGGCACGAGGCCACCTGGGAGGCCAAGATCATCATCGGCATCCTCATCGTTTTCTCGATCCTTGCATGGATGACGATGCTCCAGAAGGCGACCCAGATGCGGCGGGCGAAGCAGTTAAATCAGCATTTCGAAAGTGAATTTCGCAGTCAGAAGCTCGTTTTTGGCATTTTTGATCGACGGTTACAGGTGGGCGGTTGTCCGTTGTTTTCTGTTTATCAGGACGGTTGTGTCGAATTGAATGCCCGCTTGAAAGGGGGTACCGAGGTCCGCCGGCCCCACCTCTCTTTGAAATCGATGGAACATGTGAAGCGGGT
>CAMDJH010000020.1 GCA_945900455.1 Akkermansia muciniphila
GAAACGGCTACTGGCAGCAGTTATTCCCACACGCGCAGTTCTCCGTCCAGCCTTCTGGCTGACCACAATCTCTTCGCAATCTCAGCGCATTTTTTATCTCATCTTACTGTCACTCGAGAAAACCACCCTTTCCGTGAGATGCACCCGCCCACACTTCGGACCCACTTTTTCCTTGCGTCATCGCTCGAATTGTGCAGAGTTCCAGCCCTCGCAGCGCGTGCGAGTGCCTAACCCAATTCGTGCAGCGTGAATATTCGCAAGTACATCTCTCAAACGGCCAATCCGTCTCGGTTGCTGCAGTGGTCGATGGGGCGCCCTTGGTACCTTATCTCCTCCTCTAAGTTTCCCAGCCGGGCCTGTGTTGCGGCTCGTTTGGAGATATCCATGCCGAGTAAACCCTCCGCCGAGTAAACCCTCCGCCGAGTAAACCCTCCGCCGAGTAAACCCTCCATGCGTTCACTTTGATGGTTCCGGCGGTGCGCGGGTGACCGATAACAATTTCTGATTCCGATTTTCTTAAGCCGTTTCTCAACATGAGCTTCACGATTCCCCACTTGTCTCCCGCTGGTCGTACCGAAGGCGCTCGTCGCACCGGCAGGCTCGGGCTGTTCCCCCGGCTCACCGCCGCCTTCCTGGCGGCCACGATGCTGACCAACGGGCCAACCGCCCAGGCTCACAACCTGGATCAGCGCGACACCCAGATCGCTTTCGACGATGCGTTCGTGCAGGTGATGTCGACTCGCGCCTCGCTCAACCAGCCGCTGGTGCAGATCAATGACGAGTTTTGGGTTGTTCTGAAGTCCACACCCGGGCCTGGGACGGACACCGGTGTGGGTGGGTACCTGACCTTCTACGTACCCGACGGCGTTCAGGTTGTTGGCGCCGTCTACATGGCGCCGACTCCGGGCACCGCGGGTTCCGCGTCGGCTCCAGCCAATTTTACGCCGATCCCGATCAAGGGACAGTCGATTATCGCCATCGGCAGCGGACCAATCGCGGCCGCATCGTCCCCGGGTCTCTCCGGCTTGACCCTGAGCAATAACTTCGGCCAGTCCGAACTGACCGTTACCGGCGCCGGTCTCCATCGTGGCACGATTGCGGGAGTTTACGCGGATACCGGCATATTCTACTCCACCGATCCGCGAACCGCGTTTCAGAGCTGGTCCAATGCCGCACCCGGCAGCGCATCCCCTTCCAGCCCGACGGATGTGACCCGCCGAGGTTATCCGATCGCGATGGTCAATAATCGCGGCGAAACTCAAGTGCCGGTCACCCGCTGGGACGCCGAGCAACTCATCGGTTACGGTCGTTCGGACGTGGCACCAGCCGTCGATCCCAACGGTCGCGGCAGTACCCCGTGGGGTCTTGGAAACGTGGTCGCCGGTCCGCAAAGTGGTTACTCCTGGGAATTCAACCTCAACCGCTACGTGGACGACGGAAAACCTGGATACGCGGTCGCCGCGTTAAAGAATTCGGTTACCAATGTTGGCGTATGGAAGCGCATTCAGTACCCAGGCAGTCAGTATTCCAAGGATCAGGCCGGGCTCGTTTCTTCGGCGCTCGGTTTCGCCGGTGAAGATGCGAGCACCGTCGGGTTCGCCCTGAGTTCGGCGACCCCGCTGACGAATACGGTCAGCCAGACCGACTCCATCAGCCCGAAGGCCGTGCGTTTCTCGTACGGTATGCTCGAGTTGGGGCGCCCGGAATATGCCGCGGTCAAAATCAAGATTAACGCCACCACCGCTGCCTGCTGGCAGATGTGGTCGGATGCATTTGGCGGTGACGCCGGCGGCGATCAAGGGGGCAAGGATCACGAATGGCGCTACTACGATCCCACCGTCGTTACCCTCAGCCGTGCACCTATGTTACGAAAGTAGCGGCCAATCCCCTGCTCGAGTTGAACGAAAATTCGTACTTCACCATCCGGTTTGCCAACATGGGCACCGTTCCCTTGCCGGATGTGAAGTTGACCGATCCATTTCCCTCGGGTCTGACCTTCCTCAGCTCCGTGCCTGCCCAATTTAGCGGTCCCAACCCTTTGGTCTGGAACCTCGGTACCGTCGGCACCAACGAGATACGAACAATTATTGTCAATTTTAAGGCCACTAGCCTTGGCACAGTGATCAATGGCGTCACCGCCACCAGCTCGACCAACAAGCTCGGTGGCGCTACGGACACCGTCGAGGTCAGTGCGAAAGCGCTGCTCTACTGTGATAAGGAAGCCTCCCCATCCACGCTCAGTCCAGGTGGCACGGTTACTTATACGCTGAGGATTTCCAATGGCGGCACGGGTAATAACGGCGTTCCGCTGGTGATCACCGACCAGCTTCCCCCCAATTTTTCCTACGTCTCGCTCGTCAGCGCCTCTCTCAATGGCGATGGCGTGTTTAACGGAAGTGATGTCGGCATCCCCAACGTTACGCTCAATCTGTACGAAGATACCAATGGCAACGGTGCCATTGACGCCGGGGATCTCCTCATCGCCACAACCAATAGCGGTGCAGGTGGGATTTATACATTCCCCGGGCTCGGCACCAATTTCAATTACATCGTCGATGCCGACGATTTGGACCCGGATCTGACCACCTTTTTCTCACCTAATTCCTACACGGCCACGACGATCGCCCTCCGGTCCATCCTGAGCCTGACTGGCACCAACAACACCGCCGACTTCGGGTATGCTAACCTGCCCAGTACGATCGGCGACACGGTGTTTTCGGACGTGAATCTCAATAACGTTTATGACTTTGGCACGGATGAACCTCTCAGCCTAATTACCGTCACCCTTTACCGCGATAGCAATGGGGATGGCATCGCCGATGGTCCGGCATTGGCGACGACTGTTACCGATATCAATGGCCAATACCTGTTCGGCGGTCTCGCCCCGGATACGTACCTGGTGGTCGTCGACACAGACGACACAGATCTCGCGGCCGGTTTTGGCGCGTCCATCCGTGAAATCGAAGTCGTCCTGGCAGCCAATACCAATTATCTCACGGCGGATTTCCCGTTCATCCAGCTCATTGACAAGACGGTGAACATCACCTTCGCCGGACTCGGCACGAATCTCACCTACACCATCAAGCCTTACTGGCCCGGACCCGATTCGCTCATCGACGCACAAGTGACGGACCCCGTCCCGACGAACACTGTTTACATTGCAAATTCCGCCAATGCCGAGGGAACCAACGACAACGGTGTGGTCACCTGGAATCTCGGCTCCACGTTGCCCGCGAGTCCAGCCGACACCGTGGGAGTGGGCTTCACCAAATGCCCGGCACCGCCTTTGACGAATTCCGCAGTGGCGGACACGTTTATTCGCAGAACCTCCCCGACAAACAACTTCGGGGTAACCGATCCGCTAAGCAGCGCGAGGGATACGTCCACCACGAACAAGGACGTCATCCTGATGCGCTTTGATCTGAGCAGCGTTCCGGCTGGTGCCACAATTCAGGGGGCGACTTTTTACATCTATAATTCAGAGGACGGGGACAAGAAAGATTCCGTCTCGGTGCGGCGCTTATTAACACCCTGGGTTGAAGGCACGAAGAACGGCACGGGTCTAGCCGATGGCGCAACGTGGAACCGGCAGGATGGAACTAACAACTGGGCCAGCGGTGCGTTTGGGACGAATGACTACAGCTCGAAGATTTACGCAACCATCGGTGTGAATAAGAGCAACTTGCTCTCCGCCGATGTCACGGCATTGGTGAAGGATTGGCTCAGTACGACAAATAACGGCATGGCGCTCCTCCAGGAGGGTATCGACAACGAGGTCAACGAATGGTCATCCCGATCGAATAGCACGGCGGCCAATCGGCCCAAACTTGTCATCCGCTATGAGATCACGACGAATGTCGTCTGCTCCGCCTTCACGACGAATACCGTTTCCGGTGATGCGGTAATTGACGAAAATGCTCCAACGACGGCGGGCGGTACCGGTGGTGATTTGAAGGTCAAGGTCGACTCAGCCAAGCGGAAGTATGCTCTGATTAAGCCGGACCTGAGCGGCATTCCGACGGGGGCAATCCTTACCAACGCCTTCCTGGACATGAACCTGACTGGAGGCCTGAACAATAACAGTAACTTACTCTACCGCGTGACGACGGACTGGACCGAAGGCGGGGCCACCTGGAACACGCGTGACGGTGTCACGCGCTGGGCCAACGGCACTAACTTTACTACAGCGGACTACGACACAAACCTTCTGGCCCGATGGAGTGTCGATGACAGTCTTCCAACGGTGGTGATCTCCACCAATCTCACTACCGTCATTTCCAATTGGGTCAACAATGTCTATCCCAACTACGGCTTCGTACTCATCCCAATTGGATCGACCACGGGCGACGTCAAATACGATGCTCGAGAGAAACCATCTGTCTATCCCCGAATACGGGCCACGTGGGGGACCGTGCTCTTTACCAAGCCGGCCACCCACGTCGAAATGGACGTGAATCCTCTGCTCTTCACTGGCACCAACAACGTCACAGTGACGATGACGGTTACCTCGGGAACGAACATCAACAGTATCACTGCGCCCACGAACTTGGTGGTGAATGCCAGCGGAGTGAATGTCGGCAAGGTGAGCGGACCTTCGCCCGCTGGGTCTGTGAACCTCAGTTCGAATGCGCCCCTGATCTTTACTTGGGTCTATGCGGTGACCAACGGCTCAGACAGCACCGTCAAGAGCGTCTCCTTCAGCGGAAGCCCGACGTCGCCCAATGCCGAATTCGGAAACGCTTCCTCCCGCTCCACCATCGTCGTCCCACCGCTCACCTTCAAGGTTGCGGTGACCAATCTCATCGGTGGAACGATTACCAACGCGGCAACCCTGGCGGACTCTGGTGCGGTGAACATCGATTCCCCGGAAGTGGCCACCGCCACCTCCGCCAATAGCATCGGAGACTACGTCTGGCATGACCTCAATGGGGACGGCATCCAGCAAGGTGGCGAGCCGCCGTTCACGAACATCACGGTAGTTCTGTACAAGAACAGTTTGCCGGTGGCGACCAACCTTACCGATGTCAATGGGCTGTATTCGTTCGCGGGCTTGGAGTTGGGAACGAATGAGTACCAAGTGCTCTTCACCAACATTCCGTCGGGCTTCGCCTTCTCCCCGGCGAATCAGGGTGGCAACACCAATCTCGACAGCAACCCGAACGTACTGACGGGTCTGACGCCGGTCATCACGATGAATACGGGTGAGACAAACAACAGCGTCGACGCGGGACTCGTCGGTATATTGAATATCGGCGGCACCGTCTGGTACGATGCTAGTGGCAACGGAACGAATGACCTCGGCGAAGTCGGCATCACCAATGTGCCGGTGACGTTGCTATCGATTACGGGCGGCACAACCAATGTGGTGACGAGCCAGAACACGGATGCCACTGGCTTCTACAACTTCACAAATCTTCCGCCGGGTAATTACCAGGTGGTAATAAGCAATCCGCCGCCGGCCTATCCCTTCAGTACGGTGGACAGGACAACCACGGATCTCGGTGCAGCCGCTCCGGACGAAGTGGATAATGGAAGTCAGCCGAGCGGAAGCGGTACAGAGGTAAGAAGCCCCGTGATCGCTCTCGCAGCAGGGACAGAGCCGACCGCCGATGGCGACGGTGCCAATGGTAATCGAACGTTAGACTTTGGATTTGACTCCACCGCGACGGTGACGGGCCATCTCTATTATGACACGAACGGCAACGGCGTGCAGGAAGGCGGCGAGCCGAACCTGACGAACGTGACGGTGACGGTGACGAGCGGGACGAACATCGTCCTCGTGTCCACGGATGCGAGCGGTAATTGGAGCGCGAACGTGCCGCCGGGCAGCGTCACCAACAACGTGGATAACGCGGACGCCGACTTCCTGGCACAAGTACCAGCGGGCTACATCCAGACCGAGGGCACCGATCCGACGGTGGTGACGGCGCCAGCCGGTGTCACAACCTCTGCGGGTAACGATGGGTACTACACACCGGCCACGGTAACGGGCCATCTCTATTACGACGTGAATGGGAACGGGGTGCAGGAAGGCGGCGAGCCGAACCTGACGAACGTGACCGTGACGGTGACGAGCGGGACGAACATTGTCCTCGTGTCGACGGATGCGAGCGGTAATTGGAGCGCAAACGTGCCGCCGGGCAGTGTGACCAACAACGTGGACAACGCGGATGCCGACTTCCTGGCGCAGGTCCCGCCGGGCTACATCCAGACCGAAGGCACCGATCCGACGGTGGTCAACGCACCCGCTGGAGTGACAACGCCCACGGGTAACGACGGGTATTTTGCGCCAGCGACGATCGGAGACTACGCATGGTCCGACCTCAACGGGGACGGCATACAGCAGGGGGGTGAACCGCCGTTTACCAACATCACGGTTATTTTGTACCTGAGTGGAATTCCGGTGGCGACGAACGTGACGGATGCCAACGGGTTGTACGTGTTCACGAACTTGCCGCCGGCCACAAACCAGTATCAGGTGCTCTTCACCAATCTGCCGCCGGGCTTCGGCTTCTCAGCGCCGAACCAGGGCAGTGACACGAACCTGGACAGCAATCCGAATCCGCTGACGGGTCTGACGCCGGTGATCACGCTGATCCCAGGTCAGACGAACAACAGCATTGATGCAGGCATCCGGGTTTCTCTGTCCGTCGGCAGTTTGGTGTGGTTTGACGCGAACAACGATGGGACGAATAACAACGCCGAAGTCGGGATTTCGAGTGTGAGCGTGTACCTGTTGTCGGTCGATACAAACGCGAACACGACGACCGTGGTGGGAACGACGAACACGGATATCAATGGGTTATACCATTTCTCGAACCTGCTGCCGGGTAACTATCAAGTGGTCATCAGCAATCCTCCCGCAAGCTATCCGTTGGCCAGTCTGACGATTGTGACGAATGACACCGGCGCGAATGGTCCGGACAATCTAAACAATGGGACACAGAGCACGAACGGGGCTGGCAGCTACGTGAATCAGCCGGTGAGATCGCCAGTGTTCAATCTGAGTCTGAACACGGAGCCGCCGGCGGGTGTGGACGGGACGGATGCCAATTCGAATGACACGGTGGATTTCGGATTCGGCGTCATACCGACCTATGCGCAGGTGGGAACGGTGAGAGCGGCCAATGGCTGGGTGGAGTTCACGACATCGACCGAGTTGGGCAGCGTCGGGTTCGACGTATACCGACAGACAGAGGAGGGTTGGGTAAAAGTGTCGGCCAACCGTCTGCCGGCAGTGGACGAACCGCAGGGCGGGACGTACCGGGTGGCAGACGTGAATCAACCGGCTGCGGGCGACGTGACCTACCGGATTGTGGAACTGGACGACAACGGCCAGGAGAATGTTCTGGGACCCGTGACGGTCACGGCGAACTCGGAAGCGGTGGAATACACGGCGAGCGTTGTCGTGGCCCGGGCACCGATGGCGACCAAGGTGCAGCGGATCGCGGCGGCGCTGCAGGTGCGCAACACGGCTCGGGCCCTGACCGGTGCCGGGGGCTATCATCTGGTCAAGATCACGGTCAACCAGAGTGGTGTGCAGTATGTGTCGGCCGAAACGATCGCGGCGGCGGTGAACCGCGCGGTGAGCGAAGTTCAAGACTGGCTGAAGAATGGTGTTGTTGGCCTGACTCACGGCGGCCGAGCGGTGACGTACATCCCGGCACAGGACGGGGCCGGACTCTACTTCGTGGGGGAGGCCGGGAAGATGGGTCGGGTGTACTGGCTGAGCGGGACGAAGAACGCAACGGTGGAGAGCGTCGATGGCGGATCGCCGGAAAGTGGGCCGGTTGACACGCAAGAAGTGACGACGGCCTACGAGCGGGATCTGCTGCCGGTGCCGCAGGTGACGAGCGATCCGACGGATGACTTCTGGATGTGGGGTCGGATCGTGACGGAAGCGGTGGTGGGCGGAAAGTTCAGCACCACGTTCCAGTTGGACGCGACGGTGGACGGCTCCGGAGAGATTGACGTGCGCCTGCAGGGTGGCAGCCAGGCAAGTCACAAAGCGCAGGTGACATTAAACGGGACGGTCCTTGGGGTAACGGGCTTTGCTGGCAAGGCGGTGCATGGTGCTACGTTTGCGGTGCCGGCGGGAGTGCTGCATTCCGGAAACAACCAACTGACGGTGACGGGACTGAAGGCCGGGAACGGCAGTCGGTTCTATCTGGATCGCTTCAATCTGAAGACCTCGAAGCAGTTGATGGCATCGAATGGCCGGTTGGAGTTCAAGGGTCAGGGAGTGGTGACGCTGGGCGGATTTAGCCGACCGGATGTGGTGGTGTTTGAGTTGAGCGACGTGAGAAATCCGAAGGTGGTGATGAACCTGACGTCGCACGGGAGCACGGTAAGTCTGCAGACGACCGAGGGTGTTCGGTACCTGGCGATACAGGGCGGGGGAGCGATCACGCCCGCGCGGGTGGAGGCGGTCACTCTGGCTGGGCTTGGGAGCGGGAAGCGCAAGGGTGAGTACGTGGTGATTGCGCCGGCGGCGATGGCGAAGACGGCGGAAGAGCTGGCGGGCTACCGACGGAGTCAAGGGTTGACGGCGGTCGTGGTGACGGTGGAAGACATCGCCAACGAGTATGGGGATGGATTGATCAGTCCTGAGGCGATCCGCGGGTTCATTGAGGCGGCGCATGAGAAGTGGATCCGAGGGCCCGCGTACGTGGTGCTGGTGGGAGATGGAACCTACGACTACCGGGACATCAGCCGGAGTGGGGACAACGTGATCCCGGCCGGCCTGACGGGAACAGGGTACGGATTGTACGCCAGTGACTCGCTTCTAGGCGACGTGGATGGAGACGGCGTACCGGAGGTGGCGGTGGGTCGACTGCCGGTGCTGACGTCCATCGAGCTGGAGCGAATGATTGGGAAGATCCGATCCTACGAGGCGGGAACGGCGGCGAAGGTGCTGGTTGTGGCGGACCGGGCCGATGGCGGCGGAGACTTCGGACAGGACGGACGGGCCATGAAGGGAATTCTTGGGCTCCGGCGGCCGACGGAGCTGTTGAGTGGGAATCCGACCGCAGTGAGGGACGAGCTGATGAAGCAACTGAAGGGCGGCCAGGTAGGGCTCTTGAGCTACATAGGTCACGGGGGCCTGGACCGGTTGGGAAGTTCGGATCGTGGGTACCTGACCAGTGCGGATGCAACGGGAACGGGATTAGCGGGAAGTCTGCCCGTGATTGCGGCAGGGACGTGTGTGGCGGGACAATTCTCGGTACCCGGTTTTGACTGCGTGGGCGAAGAGTTGGTGGTTGCGGAAGGCGGGGCTGTGGCGGTGTGGGCGCCGAGCGGACTGAGCCTGAATCCGGAATCACAGAAACTACATCGGGCTTTTGCGAGAAGCCTTGGGAAGAAGGGGACGGTACGACTCGGTGATGCACTGAGAGCGGCGGCGCGGGAGTACCGAGCCGGGGGTGGCAAGACGGAAGTGAGTGGGACGCATAACCTGCTGGGCGACCCGGCGTTGAAGGTGAAATGAGGGAATGGAAGCCAACGAAAAAAGCCGAAAGAGAAAGACCAATAAAATGAAGACGAATCAAAAGAAGGCGTTGGCAGCCGTCGCCCTGGCAGTAGTCGGGATGAGTGGGCTAAGCGGGCTGAACGGAGCGAGCGTGAGCGTGACGAACACGTTTGCGGTGAACCTGACGACACCGGATTGGGTGACCAACTTCGTTGTGCCGCAGTTGTTGATCGACACAAACATTGGAGAATCCCTGGATCAAGTGGTGTTCCAGTTGGTGTCGAAGCTGCAGGCGGACGTGAACTTGGCGAACCTGGAGCCGAACGCGAGCAACCGGATCGGCGGGGTGGTGAAGGGAGAGGTGGGTGTGACACCGCCGATCGCCAACGGGCCGTACACGAATGCGCTGCAGATTGGGCAGACCAACCTCCTTGGACCGTTGGAATCGACGAACATCCTTGGGCTGATGACGTCGGTGACGAGCAGTGTGTCGATGACGGATTTGAGTCCGTTCTTGGGAACGGGTGGGACGACGGTGAATGTGACGGGGAAGATCACGATGGCATTCATGGCGGAGTCGCTGGACGGAAAACAAGCGAGTGGCGGGTCGGAGAACCTGATCGCGGCGATGCTGAATGTGATTTACACGTACACGGCGGTACCGGAGGCTAGTACGTGGGGAGCGATGGGAGTGCTGGGTGCGGCAGCCCTTTGGCATCATCGTCGTCGCGCGGCGAAGAAGAAGTAGAGGCCGCCGCCCGGTATGCCGCGGTGTACCGCCTAGTGCGATTCCCGTGTGGACTGAGAAATCACGGAAGCGCGTGAATCGGCTTTCACCTTTTCGGTATAGGTGATCACGGCGGCACCGGCGACGATGAGGCAGACTCCGAGCCAGCGCAGCGGGCTGATGTATTCGCCCAGGAGGAAATGCGCGCTAAGCGCCGTTAAGACGAACCCGAGCGCGGTCACCGGCCAGACGAAGCTGATGTCGGCTTGGGACATCAGGTAAAGAATGCATCCGAAATAGGCTGTTTCCCAGGCGATCCCGAGCTGGATATTTCGATTCGTGGCGCCACGTCCGAGCAGGCGGGCGATTTCGCCCGCATTCAACTGCGCGGGTTCACCGATTTCTTTGAGTCCCTTGCCGAGGAAAACAACTCCGATGGCTTCCAAGACGAGGCCAAAGAACAGCACGATCAGAATTTTTGCCATGGGAGGTCAGGTTCGAGCGACTTCCCGCGGTCGCGCGGTCCGGGGTTTGACGAGATCCTGGTAGCGGATCAGTTCGATGCCGAGTTCTTCGATCTTCGCTCGCACTCGCGGACTGCAAAGAGCTTCGAGCTCGTGCGCATGTTCTCCCTCATCCGGATGACAATAGATTTCGAACGTGCCTGGCCAGAGGTTATCGAGCAGCTTCAAGAGGTACGATTCCGTCATCCGACCGTCCTGAAGCAGTCCGAACACCCGATCCGTGTGAGCGATGCCCCGGCGATCCATGGCGGCAACCGCCCGCCCCGACAGGCGTGCAAAGACAGCGGCGTGGGATATCCGGTAAAAATATCGGCCGGCGCTTAGCCGGAGATTTGTCAGCAACGGATCGCGGGTTAGGCGCATGGCCCGAATGTTCCAAGCTTTGAAGTCTCGCTTCAGCATGTCGAATACGGTGGGGTGCAGGTGAAAGTGCATGTGACCGTTCACGTGATCGAGGAGCAAGCCGGAGAGCCGGAATTCGGCGAACTGCGAATTGATTTCCTGCCGGAGAAACGGGTGAAGGCTCTTGCTAAGATAATACCGGATCCCCGCCCGAATCGGGCGCGCTTCGAATTCGAAGCGTTGGTTAACCAATCCGATGATTTCACTCGGCTTGAGAATTGATTTTCCACGGACCAGCACCAGGTGAATTCCGACTCCCAGGTTTGGATTTTCCCGCGCCAGCTTGATGGCTGCGTCACTCGCATTTCCCGTCACCATGAGACTCGCCGTCGTCAAAATGCCCTCGCGGTGCGCTCGAATGATAGCTCGGTTCGCACTGGTGGACTGGCCGAAGTCGTCTCCATTGACGATGAGGCGGATACGCGGTTTGTCAGATGCCATGGTGTTCAGGTCCCGTACTGGGCGACCGGGAAACGCCATTTAACCCGTGCGGCGGCTAGCAAAACAAGCGCGACTTTGCGTCCCTTCGAAAGCTTAAAGGGTTTTTCCTGCAGCACCGGGAATTTTCGCGCCTCGAGTTCGCAGAGCAGACGCCAGTAAACGGCGCCCATTAATTCGGCGGCAATCATGGATTTCCGGTCCACTGCAGGGAGCAATTCGCGGGCCTTCCGGAAATAGCCCCGAGCATTCCCCGCCAACGATCGGCAGAGCGCTTGAAACCGTTCGGAATCCTTTCTGGCGATGATTTCCGCAACCGCAACCCCGTGCGTCTCCAGCTCCGACTGGGGAACGTAAATACGCCCGCGGCCCGCGTCGTTGCCGATGTCCCGCAGAATGTTGGTATGTTGGAGTGCCTGGCCCAGGGCGATCGCGTAGTCCCGGCAGCGCGGATCCTTGTAGCCAAAAATCTCGATACTCAACAGGCCGACGACGCTCGCGACGCGATAGCAGTAGGCTTCGAGTGCGGCCGAGTCGGGGTACGTCCGTTGATCCAGATCCATTTCCACCCCGCGAATCAGTTCGTCGAACAGATTGAAAGGCAGCCGGTATTTGGCCACAAACGGAGCCAACTCACGGTTGACGCTGAATTCCGACTCCCCTCCGGCACAGGTACGCCGGATATCCTCCCGCCAGCGACCCAGTTGTTCGCGACGGCGGGCGACGGGAGAAGAATCCTCGTCGGCGATGTCATCCACTTCCCGGCAAAACGCGTACAGGGCGGTCATGGCCTGGCGCTTGGCCTCGGGAAGGAGGATGAAGGCGAGAGCAAGATTTGAGGCGCTTTTGCGCGTGATCTGCTCGCTAGTGTGCATTCGTCCCGCGGAGCATACGTTGGTGGAGCCGCGAATCACGCCAATTTGTTAACAAGCCCAAGGGACACCGTTCGGGGTGAGTTCGTTGGAAAAACTGCCGCTCACCGCTTGGCAGCCGATGCTTCCGTGGCTAGCATCGTGGCTTCATGAAGGGAATTTTGCTCGCCGGCGGCGCCGGATCGCGTCTTTACCCCCTCACGCTCGTGGCCAGCAAACAGCTCCAACCGGTTTATGATAAACCAATGGTGTACTATCCGCTGACAACTCTGATCGAAGGCGGAATCCGGGAGATTTGTTTGATTTCGACCCCGCACGATCTGCCGCGGTACCGGCAGTTATTGGGAGATGGATCCAGGCTGGGCGTTTCGATCGACTACCGGGAACAGTCCCGGCCCGAAGGAATTGCCCAGGCATTCCGAATCGCGGAATCGTTCATTGGGACCGCCCCCGTGACCTTGATCCTGGGGGACAATATTTTTTACGGAGGGGACGTCTTTCATCAGGCGTTTTCGCTGTTCCAATCCGGGGCAATGATTTTTGGATACCGTGTCCACGACCCGGAGCGGTATGGCGTCGTGGAGTTCGACAGCGCAGGACGGGCTCTCTCGATTGTCGAGAAACCGCGGGAGCCGCGGAGCAACCATGCGGTGCCGGGCCTGTATTTGTATGACAACACGATTGTGGAAATTGCCCGCAATCTGAAGCCCAGCCCGCGGGGTGAACTGGAGATCACCGATGTGAACAGCGAGTATCTCCGTCGAGGCCTCCTGCGAGTTCAGAAACTCAGCCGGGGATTTGCATGGCTGGATGCCGGCACGAGCAGCAGTCTGCACGAAGCTAGCGCCTTCGTGCAGACGATTGAGAAGCGGCAGGGCATTAAGGTCGGCTGCCCCGAAGAGGCCGCGTTTCGGCGCGGATTCCTGTCCTTGAAAACATTGGATGAACTTGCCGGCGCCATGCCGCGATGTGAGTACCGCGAGTATCTCATCGCGGTTGCGGACGAGGCCCGGCGATCAAGCTAACTGCCACTATGGTTTTGCTGCTGGGTCATACGGGTTACGTGGGGAACGAGTTCGCGCGTGAGTTGGCCCGACGAAGCATCCCGTTTGAGGGGCTGTCGCGGCAGACGTTCGACTATTCGGATTTCGAATCGTTGTACCGGAGGCTTCGCGAGCGGCGTCCCACATTTCTCATTAATGCGGCAGGATACACCGGCAAACCAAACGTGGATGCGTGCGAAGGGGCGCCGGCCGACACCTTGGCGGGCAACACCCTGTTGCCGCAGACGATCGCCCATGCCTGTGCCGCAGCCGAGGTTCCTTGGGGGCACGTTTCTTCCGGATGCATCTATACCGGTGCACGCATCCGCCAACCGGACGGATCGTTCCAAGTTGAGCCCGATTTGACCCGCGAGGAGGTTCGCCGCATCGTCGAATCCGAGCCGGACCGGGTCGAGGGTTTTCGCGAAACGGACGAGCCTAATTTTTCCTTCCGGAACGGGCCGTGCAGTTTTTACAGTGGCACCAAAGCGCTCGGTGAGGAGGCGATTGCCGGTTTGGGGCGGAGCTATCTGTGGCGCCTTCGAATCCCGTTCGATGAGCGGGACCATACGCGCAACTACCTGTCCAAGGTCCAGCGGTATGCCAAGGTCTATGATAATGTAAATTCAATTTCGCACCTGGGAGATTATGTGCGGGCGTGCCTGGACCTTTGGGACATCCGGGCTCCGTTCGGAATTTACAATGTGACCAATCCCGGGTTTGTAACCACCCGTCAGGTAATCGAAGCCATCGAACGGGAGTTGCTCCCGGGCAGGATGTTTGAGTTTTGGTCCAGCGACGGAGAATTTTATCGTCTCGCCGCGAAGGCCCTACGTTCCAATTGTGTGTTGGACACGAGCAAAATCTTGTGCGCGGGAGTGGTGATACGCGGGGTGGAAGACGCTGTGACCGATGCCTTGCGGCGTTGGACGCCCGAGCGGGCATGACAATTCTCCAATGGATGCCAGCACCGCCGGCGATCAATTTTCTTCACGATTTCTCGCGCTCGATTTAGCATGAACCTTCTCGTCACCGGCGGAGCCGGATTCATCGGTTCCAATTTGATTCAGCACCTCATCGGTCGACCCGAGGTGAATCGCCTCGTTAATTTGGACTGCCTGACCTATGCGGGGCATCCGGCCAATCTCCGACCCGTGGAAGGGCATCCGCGATATCGGTTCGAGAAGGTCGATTTGCGCGATAAGGCCGAGGTCTTGCGCGTCGTCCAGGAACACGCCATCGATCAGGTCATGCATCTCGCCGCCGAATCGCATGTGGATCGATCGATCCGCGGTCCCGGCGATTTCATTCATACCAACATCGTCGGAACGTTTCACCTCCTGGAGGCCTGCCGTGAAATGTGGTCGAGGGGTGGGTCGACGGGTGCCAATGCCGACGCTCGATTCCTGCACGTCTCCACGGATGAAGTGTACGGCTCGCTCGGGCCCACTGGATATTTTACTGAGTCGACTCCCTACGCTCCCAATTCCCCCTATTCCGCCAGCAAAGCGGCCAGTGATCTGCTGGTGCGGTCGTACCACCACACCTACGGGCTGCCCACCCTGATCACCAACTGTTCCAATAATTATGGTCCCCGGCAGTTTCCTGAAAAACTGATTCCGGTCGTCATTCAAAATATTCTGAACCGCAAACCCATACCCTTGTATGGCGATGGGATGAACGTGCGGGACTGGCTCTATGTCGGTGATCACAGCGAAGCTTTATGGCAAGTGCTTCGGCGCGGACGACTCGGAGAGACCTATAACGTTGGTGGCCACAATGAATGGGCCAATATTCGCATCGTGGAACGGATATGTGATCTGGTCGATGAACTCGATCCGACGCGAGGGGGTGAATCCCGGCGTTTAATCACCTTCGTCAAGGACCGCCCCGGCCATGACCGCCGCTATGCCGTCGATGCTGCCAAGATGGAACAGGAGCTTGGCTGGAGGCCGGCCTATACGTTTGATCAAGGGATTCGAGAAACCGTGCGATGGTACTTGGAAAACCAGGCGTGGGTCGACGAGGTGGGGCGAAAGGTTTGAACCCGCCTCAGATGGATGGCAGGCGCAGGCCCACGGCGGCGGCCAATGCGCCCTGGCGGGTATCGAAAGTCAGGAAGTCACGCGCCCCGAGCACCAAAGCGGAGGAGACATGCAGTCATCGGTCGCCGCGCTCGTGGCAAAGCAAGTCGGTGGCGGTCACCCCGAGGACAGTGTCGCCATAGATGGATTTCAGCCGAGCGGCGAAATCAGGACGTTTCGCAGATTTCACACGACGGCTGAAACGGCTTAGGACAGCGACAGGTTTACCCCGCCTCTGGATTTCTACACGCTGACCGTCTGCTACCCAGCCAAGGACGGTCGTCGTGTCATGTTTTAGTTCGCGGATGCCGGCCGTCTTCATGGGTGTCACAATATTGTGTCACTTGGTTTGAGTCAAACGGACAGGCCGAGCGGGAGTGGTTGGGCAATAATCTGCCGTGTGACGCACCTTGATTCGGCCCGTTCCAGCCATCAGTTGCCGACGGTAGGAACATTTACCACACAGATCTCATTAAACTTGGCTTCTCCGTGGGGCATGCGCCGGACGAATGCGATCCGGTGCCCGTCCGGGGAAAACACGCAAGCCCCTTTCCGGGGTGATCCTTCGCCGGGCGTTCGAGGCGTGATCCGTTCGGTCCGCCCGGTTCGGGTGTTCGTTCGACACACCGAATGATCCATGGCATGGGCGATCCAGCGTCCGTGATCACCTGCCCCTGAAATGCCAGAGCGACCGTTTGTTGTGTGCCGTCTACTCGTCGGTAGCCATTCGTTCCAACCCAGCCTTCTTCAAAGGCCTTCCCAATTTCATCGGAACCGGGTCTTGGCTTGGGCTTGGTGATGGTGACCAATACCGAAAAGGCGCTGCCGCTGTGGTTGCGTGTGTGGTTGGTGAAAACAGTCACGGGGATTCCGAGTAGGCTGACGCCGACGTTTCGCTGGTTGCCGTCTCCCGCCGGAGTTCCATGGGTGTCTGTCGTCAGCACATGATCTTCGTAGGTGAAGCTGACGCGCGAGCCATCGGCGGAGAAGACATGAACATGGGAGCCGCCGCGGAGGGCGCCGGACGTAAAGGGGGGTGTGAGGTCGCGGGCCTCGAGTGGGATGGCGTCCCCAGGGCGAGGCAGGTCGACGAGTACCCCCTGCCGATGCCAGGCGTTGTAGGACCAGTCCTCAGTAGGACGTTCGGGACCGAGAATGAATACGGTTCGCGGATGAATCGGGTCAAACGTTGCGACCCCGCAGTGGGCGCCGTTTCGTGAGGAATAGAGTCGGCGAATTTCACGGGTGCGCGTGTGGACGATTTCGATGTGCGCGCCGTCAAAGAGCTCGCCGCCGGCGTCGGAACGGACGTCATAGACAATCCAGTTGCCGTCGGGAGACCAGACACCGGTGTTGGTGAGGACATGTCCTGTGGGTTGGGACGTAAGGATTTGTTCGGGAGATTTCAGAGAGGAATGTGAGGGGAGTGGCTGGCAGGAACTCGCGAGGAGGAGTGCGAGAAGGAGGGTCGGCGGGCATGAGTTGCGCTCGCTCCGAGTGGAGATGGAAATCTGCTTCGGGTATGCGAGCTGAGAAAATGATGGCATTGTATCGTGTGGGATACCCCGGGGCAGTTGATCATTTTCCGCGCCTTTGTGTGAGATTTTCCCTCTGGAATTTCCGGAGGTAGCCGCACACAAAGGCCACAAAGGGCACGAAGGATGGGAAGTGGGGAACTGAGGCGGAACCGTCCCTCGGCGGCGGAATTACCCTCCTCCTTCGTGACCTTTGTGTGAGGTTAAGTCCTTGGAATTTCCGGAGGTAGCCGCACACAAAGGCCACAAAGCGGGAACAAATCGTTATGTCCAACAGCATATCCGAGTGAGATAAATCGATCCTCATGAACGAAAATCAACTTTCCAAGATCGTGCTCGATACAGCTTTCAAGGTGCATACAAACATCGGCCCAGGCTTGCTTGAGTCTGTTTATGAAATCATCCTTGCACACGAACTAGCTAAGCAGGGGCTAAATGTCGATCGACAAAAGCCCATTTCGATAAGGTACGACGATCTGATCATCCCTGATGCGTTTCGGGCCGATTTGCTTGTGGAGGACAAGCTGATCATTGAACTCAAATCCCTGGAAAAACTCGCACCGGTTCACTCGAAACAGGTCCTTACCCAATTACGTTTGAGCGGGCGACTTCTCGGGTTACTCATTAACTTTGGCGAAATGCGGCTCAAGGACGGAATCGAAAGAATCGTCAATGGCGAATTGGCGCCATAGATTTCCTTCAGACGCAGCAGCCCCGGCGGCGGAATTACCCTCCCTCCTTTGTGGCCTTCGTGACCTTTGTGTGAGGTTAGGTCCCTGGAATTTCCGAAGAATGCCGCACACAAAGGTCACAACGACCACGAAGAATGGGGAGTGGGGAACCGAGGTAGAACCGTCCCCCCGCCGGAATTTCCCTTCTTACTTTGTGACCTTTGTGGCCTTTGTGTGAGATTTTCCCTGTGGAATTTCTGGAGATAGCCGCACACAAAGGGAAGTTCACGATTCGCTTGTGAAAAAAATCACAAATGCGGCTTGCCCCCCCGAAACCCCAGCCATAGCGTTCTCAAGATTACGGGGTTTTGCCTCGTAGCGCGTGTATTCGAGACTGTTTATGGAAGCCACTGTCACCGAACCAGCCCGAGCTTTGCCGGTCACCACCGACTATGGCTACAACTCGAAAATCGAGGGTGAGATCGTGGTGACGCGGCTGGATGCGGCTTTGAATTGGTTTCGCAAGAATTCGCTGTGGCCGATGCCCATGGGGCTGGCGTGCTGTGCCATTGAACTCATGGCCGCTGGCGCGAGTCGGTTTGATATTTCACGCTTTGGTTCCGAGGTGATGCGTTTTTCCCCCCGCCAATCGGATGTCATGATTGTTGCGGGGACGGTGACCTACAAGATGGCGCTCGCGGTCCGTCGAATATATGAGCAAATGGCTGAACCTAAATGGGTTATAGCAATGGGTGCCTGTGCATCGACCGGTGGGATGTATCGGAGTTATTCGGTGCTTCAGGGCGTGGACCAGATTCTGCCGGTCGACGTCTATGTTGCGGGCTGTCCACCCCGGCCGGAAGCCCTGTTGGATGCTTTAATTAAGTTGCAGAACAAGGTGGCGCGGGAGCCGATTCTCGCCGATTTGAAGCGGGATTCGCTTCCCGAAAAATTGGGATCGCTCGATTTGAAACTTTGATTTGCCGGACAGCACCTCTCGTTGAATTGCTGGAAATACCCCTGTGCCAACCGCCCTCGAATTTGCTCAACAGTTGCGGGAGAAGTTCGGGGAACTTGTGTCGCCGTCCGTCGAGTTTCGCGGCGAGGTTTCCGTGACGATTTCCGATCCCCAGCGCATTGCTGAGGTGTGTCGCCATGCGAAGTTTGCGCTGGGTTTTGATTACCTGACGGATCTGACGGGAGTGGACAACTACGGTGAGGATCCGCGATGGCAGATTGTCTACGAGTTGTACGGACTCGCCCACGGGTGCCATCTGCGGATTTCGACGTGCGTCAGTGAGGCGGTTTCGGAGTTGCCGACGGTCAGCGGGGTATGGCGGGCGGCGGACTGGCATGAGCGGGAGGTGTACGACATGTTAGGAATTCGATTTGCGGGTCATCCGGATCTTCGCCGGATCCTGATGTGGGAGGGGTATCCTTATTTTCCATTGCGGAAGGACTTTCCGTTGGGAGGGAAACCGAGCGACGTTCCGGAGGTGGCCTTTACCCGCAGAGCATCGCTGGAGGGCGGACCCTTTGTCACCGCGCCGGGCGTGCGCGAGGCCGTCAACCGGGAACCGCGGGTCCGGACGCCCGAGGAATAAACTGCCATGGCGACCCAGACCCTTGAATTTAAAGAACCGGCGGCCCGTGCGTCGGTGTTATCGGCTGCGGCCGACGAAGAGTTGCGGGAGGTTCACGGCGAGAAAATGGTGCTCAATATCGGGCCCTCGCACCCCTCCACGCACGGCGTGTTGCGGGTGTTGATCGAATTGGACGGTGAGACCATCACGAAGGCGATGCCGGAGGTGGGGTATCTCCACCGGGGCGATGAAAAGATCGCCGAAAACATGACCTACACCCAGTTCATTCCGTATACGGACCGGCTGGATTACTTGGCGCCGCTGGCCAATAACGTCGCGTACGCTCTGGCGGTGGAAAAGTTGCTGGGCATTGACGGTAAACTGCCGCCTCGTTGCCAGTATATCCGGATGATCTGCTGTGAGATGGCCCGGATATCCGCTCACCTGCTGGGGCTCGGAGCCTTTGCGATGGACGTTGGCGCGATGACGGTCTTCCTGCATACATTTACCGAGCGGGAGAAGATTTATAACCTGTGTGAATCACTTACCGGCGCGCGTTTTACGACCAGTTATACCCGAATCGGAGGCCTCTCCCGGGACTTGCCGCCGGGCTGGATTGATCAACTGAAAAAATTCCTTTCCGAAGTGATCGTCAATCTCGACGAAACCGAGACGTTGCTGACCCGGAACCGAATTTTTGTCGACCGAACGCGGGATGTGGGGATCATATCGCGTACGCTCGCGATCGATTACGCGATCAGCGGGCCGAATCTTCGGGCCAGTGGGGTCGATTACGACGTCCGGAAGGCGCAGCCGTATCTCTGTTATCGCGACCTGGAGTTTGATGTGCCGGTGGGTTCGGTGGGGGACTGCTATGACCGGTATCTTGTGCGGATGGAGGAGATGCGGCAGAGCGTCCGGATCCTGCATCAGTGCATTGCGAAGCTGCCGGGCGGTCCGGATAACCGGGGGGGCGAGCCGGTGAATGTGGCCGATGGCAAGACGGTGTTGCCGCCGAAGCAGAAAGTGATGACCCGCATGGAGGAGCTGATCCATCAATTCATGCTGGTGACCCAGGGGGTGAACGCCCCGGCGGGAGAGATCTATTTTGGAGCCGAGAATCCGAAGGGTGAGCTGGGTTTCTATATCAATAGCCGGGGGGGCGGAACGCCGCACCGGCTGAAGATCCGGGCCCCTTCCTTTGTGAATCTGGGAATTCTGCCGGCGATCCTACCGGGACACATGATGAGTGACATGGTGGCCATCCTGGGATCGATCGATTTTGTCATGGGCGAGTGCGACCGATAGAGACGTGCGACCGATCAAGAAGAGTGCGCGATGAGTTTTACCATTCCTAAAAATCTGGAAGCCGAGCTCGACGAGCTGGTGACGCATTATCCGGTGAAACGGAGTGCCTCGCTGATGTTTTTGCACGCGCTCCAGGAGCACTTCGGATTCATTTCGAACGAGGCGGCCGAATGGACGGCGGGAAAGCTGGGATTGCAGCCGATTCACATTTACGAACTGGTCACGTTCTACCCGATGTTTCGGCAGAAACCGATCGGAAAAACCCAGGTGAAAGTGTGCCGGACATTGAGTTGCGCCCTGGCGGGTGCCGCGGAGATCCGGGAGCACTTCTGTCGCAAACTCGGGCTGGATTCGCATGCCCATGTGCCGCAGACGACGCCCGACGGCCGGTTTACGGTGGAATTTGTGGAGTGTCTGGCGGCCTGCGGATCGGCACCGGTGGTGCTGGTCAACGAATCCCTGCATGAACGAGTGGGGAAGGGGCAGGCGGACGAAATTCTCGCCCTGGGAAAATAGGGAGACACCGCACGTGAAACCAAATACTTCGGAAGAAAATGGCTGCCCGACATGGATTCGAACCATGACAAACAGATTCAGAGTCTGTTGTGCTACCGTTACACCATCGGGCAGTGCGGAGCGGGCGGAAAAATAGAGGGTTAATCGGTCGAGTCAAGCATTGCCATGCCGCAGGAATTCAAACTGATTCTAAAGCACGCCGACGAGCCGGGCTACACGCCCGACATGGGGTGCTATCTGAAACACGGCGGATACGAGACCTTGAAAAAGGCCTTGCAGGCACCGGGACGCGACCTGCCGGACGGCAAAAAGCTTTCGCCGCAGGAAGCGTTGCGAGAGGACGTGAAGGCGTCCGGGCTCCGGGGGCGGGGCGGGGCGGGTTTCAGCGCCGGGTTGAAGTGGAGTTTTGTCGATCGCCGCAGCGGCAAGCCCATCTACCTGATCTGCAATGCGGATGAGTCCGAGCCGGGCACCTTCAAGGACCGCCAGATCCTTCACAAGGATCCTCATCAATTGATCGAAGGCATGGTGCTCTCCTGTTGGGCCAACGACGTTAAGCTCGCGTACATTTATATTCGGGGCGAATTCCCGGAAGGCGCGCGCCTATTGAATCGGGCGCTGGCCGAGGCCCGGGCGAAGGGATTCCTGGGAAAGAATATTCTTGGCACCGGGTACGACCTCGATATCTGGGTTCACCGCGGGGCGGGAGCCTACATCTGCGGTGAGGAAACTGGGTTGATCGAATCGTTGGAAGGCAAGCGGGCGTATCCCCGAATCAAGCCGCCGTATTTTCCGGCAATTCTCGGACTTTATCTCTGCCCGACAATTGTTAACAACGTTGAAACTCTGTGCCATGTGAAGCACATCGCCGCGATGGGACCGGCGGAGTTCGCGCGATTGGGGACCCCGAACAACACGGGTACGCGGATTGTCAGCCTGAGTGGTGATGTGCAACGCCCCGGATATTTTGAAGTGGAAGTGGGGAAGGTGACGATTGGTGAGCTGATCTTTCACGAAAACTTTGGGCGCGGCCTGAGGCCCGGGCGCCAGCTCAAGGCGGTGATTCCAGGCGGTTCCTCCTCCAAAGTGCTCAAGGCGGGCGAGGTTTTTCAATTGAAACGAAAGGGAGCGGACGGACAGATGGCGCCGGTGGAAGTGCCGATGCTGGATTTGCCGTACGATTTTGATTCCCTGCAGTCGGCCGGCACGATGTCGGGATCCGGGGCGGTGATCGTCATGGACGATTCTCGGAGCATGGTGGATGCGTTGGCCAACTTGTCGGAGTTCTACGCTCACGAAAGTTGTGGTCAATGCACTCCGTGCCGCGAGGGGGCTCTCTGGATGGCCAAAGGGCTGCATCGCTTGACCCATGGGGATGGCCGGAAGGAAGATGCCGCCTATCTTGCCCACATTGCCCAGAACATTCAGGGCCGAACCATTTGTGCCTTCGGTGAAGCCGCGGCCTGGCCGGTACTGAGCTTTGTGAAGAAGTTCCGGGAGGAATTTGAGGCGCGGGGCGAAGCGGATGTCGCCGCCCGGGCGGCCGCCGGCTCCGTCCCGGACTCCAACCGCAAACCCAGCCCGCACGCGTAACCCTGCTTTCTCGACAATGTCTGCACCCGCAACTGCTGCACCCGCAACGTCCCCGCCGCCTCTGCCCGCGGCGGAGACCGTGACCCTGAAGGTCAACGGCCGGACGGTGCAGGTGCCGAAGACAATGCCGGACTGGCAGGGGAAGCCTCAGCCCACCACGATGCTTCAAGCCGCGCGTCTGGGGGGAGTCGAGATTCCCCACTACTGTTACCACGACAAACTGCCCGTGGCGGGGAATTGTCGGATGTGTCTGGTGGAGTTTGGCACTCCCGCGCTGGATCCAGCGACGCGGAAGCCCGCCCTCAATGCGGATGGCACGCCCAAGATCGCCCGTTCCGTGCTGCCCTACGAACCGGGGACCCCCCGCGGTGCGATTGCCTGCGCAACCCCGATTTCACCGGGCATGGAGATTTACGCAGATTCGCCCGCAACCAAGCAGATGCGGGAAGCGGTGCTCGAGTCGCTACTGATCAATCACCCGCTGGACTGTCCCATCTGCGACCAAGCGGGTGAGTGCAAACTCCAGGAGTACTCGGTCGAGCATGGGCAGTCCGCCAGTGGATTCTTTGAGACCAAGGTGCATAAACCGAAGGCCGTGGATCTCGGGCCCCGGATTATGCTCGACGACGAGCGCTGCATCTTGTGCACGCGCTGCATTCGTTTCTCGAAAGACATAGCGGGGGATGATGCACTCGGGATCGTTAACCGCGGCAGTTACAATTCGATCGCGGCGTTCCCCGGCCGCCAGTTCGACAACAACTATTCCTTGAACACCGTCGACTTGTGTCCGGTGGGCGCCCTGACGTCGAAGGATTTCCGGTTCAAGATGCGCGTCTGGTTCCTGAAGGAGACGCGGAGCCTCTGCACAAGTTGTGGCACGGGATGTAATATCGTGATCGGATCCCGGGAGGAGACCCTTTATCGCCTCGAGCCACGCGAAAATGAGGCCGTCAATTCGTCCTGGATGTGCGATTCCGGGCGTCTCAATTATAAGTGGATTGGCCGGGCGGACCGGTTGCGTGAGGTGCGAGTGCGAGGGGGACACTCAACCTGGAGCGCTGCGTTGCCGCAGATTCAGGCGATCTTGGCGAAGGCGCCGCAGGGTTCCGTGGCGATCCTGGCCGGGGCCCGCCAGACGACCGAGGAACTCTATTTGCTGAAAAAGCTCGCGGATCGTTTTGGGGCGGTCACGGATTCCGTGCCTCGCACCGGGGCGGCGGATGGTTTTCTGGTGGCGGCGGACCGGAATTGCAATACCCAGGGAGCCCGGCTAACCGGGATCTGGTCGGGAACCATGGGGGCGCAGATTCCGCGCATCGCCGAGGGTATCCGGGCGGGCGGCGTCCGAACGCTCGTGGTATTTGGTGAGGACGTGACGCGTCATGGCATTGGGCCGGAGTTGCTGGCGAGCCTCGAGACGCTCGTGGTGAGTGACCTTTTGCCGAGCGCGACGACGAGAGCGGCCCATTATCTGCTTCCGGGTTGTGCGGCGGCGGAGAAGCGTGGGACCTTCGTGAACGTGAAGGGGCGGTTGCAGAAATTCCTGAAAGCGGTGGAAGCTCCCGGGGATGCGCGGCCTGAAATGGAATTTCTTTGGGACCTCCTGGAGGGCGATGTCGCGCGGAGGGCTCCCGCGAACATCGAGGCAATTTTTAATCAAATGGTCCGGGAGGTGCCGGCCTTTGCCGGGCTTGAATGGGCTCGCGTCGGCGATACGGGCGTGACCGTGCCACTCTAAAAACGATCCCATGCGTTTCCGGAACAAGAGACCGTCACTGATTTAATGCATCATGTTTGAGTCCGTCCAATATTGGGATCCTGCTGCGCAGTTTGTCCTGTTCAGCGCACTGAAGATTCTTGTGGTCTTTGGAGCGACCCTGACGTTTGTGTCCCTGGCGGTGGTGGCGGAGCGGCGAGTATCCGCATGGATCCAGGACCGGGTCGGGCCGAATCGCGTGGGCATCCCCTTCACGAACATCCGGTTCCTGGGGCTTGGCCAGATGCTGGCGGACGGTTTGAAGTTTCTTCTCAAGGAAGACTTTACCCCCAACTACGTTCGAACGGTTTATTTCTGGCTGGCTCCGGCGATCACCCTGATCCCGGCGTTTCTAACTCTGGCGGTGATTCCCTTCGGTTCAACGTTGGGAAATCCAAACAACCGGATGGTGATCGCCAACCTGAATGTGGGCATTCTATACACCTTCGGGATCGTCTCGCTTGGCGTCTACGGCATCGTGCTTGCTGGCTACGCGTCCAACTCGAAGTACCCGTTCCTGGGCGGGATCCGTTCGAGTGCGCAGATGATATCCTACGAGATTGCGATGGGGCTGAGTGTGATCCCGATTTTCCTCCTCGTCGGCAGCCTGAACCTGGGCGATGTCGTCGGGTACCAGAGTGGCGGGTTGCACACCTGGCTGGTGTGGAAGCAGCCGTTGGCGTTTTTCATCTTTCTGATTGCGGCGTTTGCCGAAACGAACCGGCTGCCGTTCGACATGCCGGAATCCGAGTCCGAGCTGATCGGAGGCTATCACACCGAGTACAGTTCGATGAAGTTTGCCCTCTTTTTTCTTGGGGAATACGCCAACATGATTGCGTCGTGCTCGATGATGGTGACCTTGTTTTTTGGAGGCTGGACGCCTCCCTGGGGTGCCGAGGCGGCGACCACGCTGTGGGCCGGGTTGGGGCATGTGGCCTGCTTCCTCGCGAAGGTGATCAGCATGATGCTGCTCTTCATCTGGGTTCGATGGATGCTGCCGCGGTTTCGATACGATCAGCTGATGGACCTCGGGTGGCGGCGGTTCATCCCGATGGCCTTGTTTAATATTCTGGTTACGGCGTTCGTCGTGGCTCTTTGGCAAAGGTGATATGGTTGTCGATCGCAAACCTCTGAATTGGTGGGAGCGGAGCTACTTGCCGGCAATAGCCGGAGGGTTCCGAGTCACGTGGCGGCATTTTGCCAATACGGTGTTCCGCCGAAAATCCGTCACCATGCAGTACCCCGAGGAAAAGTGGGTGATGCCGGAGGGGTATCGTGGGGCTCCCTACCTGGTGTCGGATGTGGACGGTCATACAAAATGTGTCTCCTGCCAACTCTGCGAGTTCATCTGCCCGCCCAAGGCGATTCTGATCACGCCGCCAGGGCCGGCGGGGCTGGCCCCGGATCGGCCGAATGCGGAAAAGATGCCGCGTGAATTCGAGATCAACATGCTTCGTTGCATCTTCTGCGGCCTCTGCCAGGAAGTGTGCCCGGAAGAGGCGATCTTCTTGCAGAAGGATTATTCCCTGACCGGGCTGGCGCGGGGGGAGATGATTTATAACAAGGAAAAACTGCTGAAACTCGGGGGCGTTGACACGGGCATTCAAAAGTGGAAGCAAAAGCTGAACGAAGCCCGCGAACAGGAAGTGTTTCCGGTGCAAGGGTCATGATCCTGGAGATTCCCAATGCACCGGCCGCCGAACGATGAAACCCGGTCGATCCCTATCTAAGCCATGCCGCCGCTGACTGATTTGCTGTTTTACGTGTTTGCCGGGCTGACCTTGGCGTGCGGTCTCCTATGCGTCGTCAATCCCTTCAGCCGCAACCCGGTGACCAGTGCCATGTTCCTCGTCCTGACCATCGTGTCGATGGCGGGGTTGTTTATCCTGTTGCACGCATTCTTCCTCGCGGCGGTCCAAATCCTTGTATACGCGGGAGCAGTGATGGTGCTTTTTCTCTTTGTGATTATGCTACTCGACTTGCGGGAGGAGGAGCGTCGTCGCATTCGGACTTTTTCGCTGGGGACCGGCGCCCTGATCGTCGTGGTCGTTGCCGGCCTGCTGGTGCGGGTTTTGTCCGGCGCCGTGCCTGTCCGCCCGACCGGCCTTGGGGTCGAGGGTCATACGAAGATTCTCGGGCGGATTTTATTTGAACAATACGTCCTGCCATTTGAAGTGTTGTCGCTGTTGCTCCTCGTCGCAATGGTGGGTGTCATTCTCTTGAGCAAGAAGGACATGAAGTAACAACCCGCGAAATCCAATCAAAAAGCGCATGACTCCCGGACTCAATCATTACCTGGTGGTGAGTGGCCTCTTGTTTTCCCTTGGCTTGCTGGGGGTGCTGGGACGACGCAACCTTTTGATCATCTATATGGGGTTGGAGCTGATGCTCAATGCTGGCAATCTCGCCCTGGTGTCCTTTTCGCGATTTAACGAAAATTTGAACGGACAGGTCATGGTCTTTTTCACGATCACAGTGGCCGCGGCGGAAGTGGCGGTCGGTCTCGCGCTAATCGTCGCCCTCTACCGCAAGCGCCAGACGGCGCATGTCGAGGATCTGACGACGCTGAAGTTTTAAACGTATTTCCATGGATTCTCACATCCTCGAACACGCCGCCGATACCGGTAGTCGCCTGCAGGATCTCGCCTGGATGGTGTTGTTTGCCCCGTTGATTGCCGCGGCCGGGAGCTATGTTTTTCTCCGCCGCGATCGCTCGCTTACGGCGGGTTTCAACATCGCCGCCGTCGCCCTGAGTTTTCTCCTGAGCGGGGTGTTGTTGGCCGCCTTTGCTGGACAGAACGTGGCGGGATCGCCGTTTTCCTGGTTGCCGGTTGCGGGGTTGGATATCTCGTTCGGGCTGCGCCTCGACAATCTCTCGCTTGTCATGCTGCTGGTGGTAACGGGAGTGGCACTTCTCGTGATGCTTTTTTCAACGGGCTATATGCACGAGGATCCGGGGTACAGCCGTTTCTTCTGCACTCTGAGTCTTTTTGTTTTTTCCATGCTCGGCATTGTCCTCGCCGACAACTTCGTGATGATGTTTGTTTTTTGGGAATTAGTCGGTGTCTCAAGCTATTTGTTGATCGGGTTCTGGTATGATCGGGGGGCGGCGGCGGATGCGGCGAAGAAGGCCTTTCTGACCAATCGACTCGGTGATTTTGGATTTTTGCTTGGGATTCTTCTGATCTGGTCTGCCACCGGCACGGTGCATTTTGGGTCGGCGGAGGCGTTTCTGCTCGCGCATCCCCTGGCCCTTGGCTCCACCGCCTCGCTCGCGGGCGTCTTGGTTTTCATGGGAGCGATGGGTAAGAGCGCCCAGTTTCCGCTGCATGTCTGGCTGCCGGATGCGATGGAAGGTCCCACCCCGGTCTCCGCCCTGATCCATGCGGCGACCATGGTTGCGGCCGGTGTCTACATGCTGTGCCGAGTCTTCTTTCTCTACACCTTGCCGGCCGGTTGGCCCGACTGGCTGGGATTCCTTCAGGGAATTCCGGCCTCTTCGATCATCGCCTGGATCGGCGGAATTACCGCCCTGCTGGCGGCGCTCATTGCGGTGCAACAGAATGACATCAAGCGCATTCTGGCGTATTCGACTTTGTCGCAACTTGGACTGATGGTCTTGGCGGTGGGGTTGGGAGCCCAGTTGCGGGCCCCCAACGCCGGGGCGGCGATGTTTCACCTCGTGACCCACGCATCGTTTAAAGCGCTCCTTTTTTTGGGTGCCGGATCCGTCATCCACGCGTGTCATCACGAGCAGGATATCTGGAAAATGGGTGGGCTCTGGCAACGGATGCCCGTGACGTTTGTTACGTTCCTGGTGGGAACGCTCGCCCTCATGGGAGTGCCGTTATTCAGTGGCTTTTATTCCAAGGATGACATTCTGGCAACTTCCCTGGAAGAGGGACCGGTCCTCTTCGGTTTGGCGGTGCTGGTGTCGGTGCTGACCACTTTCTACATGAGCCGCCTGCTGCTGGTGGCGTTTCTAGGACGTCCGCGCGGCAGCGGAGCCGGGCAGGCCCTCGAATCTCCGTCCACGATGACCTGGCCGTTGATCGCGCTGGCCATTCCGTCCGTGTTTTCCGGGTGGCAGATCTTCGGGGTGTCGCAGTTTCTGACCCGACATTTTCGGCCGGCGTTCCAGGTGCACGAATTGGACCCGCTGTTCGGCCCGTTCAATCACAACCCGACCGCGGCGATGTTTGGGTTTGCCGCGGTCCTCTTTGGCACGAGCTTGGCCGCGTGGCTTTATTATGGGGCGGAGCGTGATCCGCTGCCGGGCCTGATGGGGCGGCTTGCCCGGGCGATGCGGCACCGGTTCTATTTTGACGAGATTTATGAGGCGACCGTGGTGCCATTGCATGACGGCCTGGCGGCGATAGCCGGGTGGTTGGATCGCTGGGTTATTTCCGGCCTGCTCGTTCGGGGTCTGCCCGGCACGGTGGAAATTGCCGGTCGGGCGCTGCGACTGGTGCAGACGGGCAATCTGCAAACGTATGGACTCTGGTTTGCCGCGGGGGCCGCGCTGCTGGCCGTCTTGGCCCTCAAAAAGTAACCGCCATGCTGACCTTTCTCATTCTTCTGCCGCTGATCACCGCGCTGGTGGTCCTGGCGATTCCGGGGAACTACCGCTTCATCATCCGTTGCGTCGCGTTGCTCGGAACGCTGGAGACGGCGATCTGGGCGGCGATCCTGTTTTTTCGCTCAATTCCCGGCACACCGGATTATCAGTTTGAACAGCTCGTCCCTTGGATTTCGGCCGGCGGACTTCATGTAAACTACCATGTGGGTGTCGATGGAATTAGTGTAGGACTGGTGTTGGCCGCGGCGTGGGTGGGCTTTGCCGCCACCGCGGTTTCCTGGGATGTCGAACGGGAGAGTAAGATGTTCTATGTACTATTGATGCTGATGATCAGTGGTTCGATCGGGGCGTTTGCGTCACTGGACCTTTTCTTCTTCTACTTCTTCAACGAGTTGGCTCTCGTGCCGACATTCATAATGATCGGAGTCTGGGGTTGGGGGACGGATCGACAGGCGGCCGCTTTCCGCATCACGCTATACCTCACCCTGGGAGCGCTAGTGGCGCTCGTAGGTCTGGTGGCCCTTTACACGGTGACGGGTACCCTGGATGTCACGGAATTGCAGCGACAGCTTGCCGGCCATCCGTTGCCCTTGAAGACGCAAATGCTGGTGTTCCCGTGTCTGCTCTTTGGATTTGGGACATTGGTTGGATTGTGGCCATTCCATTCCTGGGCGCCGCTGGGATATGCCAGCGCACCCGCAGCCACCGCGATGATGCATGCGGGCATCTTAAAGAAGGCGGGACTGCTGGCGCTCCTTCGGGTGGCGTGGCCATTTCTTCCGGATGCGGTGGCGTACTGGATGCCGGTGCTGGCTTGGTTATGCCTCGGGAATCTTCTTTTCTGTGGATTCGTGGCGTTGCGCCAACGGGATCTCAATCTGTTGATTGGCAACTCCAGCCTGGCCCACATGGGATTTGCCTTCCTCGGGTTGGCGAGCATGAACGTGATCGGTCTCACCGGGACGGTGCTGGTCATGGTGGGGCACGCTTTCTTGGCGGGCCTGAGCTTTGCGCTGACCGGTTGGGTGCGGCAGCAAACGGGCACGGTTGAAATGCCGCGGTTGGGAGGGTTGCTAAGGACCATGCCGTTTATTGGCTCGGCGATGATCCTCTGCTTTCTGGCCGGGTGCGGGGTCCCGGGTTTTGCTAATTTTGCCGGGGAGTTAGGAGTACTTTTTGGGGCTTGGAAAGGCGCGATGTATGGGTTGCACGGATGGGTGTTGGCGGCGGCCTGGGGGGGGTTGGTGATTGGCGGCGTGTACATGATGCGAGCGATCCGGTTGGTGTTGCATGGCGAACCAAAGCGGGAGTGGGCCGAGGTTTCCGATGCCACCTCCGGGTGGCGTCGGCTACCCTTTGTTGCTCTTCTAGCGGCGCTCGTGTTCTTCGGAGTTGCCCCGGGTATCCTGACACGGCGCATTGAGCCGGCGGTGGTCGAGATTATTAGAATGGCAGGGCAGCGCGCCCTGCCGGCTGCTCCCCCTGGCGCAACTGCGGCGATGCAACGTTGAGCTATTTTCCGAAATGAATTCCGGACTGATTTCGATCGAACTGGGTGTTGGCCTATTGGGTCTCATTGTGTTGATGGCTGACCTGTGGATTGCGCCCGCCCATCGGCGCTATCTTGGCTGGGGCGCGGCGGCGGCGTTGACGTGTCTGTTGGTGTTTGGCCTGGGCACTCTTGCTCCGCAGTCGGGAACCGGCTTTTCCGGACTCTACGTCGTTGATCCGCTCGCCCGGTTTTTCAAGGCGTTTTTCATGCTATCGGGCGTTGTGGTCCTCTTGATGACGGTGGAGTACGCCGACCGGCTCGCGGTCGGGTTGTCTGAATTTTTTGCGCTCACCTTGTTTGCAGTTACCGGGATGCTTTTCGCCGCCTCGGCCAACGATCTCACGATGATGTTCGTTTCGCTCGAGTTGATCACGGTGACGTTCTATGTCCTGAACAGCTTTCAACGCGGCAAGTTGGCTTCGATTGAAGCCGGTGTGAAGTATCTGATACTCGGGGCGCTGGCGTCTGCCTTCATGGTGTTCGGGATCGCTCTGATTTTCGGCTCGGCCAACACCACACAGTTCCCCGAACTGGCACTCCGCCAACGGGAATTGTCGGGATCGCCGATTTTTCTCACCGGGCTGGCGTTCGTCCTCGCCGGCCTCGGATTCAAAATCGCCGCCGTTCCGTTTCACGGCTGGGCACCCGATGTTTACCAGGGGTCACCGGCTCCGGCGACGGCCCTGCTCGCCGTCGGTTCGAAGGCGGCGGGGTTTGTCTTGCTCTTGCGGCTGCTGTTTGGCGCCGTTCCCCAAATCGCGACAGAATGGCGGGGCTGCCTTGGGGGCTTGGCGGTGCTTAGCCTGCTCTACGGTAGTTTGGGCGCGATTCCGCAACGGAGCGTGAAGCGGCTCATGGGCTATTCGAGCATCGCCAACGCCGGATTCCTGCTGTTGGGGGTGGCGGCCGTTAGTCCAGCAGGTTCCATTGCCGTCCTCTATTACTTGGCTGCCTACTGTTTCACAGTCCTGGCGGTGTTCACCGTGTTATGCGTCGTGATGAATGGCTCGGATGCGGATGACATGGCAGACCTCGCCGGCCTGGGCGTCCGGTCTCCAGTGCTCGCGGCGGTGATGACATTGGCGTTGGCGTCGCTGGCGGGTGTGCCACCGCTGGCGGGATTCATTGGGAAATTTCTGATACTTCGCGCGGTGATCGCGGCCGGTGCAACGCATCCTGGATATTACGGGTTGGCGGCGGTTGCCGTGATCGGCGCCGTGATTTCACTCTACTACTATTTCGGAATTGTCCGGATGATGTACTGGGGGGGGGAATCCCAGGAGCGGTCGGGAATCGCCATGACTCCCGGGTCGGGAATCGCTCTTCTCGTGTGCGTGGTGGGAATCTTATATTTGGGCATCGCTCCGCACGGTCTGCTTCAACTTTCCGCGGATGCCATCGCTCCGCTTCAGCCATCAGGGGCTGCCGTAGTTCTTTCGGAGCACCTCGGCGTTGTAACTCCGGGTGGTGCCAGCCGCTGACCGAATCTTGATCGAGCCTCTGATGAACTCGACCACCACACCGGTGTAACCCTCGATTTCCACGTGTTTGCCATAGGCGCATTTTGGAAAGTCCGGCTGACCTGCATACGCCTGAATGGGTTGAACGGATGCGGTGAAGTCGGGGGCGGAAACATACGTGCGCTCGGGACTCGCGGGCTTCTCCTGGACAGTCTCCCGCCGGGGCACCGCCGGGCGGTCGTCAGCCCGCGCAGGCACCGTGAAGGCAACCGGATCGGGGCGCACCTCGGGCGCGTAGAGCGCTTTGAGTCGATTGACGTTGAACCTCTGCGTCATGCCCTCCGGCGGGCGTACTTTGATGGACTGGGCGATTATCTCGACGAGGACACCCGCGAAGCCCTGGATGTCGATATACACACCATGCGCGCATTGGGGAAAATCTGCCCTCCCTGCCAGCTCACGGATGGGCTGGGGCGTGCCGGAAAAATCCGGCGCAGTAATCACCGCCCGCTTTGATGTCGGCGGAGTGGGTTCGTTGATTGGGTCCGATTGAGTTGGTGACGGCATCAGTCTGGCATAGTCCCCTCACTCAAACGGAATGGCGAATGGTATTTTTTAGAATTACGAGGATTCCGTGGTTGGCAGCGGACTGGCTGGTTTCGCGGTCCGCCGGAACGTGGCATACCGGGTCGGAATACCCTGGGCATTGAAGGCCGCTTCAAAATCGGTTTTGACGGCCAGGAGCTCGGCGGGTTCGGGTTCCGGGACAAAGTCACCCCGCGCGCACGCCGCGGCGAAAACCTCTTGTATCTGCGAGAAATAGCTCGGTTCGTCCGTTCGGAAATAGACCCGGCCACCCGTTGACAGAGCCTGCGCTGCGATGTGGGTGAACACTTCATTCACAAGGCGTCGCTTCCAGTGACGCCGCTTGGGCCAGGGATCGGGGAAATAGATGTGAAGCGCGGCAAGTGATCCCTGGGGAATCATCCATTGGACGACGTAGCTCGCTTCCAGGCGGATGACGCGGATGTTGGCAAGACCCAGGCGCTGAGATTTGCGGTCGATTTTGCGGAGCCGGCCGAGCAGACGCTCGACGCCGATGAAGTTTCGGTCCTGATGCAGGGCCGCGTATTGGGCGAGGAAGGAGCCGTCGCCCGACCCCAGTTCCAATTCGACCGGATGGTCGTTTTCAAACAGCGCAACAAAGTTAAGCCGCTCCAGAATGTTGGGCAGCAGACGGCACGAAGGCTCGGGTGGCGTTGCCGGGGAGTTGACCGACCCGGGGGGGGGGTCAGGCGGCGACGAAAAGGGCGAGTGCGGCGGTGTAAGCATGCAAGAATGTCTGATTGCCCGTCGGACCGATTTCGCCATTGGCAAAAAATCCGATGAGGGGTAGAGGGCCGAGTTGTTCCTGGATCAGCCCGGAATCCGGGTTGGGCCGGCCGAAGTGCCCTGCGCCACGGCCACTGCAGCAGCAGAGAATCCCTCCATAGATTGAATGTCCGGATAATCCTGTCCGTGCCCGGGCCAGCAATCGGCCGAGGTCTTCGGTTGCCGCCGCGGGATCGCGTCGTTGGAATTGGATTGTTTGTCCGGCGCGGGGGAGCGCCCCGACCGCTAGAATCCCCTGGCGGGGATCGGCGCCGAGGAGATTGCGGATGAGGAAATCGCCCCGGCCAAATTCATCTTGATATTCGGTCCCGGCCAACCCCACGAACAGATGCCCCTGCGATCCGGCCTGCTCCTCCTTCGGCAGGGAGTTAAACGTCTCGACGAGGACCTGGTAGGCGGGTTTATTGGCGATCGTGTGAATGAAATTTCGTTCCGCCCGGGTAATGGTCCACGGCTGGCCGATGGGAGTGCACCCTTGGGAAACGACGGCCTCGATCCCCAGTTGACCTCCGACCGCCAGCGCCACGGCTCCGGATTCAAGCACGGAGCCGTTCAGGAACAAGGGCGCTTTCGTTGCAATTCCGCCAACGGTTGTGACTCCCGGGTACGCCTGGTTCCAGGATCGCATCCACCGGTCTCCGTCGAGATCGGACGGGTCGGCCAAGACGAGCCAACCTTTCAAATCCGGCGGGCGAAGCGTGATCGCAGGGGATTTGGCATCCTCCGATGTGTGCAATTGTTCGGGGGTAAAGTGGTGGGCCTCGAGTCGGGCGCCGGGAAGGTGAAAGAGGCCAAGGACCAAGCCGCCTTCTGTTTCCTCGGCATTGCAGACAAACTGCCGGCTGGTCGAGCCGACGAGCAAAGGAATGCGGGCGTGCACCCGGAGGACCTCGAGGAGGTCCGTGGAGTACGCCGCAAACGCGGGGTCGGCAAACAAGAGCCCGACGGTCACGGAGGGATGCGGAAGACGGGACCGGAGACCCGCAGCCCACTTTGCGAGCGCCGGCTCGTCCCACCCGCCGTTCCAATGTCCGACGACAGCATGGGGATCGCGCATGGGGCGAGGCTAGCGTGGCCGCGGGCGCGGTGCTTGGAAAAAGATTATTTTCCTACCACTGGGGTCGGTGGCGGTGGGGCATCAAGCGATCGACCGGTACAGCGAGATAAAATCGGCGGTCGTGATCGAGCGGGGATTGAACCCTGCGGTCCATTGCTTTGCGGCGTCGCTCGCGAGATCCGGGAACGCCTCGCTGGGAATGCCACAAGCTGAGAGCGATTTTGGAATGCCGGCTAGGTTCAGAAGTCTCTCGAGGGCATCGATCAACAACTGAATCGCCAACGAAGTCGGGGAGTGGCTGCCGGCGAGTCCGGCTTGGACGGCCAGTTGAGCATAGATTGCTGCGGCCGCCGGGTCGGCGGAATTGAACCGGATCACCGGGGGCAACATCACGCCCACCGCGACGCCATGGAGTACATTGAATCGTGCGGTCAGCGGATTCGCGGCGGCATGGGCCGCTCCGAGCATGGAATTCTCGATCGCCAAACCGCCGAAAGCGGCTCCCAGAAGCATTCCGCCACGGCTTTCGATATCGGCCGGTGCCTTGAGCACGGCTTCGAGCCCATGCAGGCACAACCGGAAAGCCTCGGTGGAGTACAGCGTGGAGACACTGTTGCGTCGGGTGGAGACGGCACTTTCCAGGGCGTGTGAGATGGCATCCACGCCGGTGGCGGCCGTGACCCGGGCGGGTTGCGACAGCGTTAGTTCTGGGTCGAGCAGGGCAATTCGGGCGGCGGCCTTTGGATCGAGGCAGGCCATTTTCTGATGGGTTGAGGCGTCGGCGATGAGGGCCGCACTCTGGCATTCGCTACCGGTTCCGGCGGTGGTCGGAATTGCGATGAACGGTAACATGGGATGGGTCGCCTTTCCGACCCCCCAGTAGTCGCGCATCTCGCCGCCGTTCGTCAGAAGGAAATTGCATCCCTTGGCGGTGTCCATTGAACTGCCACCTCCCAGTCCGACCAGGAGGTCCGCCCGACCCGCTCGCGCACTGGCGACACATTCAGTGACATCCCACGTGGTGGGATTCTCCCGAACTCGATCGTAGCAGAGCGGGGTGATTCCGGCCTTTAGAAGAGATTCCTCAGCCTTCGACACATGCCCGGCGGTAGCCAGCCCCGGGTCGGTCACGATGAGCGCTCGAGTTCCTCCCAAACTGCGGGCAAACTCGCCCAGGCGGGCGATTGCTCCGGGCGAAAAAACCAGCCGTGTTTGGGGCGAATGGTCGAATGACGCGAGTGACCGGGGTGAATGGAAGTCCATGCAATCCAAAGAAGACGCACGAGGCGTAGGGAGTGTTCAAGTCCGAAGTTGTGAAAGTAGTGAGTGCGTTGCGGTCGGGATCCGACGGTGGTGATGAAGGCACTTTATGGCAGAACACTTTCAGTAGAGACAACCGAGCTTATTGTTCGCTAGACTGATCCATCGTTCACCCAGTCTGGACTCCGATGGACTGTTTGACCCTCCTTTTTCGACCGCTCCGAAATCACGACTTTTCAAAATGAAGGCCCCTAGCAAGCGCTCCGGCATTCTCGCCGGCGGCAATTGGATCATTGACCAAGTCAAGATCATCGACACGTATCCGGCTGCCGAGCAACTCGCCAATATTAAAAGCCAGCACCAAGGCACGGGTGGTTCACCCTATAACGTCCTCGTCAATCTCGCAAAGCTCGGGGCCGGCTTCCCGCTGGCCGGGGCGGGCCTGGTGGGGAAGGATTTCCTCGGAGAACAGATTCTTTCTGACTGCACCGGTCGTGGGATCGACGTCCGGTGGCTGAAAGCGGCGCCGAACATGCCGACGAGTTACACCGACGTTATGACGGTCGCGGGTACCGGGAAGCGGACGTTCTTTCATCTTCGCGGTGCCAATGCTCATTGGGATGGGAAGGATTTGGATTTTGCCAAGTCCAAGGCGCGGATTTTTCAATTGGGCTACCTCCTCTTGCTCGACCGCCTGGATGGACCGGATAAGCTGCTTGGCACCCGAGCCGCAAGGTTATTGTCGGACGCCCAGGCCGCCGGGCTAAAGACCTGTGTGGATGTCGTCAGCGAGGCGAGTGATCGATTCAAGGCAGTGGTGACGCCGGCTTTGAAATTTTGCGACTACTGCATCGTGAACGAATACGAGGCGGGATTGACCACGGGCTTTCGCATCCGCAAGGAAGGGGTGCTCGACACCGTCTCCCTGCGCCACGCGGCGGGTGCCATGTTGCAATGTGGTGTGAAGGAGTTGGTGGTCATTCATTTTCCGGAGGGTTGTTTCGCCCGAACGCGTGACGGCAAGGATCATTGGCAGCCGTCTTTGAAGGTTCCCGATAAGGTGATTGCGGGGACGGCGGGTGCCGGGGATGCCTTTGCCGCCGGGGTGCTACTCGGTCTGCACGACGGTTGGGAGCTGCAGCGCTGTCTTCTGACGGGTGTTTGCGCTGCGGCCGCCTGTCTCAGTGACCCGACCTGCACGGGTGGAATGAAACCACTCGCGCAAGTCGAGGCCCTGAAGAAAAAATACGGCGTTCGCCCCCCCTTGGAGCCCAACGACGACTAAGCTGTGCTCGGATTAGTACGTGACTCGCACTCGGTAGAAGCGGTGGTCGGCTTCGGGCGACGGATCAATCACGGTTGCCGTGGGGCTGTTGGTCGCCGGGATATCGGCGTAAAGTGTCTGCCAGACCGGTGGGAATTCCTGAGTGAACTCGACCCGATTGGTTAGCCCGTTCACGGCATTCCAACGGATCTGGCGTTGGGTGTCGAATACCGTGCTCACCTGAACGTTGTGACGAGTGATGTCCATGAACACAACCCCGTGGAGCAAGTCTGAGACCTTTGCAACGTACATCGGCACGTCAGCCAATGCGGGGTGAAAAGCTTTCATGTCGACAATCCGGTTGGTGGGGTTGTTATTTTCGGCGATCTTCACGAAGGAACCAATGTAGTCGAGCACGCTCATCCCGCCCACGACGTGCCCAAATACGGTGTATCCCCCATTCTCAAAATCCAGACCTTGATCCTGTCCGGTTCCGGGATTGATCGCGCTGTGGTTGTCCTTGAGATTGAAGAAAAATTGGGCGGCGGCACTGTCGGGTCCGCCGGACACGAAATAGTTGGTGCTGACCGCGGTGATGTTGGTGACGGAGTCCACGATATTGGTCGCGTACTCAACGATCGCGTTCGTAAAATAGGGCACCGTGGCCATGCTGAGAGTCCCGGTAACATTGCTCAGCTTTGGCCCGACATTGAATTCGTTGGTGATCGATGGCAATACGGGGAGCAGGCCCAAGCCGCCATAAACTCCCGTCTCGCGACCCCGGAGGAAAAAGCCTCCGCCTTGAAGGACGACACCCTGAATGAGCCGGTGCATGAACATGTCTTGATACAGGCCAGAATCCACGTACTGCAGGAAATTCTGGACGGTCCCAGGCTTATCTTGGTCGTACAGTTCAACCTGCACATCGCCGACCGAGGTGCGGAACTGGAGAAGCGTTCCGGCCCTGGCGGTAATCCCCAACAACAAGATTCCAATTACAATCAACCGTGTTTTCATATTCCGATCCGTTCTATTCCCGAATTGCCCGTTCGATCTGTTTTCGCAGTCGTCCATTGTTAGCATTCAATCGATACACGTGATCCCCAGGAAGGGGCTCACACCAAAATTCCCCGCCGGCGCACTCCACGATCAAACCGCCTGCGGCAATGTCCCAAAGGCGGACACCAGGCTCAATATACGCATCGAACCGCCCGTCCGCCACGTAAACTAAGGCCAGGGCTGCGGAGCCCATCAGACGCAGCTTTCTGACCCGGTGGGCAAGGCGTCCAACCGCTGGCAGCATGGAGTTCAAGGTCTCCTCACTCTTGGCGAAGCCCACGGAAATAATCGCTTCGTCCAGCCTGGTCCGCCGGCTTGCCTGGATCGGCCGACTGTTCAGGCGGGCCGGTTTCCCCCGAATGGCCGTGAACTCCTCATCCAGGAATGGGTCGTAGACCACACCGACATCGGTCCGAAAGGAGGCGTCGCCGGGAGCGGATGCGATGCGGGTTTGCAGGGCAATGCTCACGCACGCGTGAGGGATCCCATAGGCGAAATTCACCGTACCATCAATCGGATCCACCACCCACCGCGTCACCGCCTGCAGCGATTTTTCGTCGATGCCCTCTTCGCCCAGAACGGGCACTGCTGGAAAAGCGGAGGCCAACCGACGGGTGATGAGTCGCTGACAACGGATATCGAGGTCGAGTTTCAGGTCGTGATGGGTGGATTCATTGACCTTCTTGGTTCGCCGGAGATTGCGCCGCATCAGGTCTCCGGCAGCGTGGGCCGCTTCGGAGGCCGCCTTCAGCGCGGCGGTTAGTTCGCTTGGTTTCATCCGCAAAGGCACCAACCTAACGGAGGATTCGATGAAAAGCAATTCGGGGTGCACCCGGACCGTCGACGGTGCATCCCGAAGTTGTTGGTAGGGGTTGTCGCGCTGCGACAACCCCGCCTGCGTCCAACGGGCGGACCGGGCCGCTGCGCGGTTCGTGCCGCGCCTGAACGGCGCGGGGACGCCGCAGCGCGGCGTCCGCTACCTTCTCCAACAACTTCGGGATCCACGGGACCGTCGATCAATTCTCGGCTCGTCCTACCTCGGGGGGGCGGGAAGCACGGGACCCACTGGCTTAGGACAGTATCTCCTTTCGGCTCAGGAGCCGGGTGTCGAGTTGGTTCTTCTTGTCGGAAAGCAAGCCGCCTTCCGCCGCCACCAGCGCATCCCAAACATCGCCTGCCTCGTGGAGTCTGCCGACCGTGACGTAGTCGGCTCCGGCCCGATACAGTGGCTCCACATCCGATAACAATTCCGCTGGAGCGATGATTTTGGCCTTCGGATTCAGCTGCCGAAGCTGGCGCACGAGTTTGATGTTTGTAATCCCTTTAAGAATGGAGTCGGGCACCGTGCAGACAAGGATCTCCGCCTTTTCAATGCCGGCGTGGACGAGCGTGTCCCGTTGGCTGATATCGCCATAAATAACGCGGATCCCGCGTTGTTTAAGTCCTTCGCGCACCTGGGGGTTGAAATCCACCACCGCCAGATGTTCCAGCAGTTCCGGAGAGCGGCGGGAGATTTCTTCAAGCAGCGAGGATGCCGTTCGAAAAAAGCCGAGCACCAGGATTCGGGAACCATGGCCGTGTCCGGATTCGCCCCCATCCCGCGGATGAAAATGGGTCGTGGAATCGTCGAGATCCGACAGACCCCGCAGTTTTAACCAGGGGATGGCTGTTCGGACCAGTGCGTCGGATTTGGCCATGGCGAAGGTGCTGAGGGCCGCCAGCAGCACGAATGCAAACGACGCCAGT
>CAMDJH010000021.1 GCA_945900455.1 Akkermansia muciniphila
ACTTCGCGATGCCGTTGGTAAACTGCGTCCCGGAGGTCGCGTCAATGTTCACACCGACGTTAAACTCCGTGAATATACTGTTAAACACCTTGGGAGCCGCATACACCCGCGAGATGAGGGCTCGTGCACCGGTCGTGTTGGTGCCCGCCCCAATGTACGTCGCATTGTAGATCTCGAAATTCCCCTTTGGCGAGTTACCCACGCCAATCCCGTTGGGCTCGCCGTTCCATTCGCCGCCATTGTCCTTCTTGTCGGACGCCTGGAGCGCGAACCAGAACTGGTTCTTACCACGATACCCCTGGTCGATGTCGAAATTGTCGTCATCGCTGAAGATGCTCGCCATGTACTTCGTGTTCACCGTTCCTCCGAAGAACTCAACCGAATCATCCGCTGCGCCAAACACTTCGACATTTTCAATCTTCGTGCCGCGGCCGACCGCGCACAAGGACAGCCCGTTAATCTCCTTGTCCGGCAGAATCACGGTTGAGGAATTCCGGATCGACACGTAGCGGAACACACCCGAGTTGTCGTTGTCATCATTGCCGCCGTACCGGTGTAGCTGTTGGCTGCCCACCGCAGTATCGGGCAAACCCTCGAACAAGTCATACTTGGGCGACGCCGCATTACCCGCGACATCGCTGGCCGTGTTCAACACGGATTTGCCAAAGATCACGATGCCGCCCCACAGCCCGCGCTGCCACAACGGAATATCACTGGGATCCGTCAAATCATCCGACTCCGAGCAGAAGATGACGGGTTTGGCTCGCGTGCCATTGGCGAAGATCTTGGCACCCTGAGTAATGAAGAGGACAGAGGAGGCAAGCCCTGTGCCAGCCTTGCCACGGATGACCGTACCAGGCTCGATCGTCAACACGCTGTCGGCCAGAACATAGACGAACCCGTTCAGGATGTACTCATTCGAATTGCGCCAAGTCACATTGCCGGTAAGATTCCCGGAAACCTCCACCGTAGCGGCTCTTGCTCCAAGCGAAGCAAGGAGCCCCGCGCAGATCAGTCCAGCAATTGATTTTGTTTTCAGATAACTAATCATAAGTTTTTCAAAGTTCACTTTAACTAACGACCACCCCGTCATTTGAGCAGCTCTGAATGACGGTCACGCGCCGGCTGGGTGACAATGTGGTGAACTCAGTGCCAATCCGAGCACAGGGGGCGGCGGGCGTTACTTGGCCGAGGGACGCTTTTTTGGACTGAAAACCGAGACCCCAACCGGGCCGGCAAACTCAAATCCAGTAAGGCTTGCCTTTTCGTCGGCAGGCCCCGTTCTGAATGCAATGAGGGTCGGATGGCCCTCCCGGTGAATGCGCGCACCGATTGCATCGTTACCTTCGAGCAGTCTAAAAGCCAGCTCGCCCCTTTCACCGGCTCGATGGGTCGCAAATACTGTCAATAGGTTGAGTTCAACCATCGCATTGGTCGCACCCAACTGGACCGTCACCGTATTTTCGAAGATTCCATCGGCAATAGAATCAATCCGCTCCCAACTGCGCGGCTGCTTTTGAATCGCTGGTGCGTGAACTCTCAGGCCCGCCCTCGGAAGCTCCAACCGAAGGTCTCTCCAGATGGCATCCACCCGTGTGGCCGATGGGGGGTGCATCCGCATCTGGAAGGACGACGTCGCCCCGGCAATCAAATGGTCATGCAGGATAAAAAGGTCTGGCTCGACATAAAGGACGCCCCTTCTGAATTGTTTTACCAGCCCCTGATAAGCACGACTGCCGTCCAGACCGATATAACTCCAGCCCGGGCCAGAGGCCTCCTCCACCACAACCAGGCCGTTACCGTGGGCCAACTCCGGCCCTTTTCCATTGACCAGAATATTATGAAGCTCTCCACCCGCCGCAGCTTGACTAAGCGAGCGCCGCAAGGGCTCACCTCCAGGGCTTGCAATCAAGATCTCACCATGCGCTTCGATCTCAAACGTATTGAACAAATGGCGGGCATCCGGCGCCGCGTTTGTGTACAAGCGAAATTGAATGGCATTGGTCGCGTTCGGCAGCACAACAAAGTCTCGCGGGATTTCGGCTGCTCCAAGATCCACCCGTGGGTCCAACTCTCCATGCGCTCCGCGGAGAAAACCGAGCACAAGGAGACCCGCAATGAACGTACGTTTCATGGGCTAGAAATCGTAATGCAACGTCATTCCGAAGCTGCGCCCCCTGGAATAGGATGAGTACAGCAGGGAGGTATTCTTCCCGTAAGTGCGCTCGAAAGTGGGGTCGAGAAGATTCTTAAATGCGAACTTCATCGTCAGGTGAGGGCCGATTTTCTGCGAGAGCACGAAATCCAGAACGGGTGTCGGCTGTTCATAAACATCGTCGGTATTCAACTTGGTGAGGGCAATGCGGGGTCCCGCGACGTTATATATTATAGCGGCGGTTGTCCCGAGCCGCTCGTTACTGTAGTTGAGATCGAAGTTTATGATGTATGGAGATTGATCATAAAGGGGACGCGTGGGTTCGGTGTCGGGTAGGAACATTTGCTTCACATTGTAGTCGTTCGTCGACAATTTCACCTCGGATGCCACCAGGGCCAAGTTCCCCCCGACACTGAATGGAGCCAGGGGCGACCCCATAAAGCCAAGGCTCTTCCGACCTTCGAACTCAATGCCGTACAGAATCGCGTCATTGTTGAAGAATGTAATGACGTCCCCCTCCTGTTTTACGTTGCCTCGTTCAATCGCATCCTGAAGTTTCTTGTAGAATAGGCTGGCACTGACCAGTTCGCCCGGCCGGAAAAACCATTCCCAGCGCGCATCGAGATTTTCGATCGCGGACATCTTCAACAGGGGATTTCCCTCGACGAAATCACTGACAATCGGATCATAGCTGTAGTAGGCAGCCAGCTCACGAAAGCTTGGGCGGGCGACCGTCCGGCTGTAGTTCAACCGGACATTCATATTAGTGATCACCGCATAGGTGAGGCCAATACTCGGCAGCACGTCTGCCTGGTTCAGCCTCGTATCATTGGTTTTCTTGCCCGTGATGCTACTATCCAGATAACTGATGGAATACACGGAGATGTCCGATGCTTCGTATCGCGCCCCGCCCGTCAGCCGGAGATTCTTGACGAGGGGAAGCTCCGCCATGAGATAGGCTGCCTGCACCGTGCGATCGCCGGTGTAGAGGCTGTCAAAAACCTGGACATAATCACCCCAGTTAAACTTGATGCTGCGGGCGTTGGTCTTAACCGAGAGCAAACCCAGGTTTTCCGGAGTGAGAAACAGATTGGGATTGTCCTGATACCCACCACGCCCCGGGTAATAGAATTGTCGCTCGGTGAAATTACGGTCCGAGGAGCTGTCGAAGACTCCCCATTTGACCCGGCCTTCATCGGGGGTCCAATTGGAGAATGGAAGAATCCAGTCCAATTTTGGGTTCAGATTACCTTCATCAAGAGCACGGAAGTACCGCGTAGGGTCTTTCGGATTTGAGTTCTTTCCGCCGGTCTCAAATCCGCTTCCCGAGTTGTTGTCGTTGAAGAAGCGCGCATCGGGTTCGTCCTGGGTGGTCTGTGCCAGCCCGACAAGCCAGTTAAACTGAAGGTCACCCAAGCTCGGAAGTCGATGTTCTCCTTTCATCTGATGGGTCATCAGGTTGCGCTCGATCCAGTACAGATTGAACTTCCGAAATTCCCCCCCCGTGCTGTTGTTTGCGTCAACGCCCTGATCCTGGATCCGGACGTCATCGACGGCATTTTGATTGTAGAAGAACGTGTAACCCAGTTCGTGATTCTCAATGGGTTTGTAAGCTAGGTTCACCATTCCCGACCAATTCACCGTGCCCAGGGATCGGGCGTCCCGATAGCTGTTCTTGATCTCGGTCCCGCTTTGGTAGCGCCGGGAGATTCCATCCTCGTAGGAGGCGTATTCATGCTTGTAGCTCACGCCGGCGAAGTACCCCAACAGTCCGTCGAATACCGGCACCGAGCTGCCACCCGCTGCAGACAGGTTATGATTCAACGGGGGAACGTCGTGTTTGGGGGCAAACTCCGAGGTGCCCAGCGCCTGCGTTACCCGATCGAGGCGAAGTTGACTCTCGACCTTTTGCCTGAACACGGGCGAGTTCGTCGGGAGATTGCCAACGAGGGGTGTCGGCAATGGTTGCCCGAGGGGTGCTTCCTGGTTGACGGTACTCGGCAATGCACGTCCCCCGTCGTCCATAGCGGCCCAGTCCAGTGCGCCGCCTTTGTAGGTGAGAAAGTGATCGTTAAGATTTACCTGCGGATTGTAGGCACCGCCCAGCGACACCGAAAAAAAAGGCTTCTCCGGGAATGATTTCGTGACGATGTCTATGCCGCCTCCCGTATAGGTGCCTGGTTGATCGGGTGTGAAGGTCTTGGCTACCACCACACGGTCGATCACCTGCAACGGGAACAGGTCGAGCGAGGCGGACTGCCGGTACGGGTCGGCGGATGGGACGCTGGCGCCGTTAAGCGTTGTGGTGATGTACCGGTCATTCAAGCCGCGGATCACGGCGGACTTGCCATCCACAATCGTCGCGCCCGAGATTTTTGAAATCGACTCCGCCGCATTGCCTGCACCCACCCGGGAAAGAAAGTCCGAGCCGAGCGCCTCCATCATTGATGGTGAATTCTGCCGTTCAAACAGGATCTGTTCGGTTTGTTTGGTGAATTCCTCGGCGGTGACCTCGTATTCCTCCATCTCATAGAATTCGGGACGAAGATTCCCATTCACTGTGGTCGTTTCGCCAGGCAACACGCGGACATCGGTTACCGTCGCCGAAGCGAATCCAGACTTGGAGAATCGTACTGTCTGAACTCCGGTCGGCACGCTGTTCAGTAGGAATCGGCCCGTTGAATCGGATTGGGTCCCGAGCGTGGTGCCCCGCACGGTGATCGCGGCACCCGCCATCGGTGAACCATCCCAGGAGCTCACAACAACGCCGGTCACACTGCCTGATTCTTGGGCGGTCGCATCCGTGCCCACCCACCAGGCAAGTAGGACTGCTGCCAGGATAAGAGCCTGCGGCACTCTCATCCGGTTGGAGATCGTTCCCATGAGAAGGAGTTGGAGACGGTGCCGCTCAGGACCGACTGCTGGTGCGCGCGAGCTGCTCCACTTTTTCGAGGTAACGCTGTACGTTATCTCGCGGCTTGAGCTTCTGCGCCTTTTTGAGCAACTCACTCGCAGGGACATATTTCTGCGACTTAACAAGCAACTGGGCATGCTTGACCAATGCCTCGGCTTCAAACCCTTGAATCCCGCCTGCGGTGCGGTAGCGGATCTCCGCTTTCTCGCTTTGGTTATTCTTCGAGTAGTAGTCGCCCGCCAACAGGAGCGCTTCGCCGTCAAGTGGATTCTTCCCCAGGATTTGCTCCAACGTCTCAATGGCCTTCTCGCCCGAGCCGGCCGACATTGCGGCTTTGGATTCCAACTTCAAGAGTTGCAATTCGTCCGCCCCGGTCAGCTGCGTTCCGGCGTTGCGGATCTTGGAAAACATCAGGTCCGCCTCCGTCCACGCACTCCGACTGACTAGAATCTGCGCCGCGCGGAGCGCCTTTGCAGGATTTTGTCCATTGTCCTTTTCGACGGCTTCGAGGTACGCACCGAGCGCGAGATCGCGCGACTCTTGCGACATGTAAAGATCGCCGAGCAAATAGAGTGTCTGGGTATTGGCCTTGCCCGCCCGCCGCAACATCTCAAGACTGATGGCGGCTTTTGCCGGCTGCTCCCGTTGGATATAAATGTTGGCTTGTAATGACCAGAGGGTGTCACGCTCGGGATACTGCGTGATCAATTCATCCAGCAGTGCGAGTGCGTAGTCGAAATTCGCCGTGGCGATCGAACACTTCACCAGGGCGAGCTTGAAATCGATGTTCTCCGCCTCGAATACCAACGCCTGGCGATATGCGGCCTCGGCCGAAACGTTCCGGCCCTGACTCAAATAAGCGAATCCCAGCAGTCCAAACACTTTTCCGTCACCACCCCCCAACGCAATGGTTCGGACCAAGGGTTTGATCGCTTCGGCATACTTGCCGTCACGAACCAACGCAAATCCAAGGTTCTTCTGGGCTCGTCGAAAGTCGGGATACTTTTCAATCGCAGCCTCGAAATGTTTCACCGCGTTCGTCAGATCCTCCGCTTGAAAATAGAGGTTGCCGAGCGTGAAGTCGAAAATGGCGGTGCCGCCCGGTTTAAGGAGCGAGCTCAACAAAGATTGAGCTTTTTTCTGATCATCACGCAGGAGAGGCACCACTTTGTCGCGATAGGCCGCCTGTTCCTCCGGGGTCATACGCGGCTCAATATCCGACGCGAATCCGTAACTGCCGATCAGGCGGCGAGCAAACTCAGGATCGTTCCACATGGAGGCGAGTTCGTGCCCTTCGGGCAACGGGGTAAAGGTCGTCGGTGCCACGGCCTCCGCACTCTTTGGCGGTTTCGACGCGGCCACGGCGAGGAATCCGCCCAGGAGGCATACCCCTCCCACGAGCGTCCTCGCCCACTTCAGGCTTCGGTGAATCAATTGGTTTGTCATCTTGGCTTGTTATCCCGCCATCACTCGGAAGCGCATTGGGATTCGGATATAGGTGCGCACCGGTTGACCGTCCTTCATGCCGGGAGTGAAACGCCACTTGCGGATCGCCTCCAACGCCGGCTTTTCAAACTCGGGGCGGGTCGAATTCTCGACGCGCGGATCCTCCACCCGGCCCTTTTCATCCAACACAAAGAGCATCGTCACGACGCCTTCGACCTTTGCCTTGCGGAGTTCCGGCGGATAGGCGGGTGCGACTTGAGTTACCGCTTCGGGACGCTTCTCGAGATCGGCGACATTGAACGCCTCTTCCTGCGTCGCTGCGGCAGCCGCCACCGAGTGGGTCTCCCCGAAGCCAGCCAGGGCGCCCCCTGATCCCATGGCCACCTCCAGATCAGCGCTCAGGGGAATGGCCTGCTTTGCCTCCGCCAACTGTGGTTCCGGGGCTGCCTCCGGCGGCTTCATTTCCTCGATCTGAGGCGGGAGTGTCTCTTGGGCGGGCGGCGGCAATTCCACCGCACCGGTTTTTCTAAGTTCCAATGTGCGGTCGGGTTTGTTGATCCGATGCGCAAAAGGAATGACACCGAAGAGCAGGGCAGTGAAGCCCACGGACAACGTCACCGCCACCGCCGTGCCGGTGGACGTATTGTCGTTTTGATAGACCTTGCGCATCGCGCCTTTCAGTGCAAACGGATCAACCCTTCTCGGTTGCGAGACTCACGTCCTTCGCGCCACCAAGCTTGGCTTCGTCAATCACTCGAATGACCATGCCCGAGCGCGCGTTCTCGTCCGCCTGAATGACTACCGAGAGGGGCTCTTTTGCACAGAGGCGTTTCACCGTGGGGCGAACGCCACCCAGTCCGATTTCCTTCCCTCCGTAGGCGACTTTCCCGTCGGGTGTCACCGCAAAGATGATGCTGTTCTTCTCAACCTGACTCGCGCTCGCCGCGGCAGGCTTGTCCACTTTCACGCCCGGCTCCTCAATGAAGCTCGTTGTGGAAACGAAAAAGATCAGCAGAAACATGATGATGTCGATGAGCGGAATTAGATTCAGCTCGATCGGCTCATCCGGCTCGGCAAGTGTGCGGCGAAATCTCATTGATGAACGAATTCAGGTTGCGGGCGGGGAACGGTGCGACCCGCATCTCGGCGAGTCACGAACTGGGTCATCTCTCCCCGGTGTTCGGGACGCAGGTGGCGCAGAGTTATACCCTCCAGCCGTGTTAGAAACGCGACGTACTCGTGGCGCCGCCGCTTTGCAATGGTCGTTAGGATTAAACCTGGAATCGCAATCATCATTCCGGTTTGCGTGGCAATGAGGGCTTCGCTGATTCCCCTGGCAATGATCTCGGAAGTGGAACTTCCGCCGGTGCCAATCGCCTTGAACGTCAGCAGCATACCCAACACGGTGCCGAGCAAACCGAACAGCGGGGCGGTGACGACGAGCACATTCAGGAATGCAATTCGCCGGTCCATGTCCGAGACTTTTGTCGCCTCCACTTCCCGGAATCGACCTTCGACGTCGCGCAACGAAGGGGCTTCATCTTGCGTGTAGCGGATCAATTCGCGGATCCGTCCCGGAGCTTCCGAGGGCCGGGCCACCCAACCTCGCAACACCCCATCCGACGCCTTGGTGAGGCCGCGATAGTGTAGCATCCGCAGCAGACGGAACGCGCTTGCGTATAGGACAATGGCAAGCAATGCCATGGCGCCCATCACCAGGCCGCCATTCGACCATGTATGCCACATTTCGTGTATCACTGCGTTCATGATGCGGGAGGTTAGGACAGGCTTAGTGAGAGGAATCGTCGTCGGTGCCGTTCGATAATCCATTCACGAAACCAACCGCTGTCTGCTCCATGCTGCCGATGATTGCCTTGGCTCGACGGCTGAGGAATGCGTGAAAAAGTAGTGCTGGAATCGCAACCGCCATGCCGGTCGCCGTGCAGATAAGCGCCTCCGATATGCCAGCCGCCAACATCTTCGGATCACCGCCGCCAAAACTGGAAATGATCTTAAACGTGGCGATCATGCCCGTGACGGTTCCGAGCAAACCCATTAGCGGACCCGTGGTCGCGGCGAGGGCGAGGAACGGCAGCCCCCGTTCGAGCCTCATCCGTGCTCCCAGCATTTTCTCATAGAGGATTTCCTCGATATATTCCTTCTTCTCGTCGATGTGTTCAATGGCGGCGGCCAGCAGGTCACCGGCCATGCCAGGAATACTCCGAACGTGCTGCAATGCCTTGTCGGGTTTCCTGGATTCGAGATATTGCAGAACCAACTGTAAGTCGCCCTCGGTCGCGAGTCGGACCCGGGAAAACTCGAACCACTTGAAGAGAGCGAGAAGAACGGCGGCGAGGCCCAAACCAACCAGTGGAATCATGACAATGCCGCCCTTTTTAAGCTTTTCGAACAGAGATTCCTCCATGGCGGCAAGCTTGAAAGCATTGCCGAGGGTGGGGTCCAACACCAACTCTCCCGAGCCGGAGGCTACGAGCGCTCGACTGGCGGCTTCCAGGGCGGGATCCAGTTTGGCGATGCTCGGATCCGCCTTGTTCAGCTCCTGCTGTAACAGACCCGCCGGACCTCCCGCACTGGCTGAAAACATCGCCACTGGCCCGATCAGTGCAACCTTGCCCGTCCGCAGGACGCCCGTTTTATCCAGCGCCCGGCCGTCGATCAATTCTCCACCGAGGGCACCTTCCGCCCGTTTTAGAGCTGCTGTTAAGAGGACGGAACGTGCATTGAATTTATCCGCCGGCGCCATATCCGCAGCCGCGCCCGCTTTTTCCACGGATTCAAACAGCGAGCCGAATCGGGGCTCCTCAACAAAATTGAGACGGGACCGGAACGCGCGCGTGTATTCACTCAGCAGCGATTCTATGTATTTAACTTCGTCGCCGCGCTGTTTGGCTTCGGTCTTCAGCGCATTCAATTCGACAAGTTGATTCTCCTGGACCCGCTGCGCCTTGGCGAATTCAACGCGTCGTTCCGCCACTTTTTGCTCAAGCTCCGTTATCTGTCGCGCGAGCGGAAGGCGGTCGGTTTCAATTTCCTGCCGGACTCTTGACAATTCGGCGAACGCCGTCTGCAAATCCTTGCCAGCCCCCGAAGCAAGATTTTCCATGTTTTGACCGAACCCGTCCGACGGCACGAGGACGATCGTCGCCGCAAGAAGGCCAATGAGGCGGCTTGTCACAAGGCTATTGCAATTGAAGAGTTGTTTCATTGGATGACTACCGGAAGGGAAACGAATCGGGCGGAGCGCTCGTTTCTATAGATTCGAATGACCTCCCGGACAGGAGACGCCAGCTCGCGTTTCACCGTCCATTCCCAACCCTTTTTTCCCGGAGAACCCACCCCACCAAAATCTCCTGAATCATTGACGAAGTACGCGGCCCCCAACCCGACATAAACTGTTTCCACGGCGAGCTCCTCGCCTTTTTCATTTTTCTGCTTGTCACTAAAAATTGAGACCGCGTTGTTGAACTTATCCAGTTCATTGAGGATCCCAACCATCACCTGAACGCGCTCGGTCGCGGGCATCTTGGTGCTTTCGGGATTTAGGGGGATTCTCGCCAGGAGCGGCTTTAGGATATCCTGGAGCGGCATGGGAAGCCGGGGAACCACCTCTGCGATTCGGACCTCGAGATCCGCCGCAAATTTCCGGGTTTGTTCGAGGCTCTCGTTGGATGACTTGAGCAACGCCTCCGCGTGCAACCACTCCTTCTCAACCTGCGTCGTGTTTGTACCGAGCCTGGTTATCTGGGTTTCGATCGACTTCAGCTCGCGATCCAGCAGTTGAGTGGTCTGATCGAGCAGATCCCGGTCGGATTGCCAGTCGGCCTTGGTCTTGGAGATCAATTGGCGGGTCTCGACCCATTTCTCAAGGGTGGACCGTGCCTCACTCAATGGAACCTCTGCCCGGGCGCAGACGACCGCGCACGCGGCAGCGAGGAGAATCCAGCCCCAACACTTTGAACTCATGAAACCACCCTGGGGGAGTGAGGTCACAGGCGTGCGGCGGCTCGGTTACGATTCCGTGACAACCGAATCCATCGTCGCTGCGATGGCTACTCCGTTTATTAACCGGAGTTGGAACCGCGGATGAACACGGATAAACGCCGATTTCGGACGTTTGGGCCGTGTTCCGTCGCTCACTCTGGAAGTGGGGGCTGCTGCTGCATCTTATCCGCGTCGATCCGTGTGAGTCCGCGGTTCTTCCCCCCGCAAATTCCTGTTTCAAGTTCAACGACTCAACCGGCCGATCAGCGCCTAGGAGCTACGTGTAAGGCTTGATACTTAGGGGTTAGATTCTCGGCGTGGAACCCGCCCTTCAGACAACCGGCGTCTGGAACGTCGCGGCGTCAGCGTCAGCGTCGGCGTCAGCGCGGTTGATACCGTCGACGACTTCGGTAAAGGCCGTCCGCGTGAGGCCAAGGGTTTCCTGTAGAAGGTGAATTTCGTCCGGGGAAATGTTGCCCTGGGTTTTTTTCTCCAACATCTCCAACTGATCCATGAACGTGCGCGCCGCCTCGAGGATCGGCAGCTCGACATTGCCCGTCTGGGGATTCGGTAGTTTGCCAAGAAACATCAGGGCCATCTGACCATGTCCCGTCACGAGCTGGGAGAAAAGCGCCGCGTGACGTTCCGCCACGGCATTCTCGTCGGAAGCCGCAGGCCCGCCTTCGACATTCATGTTTGTTGCCCTTTCGCTTGAGCACGAACGACCTCTCCCATCAAGAGTTGGACGAGCAGCTTCAGTCGTTTTTCCGTTGCGACAGCTTCCAGAACGGTTTGTTGTGCTCGCGGATTGTCTTGGAGAAAAAGTCGGGCGATCAGGTCCGCAAGCTGACCGGCATCGGGCCATTGCGCGAGCGATTCAATAAACCGATCAATGGTCTTGGGGCCGTCGATCTCCCCGACCGCTTTCTTGAAGGCATCAAGCGGGAGAGAGATTCCCTGTCGGGCGCGGGCTTCGGCGAGTTCGAGGACCCGGGACCGGAGAGCGTCGACGACCAGGCTTTCCTTCGGATCGGGCGCGAGAAGTTCGAAGCCGCACTGCCGGAATGGTTTATAGTGAAGGATGCGCGTCAGGCGGATTCGCACCACACCCTGCAGAATCAGGTTGGAGGTGCCGTCGGGATTCTCGACGGATGCACGGATCAATCCGAGACAGGCAATGGGGCATGGGGATTCGGTGCGGGACCTCGGCCGTTGCAGGGCGACGGCGAACATCCGGTCCCCAGCAAGAGCTGCGCTTAGCATGGTGCGATATCGCATTTCAAAAATGCGTAACGGCAACACGGCGCCCGGAAAGAGCACCGTGTTAAGAATCATGACGCTCGCGCGAGCGGGCAGCTGCATCCCCCAAAGTAAATGGGATGTGTCGGCTGGCAAGCGACGTGCCGGATCCACCGCATTTTTAGGCTTAGAGTGTATCAAGGAATTGTTCGTAGGCCTTGCGAGTCGAGTCAAATGCCAGGTCGGCTGGAGAAACGTCGCAAGGGGTGAGCCAGCAAACCGCCGACACTTCGTTCGAGTCGACAATTCCCGTCGGGCCGTCGAGCCGGGCAACGAAATAGAGATCGAGCACCGGGTAGACGAGGTTGCGATAGGCGTATCGATTGGGTTGTGAACAGAGGTAGCGGAGTCCACTGGGTTCGATGCCGACCTCCTCGCGGAATTCCCGACGGACGGCAGCTTCATAGGTTTCTCCCGGATCGACGAACCCACCGGGGGGTGCCAGTCGGCCAATGGAGGGTTCCCGGGCGCGACGGATCATCAGAACCTGCCCATCCGCCCGTCGCGCAAACGCGGCGACGGCCGCTGCGGGGTTAAAATAATATCGAAAGCCACAGAAAGAGCAGTCGATGAACAGGACTTCGGTGTCCCGTTCGGGCAGCGCTCGCGAGCAACCGGGACAATATCGAAAGGCGTCGATCGGTCTCATTCAGATTTGTCATGGGTGACCTACAATACCCGGGCCCAGAGAACCTTCAAATAGCGGCCTTCCGGGCAGTTTGAGAGCACGGGGTGATCCGCACCCGCGCCGGTATTATCCAGAAACTGCAGCCGTCGAACCATTCGGTGAGCCGCCTTGGTCACCAATCGCTCGAAATCCTCGGGGGTCAGCAGCCCGGAGCAGGAACACGTCACCAGCAAGCCGCCCGGTTTCAAGACGGCCATCCCCAACGCATTTAAATCCTCGTACTTCCTAATCCCCTCGGCTTCATCCTCAATGTCACGCCCGAGAATGAGCTTGGGTGGGTCCAGAATCACGACATCCGAGGTTTCTCCGTTTTTTTGCATTTGGCGGGCATAGGAATAGGCGTCGCAATGCACCCAATCGATTCGCGCCTGATTGATGTTGGCATTGCGCTTGGCCTGTTCGATGGCTTTCTCATCGAGATCAACGCCGGTGACCTCCGTCGCACCCCCGGCCACTTTTGCGGAGAGCGCGAACCCACCGGTATAGCAACAAAGATCCAGCACTCGTTTGCCCTGGGTGAAGGAGGCGAGCCGGCGGCGGTTCTCGCGTTGATCGCAGAAAAATCCAGTCTTATGACCCGTGGCGAAATCGATCTCATATTTGATCCCGTGCTCCTTGATGCGAACGGTCTTCACGGGATCCGAAGCGACGGTCCTGGGATCAATTCCTTCCCAGCGCACGATGTGTTCCTCCACTTCGATGACGGCCCGTTTGGTACCAAGTCGCGTATGGAGCTTTGGGAGCCAGCGTGAGAGGCGCTGATGCATGCCGAGGCTGTGCACCTCAATGCTAAGCACGTCCCCAAGTTTGTCCACGACCAGGCCGCTCAGGCTGTCTCCGTCGGAATGAATCACCCGGAACGCATCGGTGACCTCCGGAAGCCGGAGAATGTCGAGACGCAAATCGAGTGCGCGGTCGATCAGCAAATCGAGGTGAGCCTCATCGGCCGGAACATCCCCGTGGTGAAACACCCGGAGTGGAACACGGGCGCGTGGATTGTAAAGGCCCGTGCCATAGGGGCGGCCTTCGCGGTCATAGACGGCGACGAGGCTTCCCGGCCGGGCATCGGGAGAGGCGGCCCGGAGCATGGCAGGAAAGATGCACGGGTGGTTACTGTAGTATTTCAGCTGGGCCCAGGGCTTCTGCCAGGTTTCAGTTTCGGAGAGTGCTGAGTCCGCCCGCTGAAATTTGGGGGCGGAAGGACCGCCGGACCCCTGTTCGGAATGTCGGCGGCGAAAGGCGGGCGGAGAAGAAGGGCGCAACACCGCTCCCGCCTACACAGGAGAGGCCGCGCTGACAACGAGGAAATCTCAAAAGCATGGATGCACGGGGGTTAACGGTCGGATTGATTGCCGGATTGATTTGATTGCTTTGGCGATGATTGTACCCTCTGCGCTCGCCATAAACCGGATCCCTGGGTTCTCTGGCATCCTGCCGGCGAACCTCCAGGGGGGGCCCACACCCGCCGGCAGGGATGCCGGCGCTCCCAGGTTCATGGTCCTAGTCGATTTCCATTCGTTTGATAAATTCCCATTCCCATGACCGCTCAGCCCAAATTTAAGGTCGTTCCTTCTCTCGCCCAACTCGCCACAATGGACCGCGACCTCAGCTTCCATCCCAGCACGGTCCAAAATCCAAAATGCCTCACACCGGAACAGATCGCCCACTACAACCGCGAAGGCTATGTCAAGGGCCTGCGCGTCCTCTCGACTGAGGAAATCGCCGCCCCGCGGGCCTTCTTCGACACCATTCTCGCCCGGGTCATTTCACAAGGGGCCAGCAGTTACTCAATCATCTCCGCCCACATGAAATACGGGGCGGTCTGGGACCTGATCACCCATCCCCGCATCACGGCCTTGGTCAAGGATCTGCTGGGAGACGAGGTGGTCGGCTGGGGAGCGCAAGTCTTCTGCAAGCTGCCAGGGGACGGCAAGATCATCGCATGGCACCAGGACGCTTCCTATTGGCCCCTCACCCCCTCCAAGACGCTCACCGTCTGGCTGGCCATCGACGACGCCGATGTGGAGAACGCCTGCATGCGCTTTATCGCCGGCTCCCATCACCACGGTCACCTCACTTTCAGGCCTAGCGACGCGGGCGAGCAGAACGTGCTAAACCAAACCGTTGAAAACGCAGAGCAGTATGGGACGGTGGTGGACGATGAATTGCTGGCCGGCCAGATCTCCATACACTCCGATCTGCTTTTGCACAGCTCCAAGGCCAACCTCTCGCAGCGCCGGCGCTGCGGGCTCACCCTGCGCTACTGCACCCCCGACGTGCGTGGCACCATGGGCTGGAACAAGGAGGGAATCCTCATCAGCGGAACCGATCCAGAGAGTCACTGGGGCAACCCGCCCCGGCCGGTGCGGGACTACGAGGGGATCTGAAGGGAATCAGGCTCTCCGAGCTCGAACCGTTGCCCACTCCCGCAATCGACTCGTCTGCTCGGCCATCGTACGCGCCAACGGGATCATCTCCTGACCGGCGCGCAACAAATCGTCCGAGGTGAGGTCGTGCCCTTCGCCAAAAGCGGAATACAGGCCCGCCACAACAACGGCTTCGATCTCGGCACCACTGAAATCGGGAGTGGCCGCGGCAACCGCGCCGACATCAAAGGATTCCGCCGGCCGACCACGCCGGTTGAGATGCACACCGAGAATTTCGGCGCGGCCAGCCTCGTCAGGCAGGTCGACGAAAAAAATCTCATCGAAACGCCCCCGCCGAAGCAGCTCGGGAGGCAGATGGGAAATGTCATTGGCCGTGGCGACGACGAACACCGGGGCGGTCTTCTCCGCCAGCCAGGTGAGTAGCGTGCCGAAAACGCGAGCACCGGTGCCGCCATCGCTCGCACCACTGCTGGCCGTCCCGGCAAAGGCCTTGTCAATTTCGTCGATCCACAGCACCGCGGGAGAGACGCTCTCCGCGACCGCGATCGCCCGTCGGACGTTTTCTTCCGACGACCCGACGTAACTTCCGAACAACCGACCCAGGTCGAAGCGCAGGAGCGGCAGTTGCCATTCGCTGGCGACGGCCTTTGCGCAAAGACTCTTGCCGCAGCCCTGCACCCCGAGCAGGAGCACACCCCGCGGTGACGGCAGCCCAAACTCGCGGGCCTCAAGGGTAAAGGCCAACCGTCGTTCTCTCAGCCATCGTTTCAGCCCGGCCAGACCACCCACGTGATCAAATCCCTCCGCGGGAACGAGGTACTCCAGTAAGCCATTTTTCCGCACCAACTGCTGTTTTTCCGCAAACACCTCGTTCACCAGATCGCCGCCCAGCCGCCCATGCTTTACGAGAACCCGCGCAAATACATTTTCCGTTTCCGCCCGTGTCAATCCTCGCGCCGCTTCCATCAATCGGTCCCGGCCCGCCGCATCCACGTCGACGCGCACCGACCCCTGATTCAACATTTCTTCGGCGATGTCATCCAGCAGTGCCCCCAACTCCGCCCGATCTGGCAGTGGGAGCGACAACACCGTGGTCTCTTTTTCGAGCTCGATCGGAATCAGCAACACCGGCGAAACCAAGAGGATGGTCTTGAGACTATTCTTCAGGTGGAGTGCGATGTCTTTGAGTTTCCGAACGACCGCTGGATGTGCCGGCCCCATCCACGCGTGCAGGTCCTTGAAAACAAACAGGGCGGGCTCGACCTGCTCCAGGATCTGATCGAGGGCAACCAGTGGATCCCGAGTGGCCATGTTCCGGTGCTTGGATTGGATGCTCGTTCCCGCCGGGACCAAACCGCCCGTGCAGGTCCATTCAAATACCTTCTTGTTCCGGCGCCCGGCAACTTCCAAGACCGCCTCCTCGGCGCGGAGTTCTTCTCCGGTCAGCACGTACACCAACGGATAGCGGGCACGGATCAGCAATTCCAATTCAGCGGTAAACGACACAAGGCCTACCGGTAGAGACAAATCCGGCAAAAAAGAAGCCTGAACCCGCTTCCCCCTCGACACCGCGCGGTCCGGTCCAAATAGTTCCCATCGCATGAAACGTCCGAAAGCATACGCCGCCGCCGGCGTTGACATCGATCTTGGGAACCGTGTGAAAGCCACCCTCCCCCAATTGCTCGCCTCAACCCACCGACCGGAAGTCCTTGGCAAAGTCGGCGGATTCGGTGGCCTGTTTGCCCTCAACACGCGACGGCACCGCCATCCCGTCCTGGTCAGCAGCGTCGACGGCGTTGGTACCAAACTCAAGATTGCCTTCGCCATGGATCGTCACGGCACGATTGGCGAGGATTTGGTCAATCATTGCGTCAATGACATCGCCGTGCTCGGAGCGGAACCCCTCTTTTTTCTCGACTACCTCGGTACAGGAAAACTCGAGCCCCACGTCTTCACCGAGATCATCGGTGGTTTTGCGCGCGGCTGTGCCGCCAACGGCTGCGCCCTGATCGGAGGAGAAACCGCTCAGATGCCCGGCTTTTATCAAGCAGGAGAGTACGACCTCAGCGGCACGATCGTCGGAATCGTGGACAAGCCGGCGATGTTGACCGGCCGCGAAATTCGTCCCGGCGATATTGTCCTGGGAATCGGTTCCAGCGGGCTGCATACCAACGGCTATTCACTCGCCCGCAGGATTTTTCTGGAGCAGTGGAAGTGGAAACTGAACCGCCGGGTGCCCGAACTTGGAACCACCCTCGGGGAAGCGTTGCTGGCCGTTCACCTCAGCTACGGCCCACTGGTGCTGTCGCTGATCCGTAAATTTAACAGGCCCGGAAAGCCCCGCCTGTTAAAGGGTCTAGCCCACATCACCGGCGGCGGCTTCATCGACAATCTACCCCGGGTCCTCCCCGGAAAATGTGACGTCGTGATTCGCAAGGGGTCCTGGGATATGCTACCCATCTTCCGCCTGATGGAGGCGCACGGGGGTGTCCCCGAAGAGGAACTTTACCAAGTTTTCAACATGGGAATCGGCATGACGGCCATCGTGGAGGCCGACCAAGCGAATGCGGTGCTCCAAGCCATCCGCAAGGCAAAATTTATGGCCTGGCACATCGGTGACGTTACCCGGGGGCGCGGCGTCTGCCGGGTTGAGTGAATCGGGCCTTTCGAACAAAATGATCCCCGCGAGCACCAACGATCGGTTTTTTCAACAAGTCGTTGCCGTGGCCACCGGCTTGGCGTTTGCCGGAATGTTGGCATCGCTGGCCGCCGTTGAAGTTGGGTCGGGCGGAAAATTGGTGCTGCGGTGGCATTGGGCCATCGGTCCGCTGGTGTTGCTCGGACTGCTCATTGGCATCCGCTTCTGGCAACTGGTGTTTCGTTCCGCCGCTCAGGAAACCAATCTCAGTCACCGTCGCCTCAAACAAGCGGCGGCCGGACTGGCCGCCATGTCGATCACCGCGTTTCTCTATCCCCTGCGGTTCGTTCAGCCGGAGCGACGCAACGAGGTCTTCATCGGCCTCGCGCTCGCCATCCTCGTATTGTCCTTTGTTGCCTGGCTACTGTGGAAAACAATTTCGTGGGTGACTGAGAATGAACTGAAGGACGGTGAAAGCGAATAATCACGGGCATTGCATACGCTCAAATCGACCGATCGCGGCATCGGTCTCGATCGCCCGCGCGTCACAGATCTTGACACCCGGACTCAGTCACGGCTCATTTCAAGCGTTCGCCGGAGTTGGAATCAGTTTCGGCGCTGCCTTTCTTGAGAACGGCGGCGAACGTGCAACTTAAAATATTACGGAACAGTCCTTGACGCTTCCATCCCCCTCGCCTACGAAGGCCGCGAAAGAAAAATAGGAAAAACCATGGCTGAAAAATCCATCGAGCAACGAATCAAAGATATCATCGTCGAGCAACTCGGCGTGAACGCTGACCAAGTCACACCCGACGCAAAGTTCATCGAGGACCTTGGTGCCGATTCACTCGACACCGTGGAACTTGTGATGGCGCTAGAGGAGGAGTTCGGCTCCGAAATACCCGATGAGGATGCCGAAAAACTGGCCACTGTCGGCGACGTCAATCGGTACATCGAGGAACAGCAGAAGTAGGTTCCTGAAGCGGCGCAAGCCGCGGTTATCATCGGGCAGACGGTTTCACCCGCTGCCCGTTTTTCTTTTCCTGAGCAGGCGATATTCGACACGAGGGTTTCGCTGGCGCGCCGCGTTGGAGCGGTAAGAACGCCAATGTTCCATGTGTTGGGTTGGTGCAATCTTGGGCTGGCGAAGAAAGCCGCCCGAAACAATTCATACGGTATGGGAAGTAACTGGTCAGATCGGCGGGTGGTCATCACGGGACTTGGCGTTGCCAGCTCCCTGGGCAACGACCCCGCCACCCTATGGCAAAATATCGTCGCCGGAAAATGCGGGATCGATCGCGTATCCGCCTTTGACATTTCCGCCTACGATTGTCAGATCGCGGCCGAAGTGAAGAACTTTGACCCGACCCCCGCTTTTCCGTCCCCGAAGGAAATTCGCCGGACGGATCGCTTCACACATTTCGGAGTTTTTGCCGGATGGAGTGCACTCAAAGACTCCGGCCTCGATTTGAACACGGCGAACCTGGACGAAATCGGGGTCTTCCTCGGGTCGGGAATAGGCGGACTGCACACCACCGAGGAGCAACACACGATCCTGACCGCCAAGGGACCAAGCCGAGTTTCGCCTTTCATGATCCCGATGCTGATCCTGAACATGGCCTCGGGACTCTTCTCGCTCTACTACCGACTCCGTGGCCCCAATTTTGCCACATGTTCCGCGTGCGCCACCGCTACTCACGCCATCGGTGAAGCCTGGGCTACCCTCAAGCGAGGGGACGCTCAAGTCATGTTTGCCGGCGGCAGTGAAGCGACGGTGGTACCCATGGGGATGAGCGGATTCGCCGCCATGAAGGCAATGAGCACCCGCAATGACACTCCACAGAAGTCTTCCCGCCCCTTTGATCGCGACCGGGATGGCTTTGTCATGGGCGAAGGGGCCGCCGTGGTCGTCCTTGAGGAACTGAGCCATGCCCGCAAACGGGGTGCCCGCATCTATTGCGAACTGGTCGGGTACGGCAACACCGCCGATGCCAACCACATGACCGCACCGCACCCCGAAGGGGAAGGGGCGATTCGCGCGATGAAGATGGCGCTTCGCCACGCGGAGATGGCTACCGATCAAATTGACTACGTGAATGCCCACGCTACCAGCACCCCGGTCGGAGATATCTGCGAAACCCGAGCTCTGAAGCACCTCTTCGGACCGCACGCGAGGAAACTGGCCATCAGTTCAACCAAGGGCGCAACCGGCCACATGCTCGGCGCGGCCGGCGGTATCGAGACTGTCCTCTGCTGCAAAGCAATCGAAACGCAGGTCCTGCCGCCGACGATCAATCTGGACAATCCAGACCCCGAATGTGATCTGGACTTCATCCCGCACACGGCTCGCGAACAACGATTCAACACGTTCATGAACAATTCGTTCGGCTTCGGCGGCCACAATGCCGTGGTTGTCGGACGCCGGTTCACAGGTTGACAGGCCCTGCGACGGTTGGCTGCGGCCCGCTCGACATAACGTATGCGAGTCGAATATCTTGACCGGGTCTTTGATCCGCCAACCCACCGACCAATCCCGAATCCCGCGCACGGAGATAAGCGGAAGACGGAGGAGTACGGAGCTACCACCGCATGAACTTCACACGCCCGGCTTTTGCCGCCTTGCTCAGCACGGTGATTCTTGCCTCAGCGCCCGGTTGCGGGGACGGCGGCCACGGGAAACAGACCGCGGGCGCATCTCCTCCCATCAAGCACGAGCACACCCCACCCCACGGCGGCACCGCGATTGAATTGGGCGAAGAGGCCTTCCATCTGGAGCTTGTCCGAGATCCCGAAGCCGGAGTGCTGAAATGCTATGTCCTGGATGGACACCTGGAAAACTTCATCCGGGTGGCAGATCTTACGTTTACAATCAATGCCCAGATATCGGGGAAAACGGAGCGACTATCCTTTCAGGCAGTGGCTAATCCTGCCACAGGGGAAACCGCCGGAGACACGTCGCTCTTTGAGGCGCGTGCGGAGTGGCTGCGCGCCGTCGCCCGATTTGAAGGAGAATTGGAATCATTAACGATTCGAGGCACCCGATTCAACTCCGTGCCGTTCAAGTTTCCCGAAGGGAACGAGGCATCTCCGCCGAAGTGAGCGGGAAGTGCTGACGATAGCGGGTGGCAGCCCCCTTCTCGATTCCTGCTTCGATTTCCTGCAGCCAGTGCCGTCGGGTCTCCTTCTTGGCCAAACCCCTCGCCACGCTTGCAAAGGATTCGATTTTTGCCGTCGCCAACACCGGTTGGCCCCGACAAATTCCAGAGATATGCCTCCTACTTCAGCGGCGCCCACTTTTGGTGCTGGTACCGGTTCCAAACCCAGACGAAGTCCGGATTCGCCTTACCACCACCGGCCCAATAGAAGCTTTCCTTGCCCTTTGCGGAATCAGTGGCCGCCTGGATCGTCTTGGGGTCGATCCACTTCCGCCCTTCCACGTGGTTGTCGGCGAACGAGAAAGTACTCCATGACCCGTGGAAGATGGCAAAAGGATCCACCCAGCCTGGAGTTGCCACATTGAGGACCCAGGTTCCTGCATTAAAATTTCTCGGATCGGACTCTTCGATAAAAACCATCGATTCCGACGCATTTTGGATTCCGCTCGATTTGACAAACGGCGGCTGTATGGCTGGCTCCCACCCGCCGCCGTTCATCCCTTCTGCTTTCGAGTAACTGTCGTACGCCCAGCCTTTTCCCGGGGCGCGATTTTTGGTTCGGAGATCGCCGGGACAGTGGTAAGCGGCGTAGGCGGTGCAGTATTTCCAAATCGGCCCGTTGCTGAGGCCTTTGCGGACGCGGCTCTCCGCCACTCCCGTAGTGATTCCCACGGCGATATCCGGGCTTGGCCCGGGCCAGTAACCGCCACCGGTCATGTTCACCCCGTTGTAGGTACTCGGGGCCAAAACGTCCCCGTTTTCCTCAGAGTACATGTACCAACCCAGGTTGAGCTGTTTCTGATTGCTCGTGCATGCCGCACCGGTGGCCTTCAGCTTTGCCCGGCCGAGTGCAGGCAGCAACATGCCCGCAAGAATGGCGATAATCGCGATGACGACGAGAAGTTCGATCAGGGTAAAGGCTCCGACGCCCGGTTTGAAAGGCGTAGGAGATGCGGGGGCTTTCATGAGTGATTAATGAATTCGTGTGGTCTCTGCCCCCGAATAAAGCAGGGAATGTGGAAGAGAAAAGGCAAAATTAGCACTTTATCTTCAAGGGTCGCCACAGACTCCATGGATGACGAATCGCAGTCCCCTTTTTGATTCTCCCGATTTTCTTAAGCTTCGTCCCCTCCAAAATACCCCCGGCCGGCGGGCTACTTGAGCGGGGCCCACTTTTGGTGCCGGTAACGATTCCAAACCCAGACGAAGTCCGGATTCGTCTTGCCACCACCGGTCCAGTAGAAGCTGTCCTTGCCCTTGGAAGAATCGGTGGCGGCTTGGATTGTCTTCGGGTCAATCCACTTGCGCCCTTCCACATGGTTGTCGGCGAACGAAAACGTACTCCATATTCCGTGGAAAATGGCGAAAGGATCCACCCATCCCGGGGTTGCCACATTGAGCACCCACGTTCCTCCATTGAAATTTCTCGTATCGGATTCCTCAATGAAAACCATTGACTCCGCGGCACTCTCGATTCCGCTGTATTTCACGAAGGGAGGTTGAATGGTTGGCTCCCATCCGCCGCCGTTCATGGTCTCTGATTTTGAGTAGCTGTCGTATGCCCAGCCTTTTCCAGGAGTGCGATTCTTGGTTCGAAGATCACCCGGGCAGTGGTAGGCAGCGAAAGCGGTGCAATATTTCCAAATGGGCCCATTACTGAGGCCCTTGCGGATCCGGTTCTCCGCCTCACCACGCGTAATTCCCGCCGCGATGTCCGGGCTGGGCCCGGCCCAATAACCGCCACCGTTCATGTTCGCACCATTCCACTGACTCGGAGCCAAGACATCGCGGTTATCCTCCGCGTACATGTACCAACCGAGGTTGAGCTGCTTCTGATTGCTCAAGCATGCCGCACCCGTTGCCTTAAGTTTTGCTTGGGTGAGCGCAGGCAGAAGCATTCCCGCTAGAATGGCGATAATCGCGATGACGACGAGCAGTTCGATCAGAGTAAACGCTCCAATGCTCAATTTTCCGGGCGCCGAAGATGCGGAAGCTTTCATAAGTCGATAAGGTGTTTCTGGGGGGATCTACCTCTAAACAGATCAGGAATTGTGCGCGAAGCAACGAAAGACTGCACCTCGAATCCAAGAGAAACCGTATGAGGGCGGCTGCGACCGGCTTCCTCCGATTATCGTGCCGATTGCGTCCGGCCCAGGGGCAGAGTCAATTGATCCGGTTCGCTCAAAGGCCGCGCGTCGTATCCCAGCTCCCGCAATGTCTCAGCAAAATCCGCAGCAAACCCGTGCAAGGTATACACGCGGCACGGGTTTACCTGGCGGACAAATTCCAAAAGATCCGGAAAGTCCGCGTGATCGCTCAAAGGAAAAGCGGCGTCTGCCTGATATTGATATCGGCAAGAAGGATCGATCGCCCACCCGGTGAGAACGGCTTTCCGAACCTTTTCCACGCTCGCTTCCAATGTTGTCTCGGCGGCGCCGGGTGGAGCGATCACCACGTGACCTCGAGCTGAGGCGGGATCCCACTCCGCATAGGCAGGCATCGATCGCCCCAGGGCGGCATACACACCAGTCATCGTGGACGCCGCACCGTGCAACATCACGCGAAGACCCGTCTGCCTCAGGGCACAGAGAATTTCCTGAGTCTTGCCCAACGAATACCCCAGCAGCAGAGGCACCTCATCGGCCGATATCGTCCTTCGGCAAAACTCGACCAGTGCGGCGATTACTTCGGCCGTCGGAGGAAACACATAATGAGGCCGCCCGAAAGTGGTCTCCATGATCAAGATATCCGATGGATGCGGTTCACACCTTTCGGATGCAAATCCCTGGCGCAACTTAAAATCACCCGTATAAAGGAGCGATTGACCCTTCGATTCGAGGCGCGCCATGGCGCTACCCAGGATGTGGCCGGCGGGATGCAAGGTTATGGTGCCGGGGCCCCAAGTTTGGGGAATTCCAAAATCAAGGGCGTGCTCCGTTCGTTTTCCCGAAACCCGTACACGCATGAGCATTTGCGTCGCCCGACTGAATAGGACCTCCCGGTGCGCTCCCGTATGGTCCGCATGAGCGTGACTTACGAACGCAACATCGGAGCCTTTCACCCGGTGATGCGGATCCAACCAAAGTCCCCATTCCGGCAGATGGATCCCCCCTCGCTCATAACGGAAAGCCAGCACCGGTGCAGGAATGCTCATGGGGATCTGACCACGGATGCGTACACATGAATCGGATCGGGTTCCAGGGGAACCAGCGGCATCGGATCGTCGTGATCCAGGAATTCCGAGCAGGTTCGAAAAAAATCAGCCCGAGTCGTCACCCGTCGGATCCGGTGCAGAAAAAAACCCACCTCCGGACCTGGCGAGCCAATCCCAGTACCCACGAAATTCATGTATTTCTTCATCTTCTCCACCTGCAACCGTTCCCGCGCCGCGGGCGGCTCGGTGGTGCGATATAGATCCTCGACATAGGCCAGAACCGTCCGACCGGTCGGCAGCACGGGTACTTCCCCTCGGCGTTGTGACCGGATCTGATCGAAAATCCACGGATTGCGGATGCAACCGCGGCCAATCATCAATCCACAGGCGCCGGTCGCCTGCAGCACGGCTGACGCCCGATCCGCCGAATGGATGTTTCCATTCGCCAGAACGGGACACGACATCACTTCAACTGCCCGGGCGATGTAGTCGTAGTGCACTTCGTTGCGATACATCTCGACCACCGTTCGCCCATGCACGGTCAACAAATCCACCGAATGTTTCGCGAAAAGGCAAAGCAGCTCCTCAAACACTCCGGGATCGTCAAACCCGATCCGTGTCTTCACCGTGAAACGGATCCCTCGCTCTCCGACTGCCTCGCGCAACGCACCCAGAATGGCGTCGATCCGCTTTGGCTCGCGCAACAATCCTCCACCGGCGCATTTCCGATAGACCACGGGCGCTGGGCAGCCGAGATTGAAATCCACGGCGGCAATCGGATACTGCTGCAGTTCACGCGCCGCACGCACCAGCGCTGGGACATCATTTCCAATTAACTGGGCAATCGCCGGACGCCCCGTCGGATTCTCAGTGAGGCTCTCCAAGATCGACCGCTCCAGCGTCGAGGTCGAGTGAACCCGATGATACTCCGTCCAGTAAACATCCGGACCCCCGTACCGCGCCATAAGCCCCCAGAATGGCAAGTCCGTGACATCCTGCATCGGCGCTAGCGCCAGCAGCGGCTCCGGCCGCGCCAGCAAGCGGCTGAATTCTTCGGCGGATGACATCGGAATAGCTAACTCCACTCAGGAATCCTGCCCGGATCGAATCCGCAGGGGAAACAAATCTTCATGCATGCGCTTACCCAAAGACCGCCTTTTTCAAATCCCGCAACGCATAGAGCTCACCCTTCAGTCCTCGCACTCGCCTGGCGCCATCTTTCCGCTTCGCGCCAAATCGTTCCTTCATCGCCCCAAACATTGACTCCAAAAATCCTCTCGTTCCCAAAATCGCTCCATCCGAAAAATACCTCACCCGAAGGCGCAGGAAATCCTCCATCCCCAGTCGCCCTTTCTCCGCCACCACCTTTAATACCGCTTCGCGATCAAATCCTCTCCGCATAGGTACTCCCTCCGGAGTTATCCCTTCCCGTTCCTCCCCCGCTCCGTACACGAACAGCCGGTACCTCGACAACACTTCATCTGCCTCCCGACTTTTTGCTCCCTGCCCAGCCGCCGGGTCTAATCGTTCCACCGCCGCAACCACCCTTCGCAGCCCCTCCATCGCTCGACGACTCCCAGCCGACGCTTCCCCATAGCCACTCCATCGATAGTCCGCCGGATCCTCCAGGATCCCCGCACGCACCGGATTCAAATCAATGTACGCTGCCATCGTCCCCAATACTTCTCCGCATCCATCCACCAAGACACTCTTGAATCGCTCCTCCCATAAAGTCCCCTTCCGACCCTTCTGCGAGTTGTACCACTGGGTGTACCGCTGTTTCAGGAGCTTCATGAACGCGCTGACATCCCACATCCGCGCCCAGAAACTCTCCAAATACTCCTCCAACTCTTTGTCAGCCTTTGAGTTCCGCAACATCTCGATCCGCTGAATCACCGTCCCGACGTTCACATGCCCCGACAATTGCCCCAATTGCCGAACCAATACCTCGGGGGATGGCAGCACCTCCGGACGTTTCGGCACCTCCACGAGAATGTGGAAGTGATTGGACATAATGCAGTAGGTGAGAATACGGACCCCGCAAAACGCCTCATACTCGCGCATGAAGTCCACGAACTGTTCCCGCTCCGTGTCACCAAACAGGAACTGCCGGTCCACGATTCTGGAAATGCAATGGTAGTATCCGACCGGATAACTCTCCGGCACCTTCATTCGCGCCTGTCGCATGCAACGACTCAATCCGATTGACCGTGCCATGGCGATCATTATTTACTAATGACCTGTCCCTTAGTGTTTATTTTGACAGTTTCCCCAACCGCAGTCTTTCCGTCATCTTGGTCCGCTCCGGTATGGACGATCCCCGCATCCAGGAATTGAAAGGCCTTCTGCCACGTTGCCTGCTGCCCGACTGGGTCCGACTTGGCTCGCGCCTCGTCCGGTTGTTGCGCGACCCGCAATCCAGCAGCACTCAAAATACCGCCCTGGATCGCCTGCTAAAGGAAGCGCGCGATTCAAACGCCCGGTGCGAGCGTCGACGGCAACGTGTGCCCTTGCCCTCATACCCGCCGGACTTGCCCATCACCGCCGCACGGGAACAAATCGTCGCCGCCATCAAGGCGAATCCCGTAGTGATCATCGCCGGAGAAACGGGATCAGGGAAAACTACCCAGATTCCCAAGATGTGCCTCGAAGCCGGCCTCGGAATCGAGGCGATGATCGGCTGCACGCAACCGCGACGCGTGGCTGCCTTGTCGATCTCCAAACGCATCGCCGAAGAGCTCAACGTAAATTGGGGCCGGGAGGTTGGTTGCCAAATCCGTTTTGATGACCGCTCCGGAGAGGATACCTACATCAAACTGATGACCGACGGCATCTTGCTCGCTGAAACGCAGGGCGACCCATTGTTGTCGGAATACAACGCCATCATCATCGACGAAGCTCATGAACGAAACCTCAACATCGATTTCCTCCTGGGTTACCTCAAGGGCCTCCTCGCCCGGCGGACAGATTTAAAATTGGTGATCACGTCTGCAACCATCGATACCGAAGCCTTCTCCCGCGCGTTCAATCAAGCACCGATCCTTGAAGTCTCCGGCCGGATGTATCCGGTCGAGACGGTCTATGCCCCGGTAGACGAAACCGCCGAAGAGAACGGCGACATCACCTTTATTGATGCCGCCGTGCGTGCCGCCGGGGATGTCGTTCAGGATTCTGACCAGGGAGACATCCTGATTTTCATGCCGGGCGAGCGGGACATTCGGGAGACGACAGACCTACTCGAAGCCCAATGGCGGGGCAGCGTGGAGGTGATCCCCTTGTTTGGACGTTTGAGTACAGAAGATCAGCAACGCGTCTTCGCTTCTTCGTCGCGTCGCAAGATCGTCATCGCGACAAACATCGCCGAAACGTCTCTCACCATCCCCGGCATCCGTTTCGTAATCGATTCCGGACTCGCGCGGATCAGTCGGTATAATCCCCGCACGCGCACTCGGCGATTGCCCGTCGAAGCCATCTCGCAAAGCAGTGCGAATCAACGCAAGGGCCGAGCCGGACGGGTAGAGGCGGGCGTCTGTATCCGGCTCTATTCGGAAGTGGATTTCAGCGAGCGGCCGGCGTTTACCCAACCGGAAATCCAGCGAGCGAATCTCGCCGAGGTCATTCTGCGCATGAAGGCGTTCCGCCTGGGCGACATCGAAACTTTCCCCTTCCTCAATCCACCCACGCCTGCCGCCATCCAGACCGGCTACACCCTCCTCCAGGAACTAGGGGCACTGGACGACGCTCGTGAGTTAACCGACCGGGGTCGTGACCTCGCTCGTCTTCCGATCGATCCCACGCTCGGCCGGATGCTCCTCCAATCCCAGCAGGAACACGCCACCCCGGAACTCCTCATCATCGCCGCTGGCCTCAGCATCCAGGATCCTCGGGAACGCCCCCTCGAACACCGAGACGCCGCCGATGCCGCACACAAACGATTCGCCGACTCGCGCTCCGATTTCCTTGGGCTCCTCAATCTCTGGAACGCCGTACATGATGAATGGGAAACCCTCCGCACGCAGAACCAGCGTCGCAAGTTCTGCAAGTCTCGGTTCCTTTCCTACCTGCGGATGCGGGAGTGGCAGGATCTTCACGCCCAACTGACCGGTGCCCTCGATGATCTCGGAACCCTTCGCCGTAATGATCGTCAGGCCGCTGCGACCTACGATGCGATTCACCGATCCATTCTCGTCGGCTTACCCGCCCAAGTTTCCGTCCGCACCGAGCGGAATCAGTACCAGACCGCCGGCAATCGAGCGGTGATGCTATTTCCAGGTTCCGCCCTGTTTCAACGACCCGAGCCCGCTCGCAAGCCGGGCACTGCCACAAAAAAAGACTCGTCGACACCCTCCAAGAAGCCCTCGCAACCGGCTTGGATCGTCACGGGGGAAATCGTCGAAACATCGCAGACGTTTGCCCGCACTGCTGCTGGAATTGATCCGTCGTGGATTGTCGAACTCCTACCGCATCTCTGTAAAATCACGCGCACCCAGCCGCACTGGAGCGCCACTGCCGGACGGGTGCTGGTGAACGAAACGCTCTCCGTACATGGGCTCGAAGTCCACCGACGCAAGGCCTCCTTCGGAAACGTGAATTCTGCTGAAGCCACCGAGATTTTCATCCGCTCGGCCCTGGTCGAGGAACAGCTGTTCCCCCGCCCGGACGACAGAGGCGATGAATTCCGGCATGTCCCCTCCCGCAGTCCATCCAGCCGCGATCTGCTCTCGACGCTGCCCGCTGAGGATCGCCCGCGGCCACCGGAATTCTCCTTCCTCGACTCCAACCGCCGCATCCTGCAAAAAATCGAGCATTGGCAGACGCGCGTTCGCCGTCATGACCTTCTCGATCCAGAGGAAGCCCTGTTCCGATTTTACGCTGCCCGGATTCGCGAGTGTTCATCGTTGAATGAATTTCGTCGCCTGCTGACGGGGCCCGTTCCACCGGAATCCCTCTGCGCCTCCGAAGGGGACCTCGCCGGGGACAGCTCGCTCCGGTTCGACGCCACCGCATTTCCGGATTCGATCTGCGTCCAGGGGCAGCAGATGGCGCTGTCCTACTCGTATTCGCCCGGCGAAGACCACGATGGCGTCACCGTGCAACTCCCCGCCGCGTTCGCCCATAGCGTGCTGCCAGCGAATCTCGACTGGGCGGTGCCTGGACTCCGGGCCGAGCAGATCACCGAACTCCTGCGAGCCCTGCCCAAGGCGCTTCGTCGAGATCTCATGCCCTTCCCGCCCAAGGTGGAGGAGATCGTTCGCGACTTTCGCCCGGCCGGCCCGACCCTTCTGCCGGAACTCGCCCGATTTCTCCGGCAACGTTACGGTGTCGACGTCACGGCGTCGGCCTGGCCCGAAGGGGCACTTCCCGCACACCTCCGTCCCCGCATTGAGATCGTCGGCCACGATCGAAAGGCCTTGGCCGCCGGGCGGGATCTCGAGGAGTTGAAACGAAAACTTCAGGCCACGCCGATCCGGAGTGCGGAGGATTCACCCGGATGGAACCATGCGGCCCGACAATGGGAGCGGTTCGGGTTGACAGGTTGGAATTTTCCGGACCTTCCCGAACGAATCACCGTGGAAGAAGCTGGCCAATCTCCCGTACTGGCCTGGCCGGGACTGGCTCTCGAAGAGAAGCACGTCAATCTCCGGTTATTCCGCACACCGGAGGCCGCGCACCGCGCCGGACTTCCAGCCCTGCACCGCCTCCTTGAGCTCTCCCTCCACAAAGACCTCGCCTGGACCGAAAAAGACTTCCGCATTCTCAGCCGATTTGAATCCGCACTCGGCGGGCCGACCCCATTTTCAGAGTTTCAATCCTCGGCCCTTCGCCACCTCCAACGGCACCTGTATCCGGTCGAACCGTTCCCGAACCTGACGGCCTCGCAATTCCAGACCACAGTCGCCGCGGTCCGCGGAAAGCTCCGCACGATCACCCCGGCATTTCTCGATCTGCTAGGCCGCATTCTGGATCTTCGCCAGCAGATCCAACGCAAGCTCAGCGCCCTGATGGCCCCTTCCAGTCCCATCAAAAGCACGCGGACTGTCACCGATTTCCAGCAATTGGGGCAGGCCTTGGGGCAGCCCCTTGGACAGCTCGCCGCGGCGCCGCCGCCGCATCCGCTCGCCGGCGAACTCCATGGGCTAGCACCGCTGAATTTCCTCGACCACATTCCTCATGAGCAACTGGAACAGCTCCCCCGTTACCTCAAGGCGCTGCTCATTCGGGCAGAACGCGCCGAACTCAATCCCCAGAAGGATGAGGAAAAGATGCGCCAGCTGCGGCCCTATGTGGAGGCGCTCGAAAATCTCAAAAAAACATCCGCCAGTTCAAGCCACGCTACGGAAGCGCTCCGAAACTTCCGCTGGCTGATTGAGGAATATAAAGTATCGCTCTTTGCCCAAGAGCTCGGGACCGCCGTGCCCGTATCGACCAAACGCCTGGATCAACTCCTCGAGACCTGTCGCTAGCCATTCTTGGGCTCTCGATCAGCGCAAATGCGATCTCAGCGGATGCGAACCGCAGGGAAAGCATGGCACCCGTCGAGTACGGAGTCAGGGTGTCTTCAATAGAAAATCTGCCCCCAAGCCACGCCAGGAATCGTCCACGACATGGCCGGTCTCCGCCATGGCCGAGCAGTGGAACTCGACCTGTGACCCATCATGGCCCTGTCGAAGGTTCGCATCCATCAATTCGGCGATGAACCGGCAACAGCTCACCGTGCTCACTCGCTTGTCGGAGTTGCCAATAACAACGAAGACCCGCCGACCGGCGATCGCACTGGCGTAGCGGGAAAGCCGCAGCACAGCAACATCGTCTCGCCCACGGTCCGCGGAAAACTCGGTGAGATCCCGCCAATCCGTCACCGGCGCGATGGCAGCCGCGGATGCAACCCGCGAATCCGCCGCAAGCAATCGGACCGCCATGTACCCGCCGCGAGAAATGCCGTAGACAACAACCCGGCCTGGCTCCGCGACTCCCAACTCGATGCAGCGATCCAGAGCCGCTGAGGCCTCCTCCACGAACTGAGCAAACCGATCCTCTCCCGCCACCCAGGCATTGCGCCAGCCGGCAATGCCTTCTCCATGCGTGTCCACACGGGGCCCATGATTCGGCAGGTCGAAACCCAGTGCGCGATGCCCACGCGCCAGGAACCGTTTCACCGCAAGGTTGTAGGGGCTCACAGTCAAGGAGTCCTCTCGAACACCTCCAATATTGACTAGCAGGAGCGGCTTAGCTGCCAGGCGCTCTCGCGGCGGCGATAGCAGGCGGGAGACGATCATTCGTTGCTGAACTTTCACGGAAAACTCTTCGGACACTATTCCGCTCATCCACTCAGCGGTTGACGCCGGCTCGCTCTTGGGAGTCGGCCGCGGAGCATTCGGGGCGCCATCCACCCGATGCCATGGAACGACTGCCGCCGTCACAGCCGTCATCGCAGTCATCGCCGTCGCAGCGTCCTGCACAAATTCACGTCTCGTCATAGGTCAATCGCGGCCAAATAAAATCGGAACACAATGCACCGTGCAGTTCCAGAATTCGCCATCCTGTCTCCGGGGATACGATGTACAGCTCCTGCGTTCGTCCCACCCGGTCGGCGGTCGCCTTCATTTAATCCGAAAATAGGCGGCATAAAGGCGCGGCGTCGAAGCGTCCTGTTTCTTCAAATGAAGACGCAGCCGAATGGCTTTTCCACTGAGGGAACCCAAGTCGCCTTTCGACCAGCGAACCTGGCAATCCAGTCCGGAGTCCTTCGCAGCGGCGCCGCTGTTCGGCCCGGAATAATTCGGCAGCAAGTTGAATTGTTCATCGGCGATCTCGACACGAATACCGTTTGCCGCGTCGGCATTCAACCAGACCTCGCAGGACCGCGAAGGAAGCTGAATCGTGGCGGACCACACCGAGCCTTCCGACGTGTCCGGGTACAACCCCAAGGCGCCCCAACGATCACGCGGCAGCGTGGCAAGTGCCACTTCACCCCAGTAATCCAAGGCGTCATCTCCCGGATAGTTCGCGTTGCGCCAGCGGCCGTGATAGATACGCGTCTCATCACCGACATTCAGAATCCCATTGGATTGGGCGAGGACCGTGGGATAATTTTTCCCGGAGACCGGAGTGACCGCAGAATCCTTGTGCGAAAGGAATACGTGACCCTTGACCGGCTCACGAAAATGCATCCCATCGTGACTCAACACCAAACCGAAATCACATGTCGTCCCGCCAACTCCCCAACCCCGCTGGTGCCATAAACCGTACAGGCCAACGACAACGTTTCCAAAGCTAGCTCCGCCGACACCAAGATGGACTTGATCATACTTTGAATCGAACCCTGGCGCCTCCACCGGCTCGGGCAGGGTGAAGGACAACGCCGGTTCCTGCAGCCAGTGATCAAAATCGGTCGACACCCACGCATAGGCCTGCCGCCCCTGGGGCCGGCCGCCCTCTCCGCGACCGAAAATCTGGGAATTGACGACATAGAGCCCGTTGTGTTTGTAGAGGGAACAAAATTCCAGGAAACTTCGAATCGGCAATTCCGCACCTGCCGCCCAACGAATTCCGTCTGCACTGGTGGCGGTGCGCAGGGTCCAAGAGAATTTCGGATCGGACGGATTATAAACCATTTTGTAGCGGCGCAAAGGATTGGGATCGTCTTCGTCTTTGAGAATCTCAACGCCTTCAAAGCGGTCCCCCGGCAGCGCGATAATATTGTTTTCACGGCTGCCGTTGAACATCACTTGCCCCAGAGATGGTTTGGTCCAGCGAAGCCCGTCTGGACTCTCGGCATAACAGATCGGGCCCTCGATCAAGTCCTTCAAGCCCGGTTTCGGATGCACCGCGTAGTACCACATGCGAAATTTACCCTGATCGAACAGTACTGTGCCGTAAAAGTGCGTCGCCATGTAATCCGGCGCATCCGGATTATCGCGACTCGGTATGAGCACGGGATCTTTACGCACTTCCGGCTTGGACAAATAGAGACAGACACTGCGCTGCAACGGCCACGACACATCATCGATGCCGAGCAGAATTGCTTGCGGCGATACGCGAACACCGGTCGCGGGAAATTGAAACGAAGTGGACCCGGATTGCTCGCTGGCTGCCTGGCAGGGACAAAGGCATGTCATGGAAATCCAGAGGGCAACTAGGAGTGTACGATGCATAACTCCTATCAATCGTATTCCGTGGAGGCATGCAATATATTGTTTACAATACTTATCGAGTGGAGAGCCGAAAGTGAGTTGTTGGTAGGGTTGTCGCGCTGCGACAACCCCGCCCGCGTACAGCGGGCGAACAGGGCCACTGCGCGGTTCGTGCCGCGCCTGAACAGCGCGGCGTCCGCTAGCTTCTCCAACAACATCGCGATGCATCGGTCCGTTGACCCACCAGGTTTTCTCATTGACGCATAGGAAAATAAATGTCTTTTTGCGCGGACCCGGAAGGAATACCTGCGACTATCAGTGGGAATACCATGTCGAAAGGCCTATGCGCATGAAGACACAATGGCTGGTTCTATTGAGTTCGCTGCTTGGAGGTAGTTTGGGCTGGGGAGCGCCCTCGACCTTGCCTCCATTTTTTTTGGCGGCCCCGCTGAGATCGCTGGAAACGGAGCCCTGGGCATTTTCGTGAATGGGCCGTACGCCTACGTGGCTGCGGGGACCAATGGGTTGGTCATCCTCGACATTACAGGATGGCAGATGGTTGACGTGAGCGATCCCGTGGCCCCGGTCGTCCGGGCGATCTATCATTTGAATGGTGCCGCCGCGCACGCCGCCAAGAGCGGGGATAAATACTGGGTGGTGGATGGGGATGGCGGTCTGAACATTCTTCAGGAAGACTCGAACCAGATTACTCTGGAGTTGACACTCATCAACCCGGGTTGGAGCAAGACGGCGGATTTCACGGTGCTTGTGCTGGTCATATCCGGCTCGTACGCGCTCGAGCATCGCGCGAGCGTTGAGGTCAACTTTCAACACAACGATTGCCGGTGTGAGGAGGGTCAGCGATTTGTCGGCCACCACGAGGCCCATCGGCTTTTATCGGATGACACGGAACTAGTAGGAGTTGCCCTTCACTGCGCGAAGTCTTTGTCATGCAGAGATGGGCGGCACGGATCGGCCGCGGCCTAGAAAATTAGGCCCGGCCAGCGGCCTTTCGGGTTGACCTTGCTGCTCGAATACGAGTTCACCCTTCCCGGGTCGATCTTCAGGATTTACAGTGGCGGCAATCCCCGATATCCACTCCCACCATGCAACCTCGTCCACTCGCCTCCTCAAAAGCCCGACTGCGGGCGCGTCCAAGAGGCGCGTCCCCCGCAACGAAAAAGGATGAAATCCGGACATCCGGAGTCGCCCCCACTCCGCCTCGAAGCCGGGAGGGATCGAAGCGGCTGCTCCAGCGCAATGAACAATGGATTCCGGGCGGCGTGGTTTCGATCAATCGGCGCTGTGATCCGAACATCGCATTTTCCAAGGGCACCGGCAGCCGGGTTTGGGATATCGACGGGAACGAATACATCGATTACCAGGCGGGGTTCGCCGCTTTTTTCCTCGGTCACAACGATCCGGATGTAAACGCCGCCGTGGAGCGGGTCATGCGGGAACAACGGACGCTGATGGGTGCCGGCCCGACGGAGTTGGAGGGAGAACTGGCCGAGTTGCTCTGCCGTCATGTCCCAACCCTGGAGAAGGTGCAGCTCACCAACACGGGATCGGAGGCAACCTTCCTGGCGCTGCGTATCGCGCGGGCGGCGACCGGGCGGGATCATGTGATTATCATCCAAGGAGGCTACAATGGCTGGCACAACGATGTGGCCGCCAATGTCCTCAGCAGCCTGGGCGATGTCGGCAGCCGCGTCAGTCCGGGAGAATATCCGTTCGATGCTCTCTCGGCCGGAATTCCCGAGGTTCAGAAATCCCAGGTCCATATCGTCAACTTCAATGATCTCGATTCCATCGCCTACGTTCTGAAACGCTACCGAGTGGCCGGTGTGATTTTGGAACCGATCCTGCAAAATGTCGGCGTTGTGAAACCGCAAGCAGGCTACTTGCAAGGGTTGCGCCGACTGGCGGATGAACACGGTTTCCTGCTGATTTTCGATGAAGTGAAGACGGGGTTCCGACACGGATTGAGCGGTTATCAAGGGCTCTGCGGGGTCACACCCGATTTGTCGACGTTTGGCAAAGCCCTAGCCAACGGTTATCCCATCGGAGTGATCGGAGGGAAGAGTGTCTTCATGGACTATTTCGTGCATCCCGAGAAGGCGAAACGGGTGCTCATCGCCGGCACGTACAACGCCCACCCTATTCCGACTGCGGCGGCCATCGCCACGATTCAGAAACTCGCGTCGCCCCGGCACCGGGTATATCAGCACCTGGCGAAGTTGGGGCAACAATTGGAGGCAGGCATCCAGCGAATCCTCGAACCGCTCGGCCGCCCCTTTTTCCTCTCACGACAGGGCTCGGCTTTTTGTCTTTATTTCATGGACCACGAACCGCGTGACTATCACGATCTGGCATCCCATCACGACTTTGACCTCGACCGCCGCTACCGCCTTGAACTTATAGAACGCGGCATTTATCATTTCCCCTTGCCCATCAAGCAAGGGAGTATTTCCTTCGCTCACACCGAGCGCGACATTGCGGAGACGCTCGACCGGACGGCGGATGCGTTCCGCGCCGCCGTCACTCAACAGGCCTCCAACCGATCATGAAAATCACCGGCATCGAGTCGTTCGTCTGCCACGCGCGGATGCGCAATTGGGTTTTCGTCAAAGTGCTCACGGACCAACCCGGCCTATGGGGCTGGGGCGAGGCAACGCTCGAGTGGCACACCCGGGCGGTGATCGGGGCGATTGAAGACATTACGCCGCTTCTCCTGGGCGAAGATCCGACTCGAATTGAACATCTCTGGCAGATGGTGTTCCGGCAGCATTTCTGGCATGGGAATGGCATCGTGCGTGCGACGGCGATCAGCGGCATCGATATCGCCTTGTGGGATATTCTCGGAAAAATCCACGGCGTGCCCTGTCACAAACTCTGGGGTGGTCCGGTCCGCAACCATGTGCGGCTTTATTGTCATTTGGGGGGCGGCCGGATGGAGGATTTCTACGAAACAAAGCCGGCGGATGCGGAGCGTTTCGGGGATCTCGCCCGGCAAGCCGTGGCCGAAGGATTTACGGCGTTCAAGTCCATGGCGGTGCCGGAAACGATGCCACTGGAAGGCCTGCCGCCCATTCGCTACGCCGAGGCGTGCGTGAGGGCCATGCGCGAGGCGGTGGGAGAATCGATCGACATCATGGTGGACTGCCACGCCCGGCCGAGCCCCCGCATGGGACTGCTCTTCGCCAAGGCGCTCGAACCGTACGATCTCTACTGGCTGGAGGAACCGTGCTGGCCGGAGACCATGGAAGACATCGCCCACATCCAGCGCTCCGTGAAGACGCCCATCGCCACCGGCGAGCGATTGACCGGGCTGCATGCGTTTCGCGATCTGTTCGAAAAGCGCGCGGCCAGCGTGATTCAGCCCGACCTGACGCACTGCGGAGGATTCACGGAGGCTCGACGCATCGCCGCATTCGCCGAGGCGTACCGAGTCGCGATGGCGCCGCACAACCCCCAAGGCCCAGTCAGCACCGCCGCTTCGATTGAGTTCGGCTTTGCCACGCCGTCGTATGTTATCTGCGAAAGCGTCCATGCCGACGTCCCGTGGCGGGAGGATGTCGTTCGCGAAGGATTCACGGTGGAAAAAAAGGGCCGGATCGTGCGCCCCAACACCCGGCCGGGCCTGGGGATCGAGATCAACGAAGCCGAAGTCGCCAGGCATCCGTTCCAGCAGGAAATGCTGCAACGATCGTTTTATAAGGACGGAAGTGTGGGGGATTGGTGAACCGACCCTGAACCCATTGCATGCGTTACCGCATTCTGGCGTTTCTGTGGTTCATTGCGCTGATCGCGTATGTCCAGCGCTCGGCCCTCAGCGTGCCGCTCAAAGAAATTGGGCGCGACTTTTCGCTGGCCAATGCCATCCGTGAACTCGGTTTCGTGCAGTCGGCGTGGTACTTCGGATATGCCGTCTTTCAGCTGCCCAGCGGCTGGCTGGCCGACCGTATCGGTGGCCGGCGCGGATTAATGCTCTATGCCGTGCTCTGGTCGTTGGCGACCGGCCTCACCGGAGCCGCGCGCAGTTACTGGGAACTTTTCGCCGCGTGGGCTCTCATGGGCAGCCTGCAGGCGGGCATTTTCCCCTGCGCAGTGAAATCGATCGGAGTGGTATTCACCGAACAGGAGCGGGCTCGCGCCTCGGGATTCCTGGGCTCCGGCATGATGGCCGGCAGCGCCATCGCTCCAATCCTGACCGCCTGGCTCCTGGAAGTGCTGGCGCCCACCGCAGCAACTCTCGCCATCGACCGTTGGCGACTGTGCCTATTCCTCTATGTCGTGCCGGGAATTGCCTGGGTAGCCGCGTTCCAGTTTAGCACAAATGCCGCAACCTTCGAGGGTGCCTTGGCAAAGAGCACCCGCCCGCAGCCGGTTGCGTGGCACCGGCTCTTTGCCAGCGGCTCGATGTGGCTCTTGTGTGCTCAACAATTTCTTCGGGCTGCAGGCATGGTCTTTTTCCTGACTTGGTTCCCCACCTTTCTTCGCGAGACGCGCGGTGTCTCTCTCCTCCAGTCCGGCCTCCTCACCACCTACGCCAGCGCTGCCGGGATGATTGGCACGCTCCTCGGCGGATACTCTTCCGATTGGATTCTGAAACGGACCGGACGGAGGCGGCTCAGCCGTCAGGGAATTGCCGTCGCTGGAATGACCAGTTGCGCCATTCTTATCATGATTTCGTATTTCATTGCCGACGTGACCGGGGCGATCGCGCTGATCAGTCTCGGCGCGTTCTGCGCGACATTCGGAGGCGTGAGCGGCTACACCGTCGCCATCGGCTTCGGCGGACGCAGCGTCGCCACCGTTTTTAGCGCAATGAACATGTGCGGAGCCGTCGGCTCGATGCTTTTTCCCATGACCGTGGGCTGGCTAGTTGCATCGACCGGCAACTGGAACATGGCCCTCTTTAGCTTTGCCGGGCTCATGGCAGTCGATGCTGTGTGCTGGGCGTTGCTCAACCCTCAAGGAACGTTATTTGGCGACGAGAATGAACCCCTCCCAAAACAGAACACTTGAAATGAAACCCATCGAACCGCCCTCCGTCGAGTCACTCCAATCGCGCTGTCGTGCCGGCATCGCACGCACCGATATCACGCCCCAGGTCGGAATCTACCATCGGATGTGGGGCGCCGCGTTGCACGATCGGGCGGCGGGAATCCATCGACCGCTCCTGGGTACGATCCTGTGGCTCGAACCCCTCGCTCCCGAGCCGAACACCGCCCCCGCGGCCTGTCACATCGTAATCGCCATCGACCATTGCGTACTCGATGGCGATGAGATGCTGCGGATTCGTCAGGGGGTGGCCCAGGCGGTCGAAACCTCCGTCGACAACATCTCACTCACGCTGTCACACACGCACGGCTCGGGGTGGATGTCGCGATCCCGGGCCGATCTGCCGGGAGGCGAATTGATCGGTCCGTATCTCGATCGTCTGGCGGATCAACTTCAAACCCTTGCCAGGACGGCGCGCGCTACACTCGCGCCAGCCACCATCACGCATGGCTACGGACGTTGCTCAATGGCCGCGCATCGCGACTTCTGGGACCCTGCGGCAGGACGATTCGTCTGCGGATTCAATCCCACGGGTCCCGCGGACGACACACTACTCATCGCGCGAATCAGCGATGACAGTGGAACGACCCGAGCTGTGCTCGTGAACTATGCCTGCCATCCGACCACACTCGCCTGGGACAATCGCGCCATCAGTCCCGACTGGATCGGCGCCATGCGTGAGACGGTGGAATCCGTGGCCGGGGGGGTGTGTCTATTCCTGCAAGGTGCCTCGGGCGACCTGGGGCCGCGCGATGGATTCGTGGGGGACTTGGGCGTAGCCGACCGCAACGGCCGGCAGGTTGGGCACGCGGTGCTTTCTACCTTGGAAGCATTACCCCCCGATGGAACGCGATTTACCTACACCGGACCTGTCGTCTCGGGCACTTGGATCGGTACTTGGCGCCATGTGCCACTCGACGAACGGTCGCTCCAGCGCAAAGCGATTTGGCGCTGGCATCGGCACACGGTCGAACTTCTCTATCGGCCGGAACTCCCGAACATGGAAGACACCCTCCGCCAACGGGCGAGTCTTGAGTCGCAAGAACGTGCGGCTAAGGTGGCCGGCGACACCGCACTCGAGCGCGACTTCCATGCCGGAGTCGAGCAAATGAACCGCCAACTTTTCCGGCTGAAGACCCTGCCAGCGGGCAAGGTCTACCCCTACTCCATAACGATTGGGCAGATGGGAGACGCCGTCTGGATCCTCGTGCCGGCCGAGCTCTATCAAGTGTTTCAGACCACGTTGCGCCACCGATTTGCACCGCGGCCCGTAATTATCTCGACGCTCACCGACGACTGGCAGCCCGGCTATATTCCCGCGTCGTCAAGTTACGGATATGGTATCTATCAGGACGTCATCGCCGCCGTAGCCCCAGGATCGCTGGAGGTCTTGATCAAATCGGTGACTCGACTCGTCCGAAAGATGCTATTGGAGAGCGAGAAGGCGGCGGCGGCCGAGTCGGTGTGACGAGGTCGCCATTTCCGAGGCACTAGCGGCCGCCGTTTCTCAACCTCACATTGGATGAATAGAACGTGTGGGATTCATTGCTATCGCGCCCCGTTGGGGCGCATAAATATATTGATGGCCGGTTACCCAGCCCGTTGGGCTGGGCTGAGGAATCACGGGCCCTTGGCCCGAAGCAAGGCGCACTATCACAGACCTGCCGGGCGTTCTTCCCCAGGCCCAAAGGGCCGTC
>CAMDJH010000022.1 GCA_945900455.1 Akkermansia muciniphila
TCGCCCCAACGCTGGATGTCCTTGAATTTTTCGCGCGTCATTTCGCGGGTCAGAAAAAACGCCTTTGGATCTTTCCCCAGCCGTTTCACCATGTCCTTCTTGGCCGCGTCGTAGTCATACCCGGGTGAAATGGTGTGTCCGTCCACATCCAGCCAGCTCAAGTATTTAAACATCTCCTCCAATTCCTTGACGTCGGTCTCCTTGTAGACGGTTGTGTTGGTGGCCACCTGGAATCCAAGAATCTTGGCCATCCGAATCGCCGCGATGCATTCCTTAAAAACGCCTTCTCGCTCAACGATGAGATCATGGGTGTACTCCAGGCCATCCACATGCACATTCCAGTACATCCACCTCGACGGCCGAATCGTCGACTTCTTCCGGGCGGCATCGTCGGCATTGCGGATCTGCTGCGCCTCCTTTTCCGAGACCAATTCCTCAGTGACCAATTCCTTCAGCCGGCCGTCCATGTCTGGCGTCCAGTTTGCCGCCATATACTCCCGCATTTTTTTCCGCATGAACATACCGTTCGTGCAGATGTAGATAATCCGACCCTGATCGCGCAGACCGTCAACCAGCGCCTCAATGTGAGGATAGATAAGGGGTTCCCCGCCGCAAATCGACACCATCGGCGCTTCGCATTCGATTGCGGCCGCGAGGCACTGCTCGAGGGGTACCATATCCTTGAGGCTGGTTGAGTATTCGCGAATACGGCCGCACCCGGTGCAGGTGAGGTTGCACGTATGCAGCGGCTCGAGCTGTAGGACCATCGCGAACTTCGGAGTCCGCCGAACCTTATGCTTGATGATGTGGCTGGCAATTTTAGTCGTCAGCGCGAAAGGGAAACGCATGGGAGTATATGGGAACGTCGGTCTGGGAAAGGGTGAAGCCGGGAATTTGAGAGCTAGAATCGGGCGAACACAGGTGTATCGGTGGTCGAGATCACTGGCGGGCGTGGGTTTTGTTTTTCGACAGCTTTGGCAGATAACACCAGGCGGGAGAGACGCTTCCCGAGCCATCGACGCCAGCGTGGCGCCGGGTCATCGCCAGCATGGCTGGCGTGAGCACCGTGCACCGGATCAAATCGGCCAAATTCATTGGCGGATAATAAGGGTGATCGACCGGCCTGCAACCGGCAAATTGAGTCTGGTGGGACTGCATGGACGGAAGATTTATGGGAGCTTGCCAGCATCCCAACCGCGAATGGTGGTGAACGATCGGTTGCATTGCGAAGCAAATGTGACTTCAGACTTGCCGATGATGGCCGTACCGTTCGCTCATGACGATCGCTGAATTGCAGGCCAACGAGGAGATTCGCCAGCGGGAGTTTCCCGTCTGCGCCTCGAAAGTGTTCCTCGCCCATGCCGGGGTATGTCCGCTGCCACGCTGTGTCGCGGACGCCATGGCCCGCCATGGGGACGATTGCACGCGAGAGGACCAGGAGGATGCCGTTCCGAAGGGATTCATGGCTGAAACACGATCGCTGGCCGCGTCGCTAATCCAGGCGCGGCCCGACGAGATCGCCTTTGTCGGCCCAACCTCCCTGGGGCTTTCGTTCGTGGCTGGGGGGTTGCCCTGGCGCCGCGGGGACAACGTTCTGGTGTATTTCGACGATTACCCTTCCAATGTTTACCCGTGGTTGGCGCTCGCGGAGCGGGGGGTTGAGGTCCGGTACCTCAATATCCGGGAGGTGGGTAAGATTCGGCTGATCGATGTCCAAGGGCAGGTCGATGAGAACACCCGCCTCGTTGCCCTCGGTGGCTGCCACTACATCAGTGGATGGCGCATCAATGTGGAGGCGATCGGGAAATTTCTTCGTTCGCGGGACATTCTATTCTGCGTCGATGGCATTCAAACGTTGGGTGCCATGCCGTTGTCGGTTGGCAACGTGGATTTCTTGGCAGCCGATGCCCATAAATGGCTGCTGGGGCCGTGCGCCGCTGGAATCCTCTACGTCCGGCGGGATGTGAGGGACCGTCTTCGTCCGATCGTCCATGGCTGGCATAACGTTCGATCGCCGGACTTTCTGACGCAGGAGGACATGCGCTACCGGCCTGATTCCGGCCGGTACGAGGCCGGCACTCACAATTTCGCGGGGATCTTCGGTCTGCGGGCCGCGCTCGAACTAATTCATGAATATGGGATTACGGAAGTCGGGCTCGACTTGGTGCGCAAGCGGATGATCTTGGTCGAAGCGTTGCAGCAGCGAGGGTATACCGTGCTGCAGCCAGCGCCTCCGCCCGACAATATTGGGCCGATTGTGAGTTTTTTCCGTCCCGAGACGGACATGAGTGCAATTCACTCGCGCCTCTTGGCCGCCGGTGTGGTCAGTTCCCTTCGAGTGCTACCCGACCGCACCGCGGTCATCCGATTTTCCCCGCATTTTTATAATACCGATCGCGAGCTGGAGCGGGCTGTGTCGTTGCTTTGACCCGTATCGCCTCCGAAAGTGGTCTTTTCGAAGAGCGATGGTTATGACTCTTCCGTCGCACGGATTAGTGCAAAATGCGGATCGATTCGGCACGGTCCCGTTCAGAGTTTCAGCTTCAGCAGTCCCACCTCCAACGCGAGGGCTTCCTGGACATTAGTCTGGAGAATCCGCTGGGTCGATTCCCACGCATCCAAGTTTTGGCCGGCGTCCGTTGGTTGCAGGCGTGCGGCAACGCGCTGGGTCGATTCGAGATACTCCGGGAAACGGAGCAACTCCGACGGGGATCCCAAGGTCACCAGCCAAAGATCTCGCAACCACCAGTGGACGCCGGATAGGAGCTCGCCGCGCCTCCGGCGGTATTCTGCTTCGACGGTGGCGTTCAACTCCGTCTCCCAGCGTTCGCGCTGGGCCGGTTCGGCGTCCGGAAAGCGGACCAGCGGTGACTGTTCCTCCAGGCTCTTTTCGAGACTCTCGCGGGCTGCTGCCAGGGCGTTGGCAAGTTCCGCCAGAATTCGATACCGGTTGAGAACCCCCCCAGTCCCCTTCGCCGCAGCCGTGCTGAAGGATGACACCCAGCGGAGGATGGCGTCGTTCAACGCACCACCCTCACCTCCAAAGCTGAGCCGGAGGCAGCGGGAAAGAACCGTTTCCAAGAGCCGGTCGGGTTCTGTGCTGAGCAATATGAGGATCGAACCCGTGGGGGGCTCCTCCAATGTCTTCAAGAATGCATTTGCGGCGCTGCTGTTCATCCGGTCGGCCGCCACCAATATTCCGATCTTGTGCGCCGCCTCATGGGCTTTCAAGCTGAGGGCCTGAGTCAACGCTCGAGTCTGATCGGCCTGGATTTGCCGCATTTTCGATTCCGGCCGAATCCACAGTATGTCCGGGTGCTGGCGAGCCGCAATCCGGCGGCAGGTCGAACAGCGCCCGCAAAATGCAAGAGCCAGACCGCTCGCACCGCGCCGGGGTGGATCCTGACAGTTCAGTGTGCTGGCGAGAGATACCGCTTCTACTTCCAGGAAATCCAAGCTGTCACCCGTGAAAAGATAGGCATGGCCCAAGCGGCCCCGGTCGAGACTGCGTTGGAGCAATTCCCTTGCTGCGGATGAGTGATCAGGGATGCCGGCGAGCATTCAGGTGCGAGCGTGCGCGGAGGCGGGCTGAGGAACAAGGGCGGAGATTCGCCCCAAATCCGCTGATACAGCGGGATACGGCCGGTGGGGACGGTTTTTGAGACCGTCGGAATTCTTTAGTCAGGGATACTCTGGCCCGACGACGGCGACGGTTGGGGACTTGGCGCCGCGTTTGGGCGAATTCCGTGAGGGTGTTATTGGATACGGACGGAGACGACACAAGGCCGCCTCCGTCTGCCGCGGAAAGAAAGCCGAGAATGAGAACCGCGGATGAACCCGGATTGACGCGGAAAGGAAGGGCTCGAATCTGCGTCGATCGGCGTTCATCCGCGGTTCTCATTCCCCAATAGTCAATGGCGACGACTCACTTGAACCTGTCACTTTTTGTCACTTTTTAGAATTGATACCCGCATTTTCGTTGAGCGAATTTTCGTTGAGATCGGTCAGTTTCTCCCGAGAATAATCCAGCTTCCAAAAAAGCCCGTTTTGTCCCTTCTTCTGTTGACAATGTAGCCACAAGATCGCTTTCAAAGGCCTGTATTTCGGGGCGATGCAGTTTACAGCTGCCAGCGGCGCTGGTGTCAGGCAAAGGCGAGGGCGAGGCGGGACTCGGCAATTTCGGAAATAGTTTTCCCCTGCTTGCGGGCGGTGACGCGGAGGTCGCGCACGGTCTTGGGCGTGAGGCGCAGCAACACAGGTTGACGGCCAGTGGATTTGCGCCCGCCGCCCTCGCGTGCGCCGCCCCAACCAAGCGGACGAGCCTTGACCTTGGAGAGGTTGGGCAGTGGCGTGCCGTTGAGGTCGGTCAGATTGGTCTGGTAGCCCTCGGCGTCGAAGACCGGGGGCTCAAGAGTTTTGGTTTTGCCAGTAGTTTTCATAGTAGTTGCGTCCTTCCCTCCAGTAGCCGGCCCCGATGAGACGAATGACGCCACCAGGGCGGTGTGTATAGCGCACATGGAGGATGCGGCTGTCCACCTCGCCAAGCAGCCACCAGCGCAGTTCGCGTCGGTCGCTGTGGGCAACGTCGAAAAGAACGAGGGCTCTTCGGTCGGCAAAAGCCCGCCGTGCGGTCGTAAAATCGACGCCATGGCGGGCGAGGTTGGCTCGATCCTTGGTCCGATCCCACGAAAACCGCACGAACGCAGGCTACGCGAGTGTGCTTGAAAAGCAATAGCGAATAACAAGGGGGTGCAACGGGGTCCATGGCTGTAGACAAAGAGAAGTGGTAGAAGTGTGAGATCAAAGGGATAGGTCGAATTTTCTGGCGCAACCCGGTGAAGCCTGTTTTGCTTGCGAGATGTCGATTGCGTATTCGGAGCGGATTTCAACTGGCTTGCCCCCGGAAATTCGACTCCTGCGGGATGTCACGGTGCGTTTGATTCACGGGGATCAGGAGCGACAACGGCATGACGAGCTCCTGAACCAAGAGCACTACCTGCACAACGCCACGGCCGTGGGACGGGTCTTGCGCTACGTTGCCGAATACGACGGAGAATGGGTCGGCCTCTTGACCTTTTGCTCGGCCTCACTGCATCTCAAGCCACGGGATCGCTTGCTTGATTGGTCTGCTCGGGAAGTGTCGCAGCGACGTCACTTGGTTGCTCAGAACAGCCGCTTCCTCATCATAGCCTCCACGGGGCGCTGGCCCAATCTGGCCTCGCGTGTTCTCAAATTGGTGTGTGATCGACTCCCCCAAGACTGGAAGTCTCACTTTGGTCATCCGGTTCTCTTGGCCGAAACGTTCGTCGATCCCCAACGATTTCACGGCACCTGCTACAAGGCGGCCGGCTGGCAAGCCTTGGGGCAGACCCGTGGCTTTGAGCGGTGCGGCCAGGATTTCTACACCGATACTCAACACCCCAAGGAGCTCTGGGTATTGCCCCTGGGAGCCAACTCCTTGGAACAACTCCGTGCTAAAGAATTGGCTCCTGAACTTCAGGGCGCAATCCGCCCTTTGCCGCCTCCGCCTCCGGTGAAGACTTCGCAAATGGAGTCACTTTGGAAGCTGGTACGAAAACATATCGGCGATCCTCGCAGGCCCCGTGGGATCCGCCACTCGGTGTCGAGCATTGTCTGCCTTAGCTTCCTGGCGATTGCCGCCGGATGTCAGGGACCCCATGCGATCGCGGAGTTTGCTCAAAGCCTCAACCACGCACAGCGACGCCGCCTGCGATGCTGTCCGCGAAAGGGATTCCGCCGCCAGTGTGATGTCCCTTGTGAGCGTACGTTGAGACGGCTGTTGGGAGCCGTCGACCCCGATCAACTGCGTGAGGCCTACTCGGCGTGGATGGCGACTTTGGATCCTCGCCCCCTTGCAGTACTGCATCTCGATGGAAAAACGCTCAAGAATGCAGATCCGGCTCCGCCTCGACTGGCCAAAGATCCTGGCCTGGTTGAAGCCGCCGCCGCCTTGGACACTCCCGAGGCCCAACAAAAGCCAAAAGCCGAGAAAGCCCTCGTGCTCGTCAACTTCCAAACCCCGACTCAGCGCCTGATTGATCAAATCGCCGTCCCACAAGACACCAACGAAGAAGCGGCCGTCGCGGCACATCTGCCCAAAATGGATTTGGCCGGAGTGATCGTGATCGCGGATGCCGCGCATACGACCAAGGCCAACTGTCGGCTGCTCACTCAAGAGAAGGGAGCTGAGTATATCTTTTTTCTCAAAGGTAATCAGCCCACGGCGTTGGCCAAAGCTCAGCAGTTGCTGCCGGGCGGACTTCCCCCCTCAGGCTCAATCCATTGATAAGGGGCACGGGCGAATTGAAACGCGTCGCCTTTGGGTGCTGGAGACAGACGGCGCGACGGTGGGATTGGCAGGAGTATCCCAACTCCTGCGAATCGACCGCGATGTCGAGCACCTGCGTCGGGGCAAAGTTTTCAAGACAACCCACGAGACGCTTTACGCCATAACCAGTCTTTCGCCCGAGAAGGCGGATCCCCAAAGACTCCTGGACTTGGTACGAGGATATTGGGCCATCGAGATCCAACAGCATTACCGGCGTGATCATACCCAGAGAGAAGACCATTGCCAAGTGCGCAACACCCGCGCTGCGCGCAATCTCTCACTCATGCGCTCGGCTGCTATCTTCCTCTACGAACTCCAGCGGCATCGACCCAAAGCAAAGAACTCCCTGCCGGATTGGCTGCGCAAGAACATGCGCAAGCCCAGCGACCTGATAGGTCAGCTGGTCCATTAGATTTGGCTCCGAACAAAACCCGCCAAGGGGTCAACGCAGTACGCGCTGCGTGGGGCACCCCTTTGTCCCGAATCACCAAATTAACCGCACTTCAGCTGTTGAGACCTCGAAAATAGCGCTTCGTCGTCTCAAAATCATGCATCAACCCTTCGCCTTCAGCTCTCTCCTCTCTCTCTTCATGACTTTGTCACTGGCCTTGCAACGGGGTCAAACCTGCACTGTTGACAATGTGGCCACAAGAGCTCTTTCAAAGGCCTGTATTTCGGGGCGATACAGTGTACAGCTGCCAGTCCCAGAACCGCCGAATGCCTTGCGTGGCCGCTGAATATATGGAATCACTTCTGCTTCCTCCATGCTCCATCCAAGTTCATTCACACCGGTCTTGCCATCTCCACATGACATCTCGATATTCTCAATATGTCAATAGTGCAGGTTTGACCCCATTCGTTGCTTGTGGCGAGCGCTGTCTCCGCGGATCAGGGGTTCGAACAGCCGTTTTTCCTGTTCCGAACCCGGCAGGATGATTTACTTCCGTCATGAATGCATCCGCGAACCCCTATGTAGACCTAGTGGCTGGTTACGCCCGGCTTTTCCGGGATGGGAAAAACTTTCCGCTCGGTGGAGTTGCCCCCGGTGCTCATCCGGCTCGCTCCTTAGACGCCCCGAGAGCCCTAATTTTTTCGCCCCATCCGGACGACGAATGCATTATCGGCGGACTGGCGCTCCGGCTGCTCCGGGAATCCGGATGGAAGGTGATCAATGTCGCCGTCACTCAGGGCAGTGCCCGAGCCCGCCAGTCGGAACGTTGGCAGGAGCTGCAGAATGCCTGCCGCTTTCTTGGGTTCGATTTGCTGGCGACGGCTCCAAACGGGCTTGAAAAAGTAAACGCGAAAGCACGCCAATCTGAGCCCGCGACGTGGGAGCCCATGGTGAATATCATTGCGGGGATTCTGAGGAACGAGCGGCCCAGGTTGATTTTTTTTCCGCATGAACACGATTGGAACAGCACCCACATCGGAGTGCATTTCCTCGTAATGGATGCACTGCGGTCGATCGGGTCGGCACTGGCCCAGACCGTACATCTTGTCGAGACCGAGTATTGGGGGCAGATGATGGATCCGAACTTGATGGTTGAATTCAGCGCTGACGACGTTGCGGACTTGGTGACGGGCGTATCCTTTCATGTGGGTGAGGTGAGGCGCAATCCGTTCCATTTGCTTCTCCCAGCCTGGATGCAGGACAATGTCCGCCGCGGCAGCGAATTGGTCGGAGGGCAGGGAGAGGCGGCCCCGGGCTATAGCTTTGCGACTCTCTACCGGCATCGTCTTTGGCGGGACGGCCAACTGGAGAACATTGCAAAACCCGGCCGGAAATTGGGCGCACTCCAGCCTCCGGAAGCACTGTTTGGTTGATGCTCAAGGGGATAAGCAGCATGGGCGGACACCAACCATGGGCGGCGACAACCGAATTTGCTTTGCTTGAATCCCAGCCTTTGAAACGGTTGCCGTTCAACTCGGCCGCACATTGGTCGGTCGTGTCGCTGGTTGAATACTGTTCGTGAGCAACTCTACTCAGGCCGAGCGCATTTTTGTCATCGGCAGCAATTCTTTTTCGGGTGCCAGCTTTGTTGACTACGCCTTGTCTCTCGGGGCGGCTGTGGTCGGCACAAGCCGTTCTCCGGAGCTGGCGCCGTGCTATCTTCCCTACCGATGGAGAACCGACGTGGGGCACCTGAGTCGATTCCGATTTGAGCAGTTGGACCTGAATAAGGACACGAACCGTATTGCCCGAGCCATTGACGAATTTCGTCCCGAGTATGTCATCAATTTTGCCGCCCAGAGCATGGTGGCGGAGAGTTGGCTTCACCCTGAGCACTGGTATCAAACGAATGTGGTCGCGAACGTCCTTCTGCATGACAAAATCCGCCATTTTACATTTCTGAAGAAGTACGTCCATGTGTCGACTCCCGAGGTTTACGGCAGCTGTAGCGGTCTGGTTCCGGAGACGGCGCCGTTGAATCCAAGCACACCCTATGCGGCGTCTCGCGCCGCGTGCGACCTGCATTTGGCGACGTTTCTGAAGCAGTGGAAATTCCCCGTGGTTTTTACCCGGGCCGCTAACGTCTATGGTCCGGGCCAACAGCTCTACCGGATCATCCCGCGCACGGTGTTTTTTGCAAAGACCGGTCGCCGCCTGCAACTTCACGGCGGCGGCCATTCCGTGCGATCCTTTATTCACATTCGGGATGTCGCCGACGGCACGCTGCGCGTCGCTCGTCAGGCGCCGCCGGGGGAGGTTTACCACCTGTCCACCGCTTTAAATATTTCCATCCGCGAAGTTGTTGAGCGGATTTGCCAGAGACTCGGAGCGAAATTCTCCGACGTTGTCGAGGTCGTTGGAGAGCGTCCTGGCAAGGATGCGGCCTATTTGCTCGACAGCTCGAAAGCCCGCCAGACCCTGGCGTGGAAGGACACGATCCCGTTGGATCAGGGAATCGATGAAACCATTGGATGGATCGAGCAGAACCTGGATGCTCTCAAACAAACCCCGTGCGATTACATTCACAAACTTTGATATGCCCCAGAAAATTCTTGTTACGGGTGGATTCGGCTACGTCGGCAGCCGACTAACGCCGCATCTGCTTCGTTTGGGACATCATGTCCGAGTTCTGGATTTGATGCTCTACACCACGGTCGGATTGGATGCGCTCCAACAGGACAATTCCTTCTCAGACTGGAAGGGGCGCTTCGAACTCGTCGTGGGTGATATTCGCGACCCGAACGTGGTCGCCCAGGCGGTAGTCGGAATGGATGCGGTCATTCACCTGGCAGCGATTTCGAATGATCCAACGGGTGACATCGACGAGGTGCTGACGCGTCAGGTCAATTTTGACGCTGTCGGATTGCTGCTGGCAGCGGCGAAGAGTGCTGACGTTAAACGCTTCATTAATGCTTCATCGAGCAGTGTGTTTGGCGTTCGCGATGTGGCGGATATCGACGAATCGCTCGAGCCGGAGCCCATCACTTTTTATTCGAAATATAAAATGCTATCCGAGTGGCTTATCACGGCGGCGTCGTCACCGACGTTTTGCACGGTGAATATCCGACCGGCAACCATTTGCGGTTATTCTCCCCGGCAACGGTTTGACCTGACGGTAAACAAGTTGACGGCGGATGCGGTGAGGAAAAGAGTGATCACGGTGCATGGCGGGCAGCAGCGTCGACCCAACGTCGGGATCACCGACATGATCAACCTATACGGGCTGCTCCTGGAAGTGGATGGGAAGAAGCTCAACGGGCGGACGTTTAATTTCGGCTTTGAAAACCTCAAAGTCATCGAAATTGCTCAGGTCATTCAAAGCGAGCTCAAGAGTCTCGGTGTCGATATCCAGGTGACGGACACCCTCGACAAGCGGGATTACCATATTTCGTCCGCGAAAATCGTGCGGGAACTCGGCTACAAGCCGGTCAGTTCCATCCGCGCGGAGGTGGCAAACCTGCGTCGGGTGCTGGAAAGCGGGGAATTTGCCAACGTGGACGCCGCGGAGTACTACAACATGAAATTCATGAAGGTCTCGCGATCCGCGAAAGCCTACGAATTCACGTCGCGATAGTGCGCTTTGATCCTATGCGGCCGAGTCCACGGGTCAGCACTCCCGGTGCCGAAAAGGTGGTCGCCTTCGACGCGGCACCCGTTTTTCTTGATGCACTGCGGCAGGCGGGAACCCGGATCGTGCAGTCGCACGGAGTCTTCGACCTGATTCACCCCGGCCACATTCTTCATCTTGAGGAGGCCCGCGCCCTCGGGGATGTCCTGGTGGTGACATTGACCGCGGACGCATTCGTGCACAAGGGACCCGGTCGGCCTTACTTCAACGAGCAGTTGCGGATGCGCAGTCTCGCCGCCCTGGCCTGCGTTGACTACGTGGTGTTGTCGCCTCATTCCGGGGCGGTCGCGGCCATTGAATGCATCCGTCCGGACATTTACTGCAAAGGCAAGGAATACGAGGATCCGGACTTCGATCTCACCGGGGGACTCAAGGCGGAGCGTGAAGCGGTTGAGCGCATCGGAGGGCAACTGCGCTATGCCGGGCCGATCAAGTATAGCTCCACCCGGCTCTTAAATCATTTCTTCGACCATCTGAGCGGTCCGGTTCGCGAATTCTGTGCTTCTCTCGCGAAGCAGTTTAATCAGCGGGAGTTTCATGACGCCGTTGAGAGCTTTCGCAAATTGAAACTCCTCGTAGTCGGAGATATTATTTTCGATCGGTATTCGTATGTGAGCGTCCAGGGACTGACTTCGAAGAACCGCATTATCTCCGGACGTTTCTTAGAGGAAGAGACGCAGTGTGGTGGTGCGCTGGCGGTGTTTCGACATGTCAAAGAATTTGTTGATGACGTGCGATTTGTGAGTTTATGCGGGACGGAACCCTGGGCCCAGGAGGAATTGCGATTACACGTGGTCCCCGAAGCCGACCGAATCGTCCGCGATCGCGACTTCACCACCGTGGTGAAACAGCGGTTTGTCGAGCCCGTTTCCGAGGGGAAGGAATTGAGCAAGCTCTTCGCCGTGAATTATCTGGATGCGCGGGTTCCCTCCGCTGAAGTGCAGGAAAAAGTCCTCGAACGGCTCCGCCACGAAATTCGGGGAGTCGACGCCGTTCTGCTGCTCGATTTCGGGCACGGAATCATGCAAGAGCGGATTCGCGATTTTGTTCAGGCATCCGCCCCCTTTCTCGCGCTCAATTGTCAGACGAACTCAAACAATCATGGCTTTAACCTCATCACCCGGCAGTATCATCGCGCGGATGCCTTCACATTGGATGTTCAGGAATTGGTTCTTTCCTGTGGGCAACGATCTCCCGATTTCCCGGTCGAACTGGAGGCGCTGCGCGGCAAACTCAAGGCAACGTTTGGATGGTTGACGCGGGGCGCCGCCGCAACGATCGGCGTGGCGGCGGGAAGGGATCCGTGCCTTTGCCCTCCGTTGGAATACGACTTGGTGGACACGATTGGTGCCGGAGACGCCTTTTATTCATTGGCTGCACTCGCTGCGGTGCGCCGGTTGCCGGTATCACTCGGCACATTCCTGGGGCAACTTGCGGCCGCTCAAGCCGTAAAAATCATCGGAAATGCGCATCCGATTTCGAAGCAGAAACTGGTGCAAGGGGGTAAATCTCTGCTTAATCTCTAGCGGAATTCGAGTGAAAACGATTGCTGCCATCCTGATTGAACAGCGCCAACCGTTGGTGATTGATGAGGTGGAACTGCCGTCGTTGAGCTACGGGCAGGTGTTGGTGGAGATTCATGCCACCCGCATCTGCGGGTCTCAAATTGGAGAGATCGACGGAGTAAAGGGACCGGATCGCTGGCTTCCGCACCTTCTCGGCCACGAAGCCGGAGCGACGGTCCTCGAGCTCGGCCCTGAGGTGCGCCACGTGAAGGTGAACGACCGGGTGGTTTGCCATTGGCGGCCGGGGCGGGGTATTGAGGCGCGGGGGCCGATCTATACCTGGCAGGGCCGCAAGGTAAACGCCGGTTGCATCACGACGTTTCAGCAGTACGCCGTCCTTTCTGAAAATCGCCTGACTCCGGTGCCGGCGAATACCGACCTGGAGTCGTGTTGTTTGCTTGCGGACACGCTGACGACCGGATTTGGCGTCATCAACAATGATGCCACGGTCAAGATTGGCGAATCGGTCGTCGTGATCGGATGTGGCGGAATTGGCCTCGGTGTCGTCATGGGAGCCAAGCTTGCGGGGGCGCATCCCGTAATAGCGGTCGACCTGCACGACCACAAGTTGGCGGCAGCCAAGGGCCACGGAGCGACTCATGTCATCAATACCGCCCGAGACGAGCTGATTCCCGCTGCACGGCAAGTTTTGGATGGGGGGTTTGCCGACGTCGTCGTTGACGGCACCGGCAATCCGGGTGTGCTCGAGAAGGCGTTTGAGCTCGCCGGTCCCCAGGGCCGCTGTATCGGCGTTGGGGTTATGGCGCACGATCGTAAGTTGTCACTCAATACGTTGCCATTGCACATGGGAAAGGTATTGCGAGGTTCGCACGGCGGAGACAGCAAGCCGGCCGAGGATATACCGCGCTACCTTCGGATGATTAAGGCGGGGCGGATTGACTTGGCGGGTTTTGTCTCTCACCGCTGCGATCTTGCTTCGATTAACGACGCCATCGCCAGGATGCGTTGCGGCGAATCGATTCACACCGTCATTCATTTTCAGCACGGGAAATAAATGAGCGCCCTACCGGAACCCGTTGTGATATCCTCCGCAGAGCTGCAGAGGCTCTCCCGGAAGATTCGATATAAGTTGATCGAGATGTCCCATCGTTCCGGGGCACCGCATTTGGGATCGGCCATGTCCTGCACGGACATCCTGGTTGCGGCCTACTTTGGGGGCGTTGTCCAGATTGACCCAAAGCAACCGCAGGATCCCCAGCGCGACCGGTTCATCTTGAGCAAGGGCCATGCCGCCTCCGCGCTTTATGTAACCCTCGCGGAACGAGGCTTCTTTCCCAGGGAGTGGCTGGAGACCTTTGCAACGCATGGAAGTCCGCTGGCCGAACAGCCCGCTCCCAATTGCGCGCCGGGAGTTGAGCTTGCGACCGGTTCACTCGGGCACGGATTACCGGTCGGGGTAGGTGCAGCCCTTGCCGCGCGGATTCAAAAGCGCGACTACCGCGTTTTTGTGGTGATGAGCGACGGCGAATGCAATGAAGGCTCCGTTTGGGAGGCGGCGATGTTTGCGCCCGCCTGCCGCCTGGAGCGGCTGTGTGTCGTTGTCGATTACAACAAATGGCAGGCCACCGGACGCAGTAACGACGTGATGTCACTGGCACCGCTAGTCAGGAAATGGGAGGCGTTTGGGTGGAGCGCTTCGGAAGTGGATGGGCATGACGTCGCGGCGCTTGCGGCCAAAATGTCCCGCGTGCCCGACGGGACTGGCCAGCCGGTTGCAATCATCGCCCACACCGTCAAGGGGAAGGGAGTGTCCTTTATGGAAGACGACAACAATTGGCACTATCGAATCCCGAAGGCGGAGGAAGTGGCGGCCGCAAGGAAGGAGTTGGGCGTCGAATGAGAAACGCTTTTGCTCAACAAATTACTTCGCTCGGAGAACAGGATCCGCGGGTTGTGCTGCTTTCCGGGGACATTGGCAACCGTCTGTTCGATGAATTCAAGGCGACGTGTCCAGGCCGTTTTTACAATTGTGGCGTCGCGGAAGCCAACATGATTGGTGTTGCTGCGGGCTTGGCAATGAACGGGCTCCGGCCCGTTTGCTATACAATTGCCCCGTTCGTGACGTACCGCTGCATGGAGCAAATCCGGGTGGATGTATGTTATCACGACGTTCCCGTGACGATCGTCGGCACGGGTGCAGGTCTAGCCTACGCCTCGTTAGGGGCCACGCACCACTCGTGCGAAGAGATGGGGATGCTTCGGTTGCTTCCCGGTATGTCCGTGTTGGCACCGGCGGACGAATGGGAGGTGCGCGCGGCGGTCAAGGCGGCGCTGAGGCATCCCCATCCGGTTTACATCCGGCTGGGTAAGAAGGGCGAACCCGTCATTCACACCGCAGAGCCTGAATTCCGTATCGGCAAAGCCATTCCGATGCGCGCTGGCGATGCCGTGTGCCTCCTGGCCGCCGGCACCGTTCTTCCGATGGCGATTCTTGCGGCCGATATACTTGGGCAGCGGAACGTCTCGACGGCGGTTTATAGTGTTCACTCGATAAAGCCTGTCGACACGGAACTGATGGCGGCTGTGTTTGCGCGGTTCAAATTGGTTGCGACCATCGAGGAGCACAGTGTCTTGGGCGGCCTTGGCGGCGCGATTGCCGAATGGGCTGCCGAGTTACCTTCGCCACGACCTCCGCATTTGCGTTTTGGCACCGGTGATGCGTTTCTGCACGAGACGTGCGAGCAGGAGGAGGCGAGAGCGCATTTCGGCCTCACGGCGGCAGCAATCGCTGATCGAATAAGCAGATCACTCGCTTCGTGATCGGTTGCCTGCCGTGATGCGCCTCGGAATCGACTTCGACAATACCATCGTCTGTTACGACGGTCTGTTCCATCGCGTCTGCGTCGAGAAGGGTCTCATTTCCGCGAGTGTGCCCACCAGCAAGTCGGAGGTTCGGGACCATCTCCGCAGAATTGGCCGTGAGGACGACTGGACCGAGATGCAGGGATATGTCTATGGAGCAAGGATGGCGGAAGCGGCGCCCTACCCTGGAGTATTGGAGTTTCTTGGCCAGTGTGTTCGCCTTGCCCGCCCAATTTGCATCATCAGCCACAAAACTCGATTTCCGTTCCGGGGCCCCAAGTATGACTTGCACGCCGCCGCAATGGGCTGGCTCGATCTCCACGGCTTTTTTGATCCTGAGCGAATCGGGCTCCCCCGTAGTCAGGTGTTTCTCGAACTCACGGCCGACGCCAAGCTCGAACGGATTGGTCAACAGCAATGCACACACTTTATTGATGATCTCCCGGAGTTCCTCGCCGCCTCGGCATTTCCCCCCGGGACGCGTCGGATTCTTTTCGATCCGAATCGGCACCACGAAAAACAAGGCACATTCATCCGTCTGGAATCGTGGGCGCAAATTGCTGAATTTTTCGAAGACGTACCTCCCGTAGTGGGGATTTCTTCGACGGAAATCGAACGATTTCTACCGTTCCTCAGACGTTGCGGTATGGATGTGGGAGTTAAACTGACCCCGTTGTTGGAAGGCGGCAATAATCGCGTCTTTAAGGTCCAGCACGCGGGAGGAGTGTGCGTGCTGAAGAGCTACTTTCGCAGCGGAAGTGATCCGCGTGACCGTTTGGGTGCGGAGCGTGGGTTTTTAGAATTCCTTTGGCGGCTCGGTGTTCGCCGAACCCCACAACCTCTCGGCTGGTCCGAGGAGAACGGTTGGGGACTCTTAAGTCTCGTTCCCGGCCGGAAGCTTAGACCGGAGGAAGTGAATGGAAATCGGATCGATGAAGCGGTGGAGTTCGTGCGGGAAATCAACGAGCGCCGGTCGGATCCCGTCGCGCAGGCGCTTCTTCCCGCTTCGGAGGCTTGCTTCAGTGCGGGCGAACATCTTGCAACCGTGGATCGCCGCGTTGCGCGCCTGGAAGGAATTATTCCCGAAACGGATCTCGACGCGGAAGCCCTGGAATTTGTTCGAGCGGAACTGACCCCATTTTGGAATCGTATTCGGCCGGAGATCGCGGGCTCGTTCGGCCCTGGCCTGGACCTCGCTCTTCCGAGCGATCTTCGGTGCCTTTCACCGTCCGATTTTGGGTTTCACAATGCGGTGCTCGCGCCCGACGCCCGGTTGCGCTTCATTGATTTTGAGTATTCCGGTTGGGACGATCCGGCCAAGCTTGTTTGCGATTTCTTCTGTCAACCGGAGCTGCCCGTCAACCTTCGGCACTGGGACGCCGTCGTCCATCCGCTGGACAAGCTGTTTGGAGCCGCCGATGACCTGCCTTCGAGGGCGGTGAGATTGTTGCCGGCGTATCAAGTCAAGTGGTGCTGTATCATTCTCAATGAGTTCATTCGGACGGAATCCGCCCGGCGGCGTTTCGCTGCGGGAGGGGCGCCGTCGGATCGAAAACGCCTTCAACTTCTGAAAGCGCGGCAGGGCCTCGCGAAAGCGTTTGATCTTCTCGGACGGGTAGCCTAGAAACGGCCCTCCAATTGGGACAGAATGGCGCATATTGATTTCATCTCCGGGTTACACAAGAAGGTGGAACGCGACTACCTCGCCCGGGTCAACGAATTTCCGAAAGCGGAGGCGGCGGCCGTTGCGAAAAAATGGGGCAAAGACTATTGGGACGGCGACAGAAAATTCGGGTACGGCGGGATGCGCTACGACGGTCGGTGGCGTGTCGTGGCCGCGGCCATGGCTAAACACTATGGGCTCAAGGCGGGTGACCGGATTCTGGACATTGGCTGTGGCAAAGGGTTCCTGCTTCACGACCTGCACTGTGAAGTGCCTGGTGTCGACGTGTGCGGAATCGATATCTCGGCTTACGCCATTGAAAATTCCAAAGAGGAGGTGCGTCCGTTCCTACAGGTTGGCAATGCCAATCGTCTCCCATTTCCCGACCAGAGCTTCGATTTTGTCTATTCGATCAACACGCTGCACAACCTGCCGTGCTACGATCTCGACAAGGCGCTGCGAGAGATGCAACGAGTGGGGCGGAAGCACCGATACCTCTGTGTCGAATCGTACCGAACGGAAGAGGAAAAGGTAAACTTGCTTTACTGGCAGTTGACGTGCGAGGCGTTCAATAGCCCCGAGGGATGGGATTGGTGGTTTAAACAATGCGGTTTTACCGGCGATCACTCGTTCATTTACTTCGAATAAGAACGCCATTCGGTCAAAGCTCACATCTTGGAGGGGGTACGTGAGGCTCTCGCTTGCCACCGTTGGAACGGCCTCCGTTCTTTATCATTTTGTTGAGGTGCCCGCGATTCGCTGGGCGAAAAATCGATCGAGTACCACCTGAACGGGATTCCGATTCGAAAGGGATCATGTCGCAAACCAGGATTCAAATTACCGGGCAACGGCCGCGGCTCTCCGCAGTGATGCCGAATTATAACCATGGTCGTTTCCTGTCTAGGTCGATCGGCGCCTTGCTCGCGCAATCCATCCAGCCGGATGAGATCATTGTCGTGGATGACGCTTCGTCCGACAACAGCTTGGAAATTTTAGATGCGCTCGCGCGCCGGCATCCGCATTTGAAAGTGGTGCGCAGCGAGCGGAACCGCGGAGTGTTGCCAACGGTCAACCGCGGGATTCAGGTTTCGACCGGCGATTTGATTTTTTTTCCCAGCGCGGATGATGAAGTGCGGCCGGGGTTCATCGAAGCTTCGATGAAGCTCTGGGCGCGACGACCGGATGCGGCATTGAGTTGCACAGCAAGCGAATGGTGCGATGAGGCTTCGGGCTTGCGCTGGATGATGGCGGCGGACATGGCCGCCCAGCCCGAATACCTCTCCCCGAGGGATCTTGTCCGGCTGGGACGGCAGCGGAAGCTGCTGATCGTCGCGCATTCGGCGATTTTCCGACGAGAGCCCATGGCAACTAGCGGCCAGTTCATTGAAGACCTGCGCTGGCATTCCGATTGGTTCCTATGCTACTCCGCCGCCTTCCGGCACGGAATCCTCTATCACCCGGAGCCATTCTCTCAGGTCAACATGCACGCGACCTCCTATTACGGTGGACGCGATGCCTTGGAGCACGAGCGAGTGCTGTTGCGCATCCTGGAATATCTGAGTTCACCGGCGTATGCGGACATTGCGGGACTCGTGCGCGATAGTGCGATCCTGGGTGTTTTTGGCTCAGACATTGTGAAGCTCCTGAAACGGCAACCGGAACACCGCCTGTTCCTCACACCCTGGCTGCGGCTCATTGCCCTGCGCCGCCGCATCGAACTGACCGGCAAGAAAATTCTCCCTACCCCGTTAAAGCGACTCGTGCTAGCAGTCCTCTATGGTGGCAAATGACCCCTTCGTTAAACGTTCATGAGTGAACCCCGCATTTCCGTCGTCGTGCCCAATTACAACCACGGGCAATATCTAGCGCGGTGCTTGAATGCACTGCTCAATCAATCCGTTCCACCTCACGAAATCATCATTGTCGATGATGCATCCACCGATCACAGCCTTGCGGTGTTGCGGGAGTACGCTCACAGGAATTCCATCATCCGCGTATACGAAAATGAGGTAAACTTGGGTGTTAACGCGACCATAAACCGCGGCATGGCGCTAGCATCCGGAGATTATTTGCTATTTACAGCCGCTGACGATGAGGTGCGCCCGGGAATATTTTCATCGGCGATTCGAATGTTGCACAAATACCCTCAGGCCGGTTTGGTTAGCGGCGTCTGCGAATGGCGAGACGAATCGAAGGGGCTGAATTGGTATGTGGGAGGCAAAATGCCTCGTGAGGAATGTTATTTGACCCCGCAGGATATGGTCGCACTCGGACAGAACGACCGACTGGCGATTTGTAATCAAAATGCGGTGTTCAGAAAATCGGCTCTCGTTGAGGCCGGAGGTTGGCAGGCCGATCTGCGCTGGTTTTCGGATTGGTACGGAGGGTATGTAGTCGGATTCCGTTATGGTATAGTTCACGTGCCGGAAGTGCTATCGACGTATTATTTGTACGCCACGTCCTACTACAACTCGGTCGAATCGGAGGGAATGCGGCGTGATGCGATGTTGCGGCTTCTGGAAAATCTGGAATCGCCGATGTGCGCTGATGTTGCCCCTTTCATAGCCCAGAGCGGCATTCTTGGCTCATTCGGCTGGCCAATGCTGCGGATTGTGTATAGCGAACCGAGCCATCGCCGGTTCCGCTCCGTCGCGTTCTTGCGTGGCATTCTACGCCGTTGCGCAGAAAGGACGGGACGGCGACTCTTCCCGAACTGGCTGGCGCGGTTGTGCTTGAAAATGTTTTATAAATCGAGCGGCCGGTAGGCGCGCAGCACGTTCACGCACAGATTGTTCTGAACATTCGCTCGGTTTACTGGGAGGTGGATGTCGCACCGGAACGGCCCGTCGCTGAGGCGGAACGGGGCCTCGATCTCTCGCGACTCTCCAACCGACGGCGGGCATTTTCCCACGAGCCATTCAAATCGCTCTGCGGACTGTAAATTTGGCAGTCGAAAGAACGGGCGATGATCTCGCGGGCTTCGGCAAGGGATCGAATCCGCCCGAGCGCCATCGCCTGAACCAGTACATTGCCGGCCGCGGTCGCCTCGATCGGTCCTGCCATGACCGATACGCGACAGGCGTCCGCCGTCATCTGATTGAGCAGCGCATTGCGGCTGCCACCGCCGACGATGTGGAGCCTCCGAAACCGCGTGCCGAGTAATTCTTCGAGACTTCTCAAATTGACGGCGTATGCCAGGGCGAGACTTTCCAGGCAGCAGCGGATAAACTCAGCCGGATTGCGAGGGATTGGCTGATCGCTCTCGCGGCAAAAATCAGCAATTCGCCCGATCATTCCGCCCGGGGTGACGAACCGAGGATCGGTTGCGTCCACCACGGAACGGAACGGTTCCCCGCCGACAGCGAACTCGGCAAGCTGCGCATAGGAATACTCCTGTCCGGCGGACGCCCATTCGCGGCGACACTCCTGTATCAACCAAAGCCCAACGATGTTTTTCAAGAGGCGGACGGAGTTTCCGTAGCCGATTTCGTTGGTGAAATTGGCGTTCCGGCACGCCTCCGTGACGAGCGGTGCACCCATCTCGGCCCCAAGTAACGACCACGTGCCGGAACTTAGGTAGGCCCATTCGGGTGTTGCGCCCCCTCCGCTGCCGGAGGCGGGCACGGCCACGACGGCTGCACCGGTGTCATGGGAACACGAGGCGATTACCTGCATACCTGTTAAGCCTGAGGCGGCGGCGAGCTCGGGTCGAAGTGGACCGAGAACAGTCCCGGACGGCACCAGCGGTGGGAGCGCGTCGGCCGGAAGTCCGAGGACGTCCATCGTCAGCCGGGCGGACCAATTTTGAGTGACGGGATTGTATAGCTGCGTCGTGCTGGCGATGGACACCTCGGCACGGCTTACACCGCTGAGCCAGTGATTAAAAGCGTCTGCGATCGGCAGCAGCTTCGTGCCCGATACCAATCTTCCCGGTGCCTCTGCCGCCAGCTGGAACAGTGTATTAAAGGGCATGAACTGAATGCCCGTCTCGGCAAACACTGCTTCCTGCGCAATCTGTGAGTGCACCCGCTCGACGCCCTGGCTGGAGCGCGGGTCGCGGTAGTGAAACACCGGCGGCCGGAGGCGGTGTTGGGAATCGAAGAGAACATAATCCACGCCCCAGCTATCGGTGCTGATGGCGTCCAATGCGAGACGCATGGCACCGGCCTTGCCCAGACCGACCGCCAGTTCCATGAGGAGGCCCTCGAAATCCCAGTGCAGCGAGTCCCCTGATTTGACCGGTGGATTGGGCCAGCGATGGATTTCCTCCAAGGTAAGGTGCCCGTCGACGAGGGAGCCGAGCATGAGACGTCCGCTTTCGGCTCCGAGGTCGCAGGCGAGAAAATGGGAATTCATAGTGTACCGAATACCGGGGAGCGGTCGAAAGTGCTAGCACTACGAAAGGGGTTCCGCCTCTCCGAAACGCTCCGCCAGCGCGATGGCTTTGCGCATCGCTTTCGATTTATTGACCGTCTCTTCAAATTCGCCCTCCGGCGTCGAATCGTTGACCCAACCCCCGCCTGCCTGAACATAGGCACGGCCATTCTTCATCAAGGCGGTCCGGATTGTGATGCAATGGTCCGCGTTTCCATTAAAGGCAAAATAGCCGACGCATCCGCCGTACGGCCCCCGGGTGGTGCCTTCCATTTCAGAAATGATCTGCATCGCCCGGATCTTCGGTGCACCGCTCAGGGTCCCGGCGGGAAAGGTTGTCCGCATCAGATCAAAGGCGGTTCGTCCTTCCTGCAGGCGGCCTTCGACCTGGGAGACGATGTGCATCACGTGGCTATACCGTTCGACGAGCATGAGCTCCTTGACGACGACACTCCCGAAGTCGCAGACGCGTCCGATGTCATTCCGAGCGAGGTCGACGAGCATCACATGTTCGGCGCGTTCCTTGGGATCCGCGAGGAGGTCCTGTTCGAGGGCTCTGTCCTGTTCCGGAGTGGCACCCCGGGGGCGGGTGCCGGCGATGGGGCGAATCTCAACGTGCCGGTTGTCGCAGCGGACGTGCAATTCGGGCGACGCTCCGACGAGGGCGAAGCCGTCCAATTCGAGGAGAAACATATACGGGGAGGGGTTAATCGAGCGGACCGCCCGGTAGACATCCAGTGGCGAGGCTTTCACCGGCGCACTAAAACGTTGGGAACCGACGACCTGGATGATGTCGCCCGACCGGATGTATTGGCTGGCCCTTTGGACGTTCGCCGTAAACTGCTCGCGGGTCGTGTTCGAAACAAAGGGGACCTCGGAGCCGTTGGCGGGGAGGGACACCGGATCGTATTCAAAGGGTTGTTTCAGGAGTTCGGTGATCCGGTCGATTTCGCCCACGGCGTCTTCGTAGGACTCCTCCGGACTCGCGCCGGATTCGAGAATGGCATTCACCACGATCGTCATGGTTTGCGCCACGCGGTCAAAGATCAGCAATTGATCGGCGATCAGGTAATAGAGGGTTGGCGTTTTAAGTTCGTCCTGGGCCGGTCGCGGAACGACGGGTTCCACGTCGTGAATGAATTCGTAACCGAGGAAGCCAACCGCACCGCCTGAAAATCGGGGCAGTCCGGGCAGCGGCACCGGCTTGTACTGGGCCATGATTTTTTCCAGAACCACAAGGCCGTCGGGGACAGCGTTGGCGTCGGCGGCCTGGGGGAGGGGCGACACGTAATACCGTTCGATCACCCGCCCATTTTGTATCACCTCGATCGAACTCCCGATTTGCCGGATCACCGTGCGGGGATTGCATCCCAAAAACGAGTACCGGCCCAGGTGTTCCCCACCCTCGACCGATTCGAAGAGGAATGCCTCGCCGGTTCCGCGCATTTTCAGGTAGGCGGAGAGCGGTGTTTCAAAATCAGCCAGGAGCGCGCGGGTCACCGGGATACAATTTCCCTGGGTGGCCAGGCGCACGAACTCTTCACGATTTGGCGAAATCATCGGGGGTGGAGCGTACCGGGGAGTCCGATGGAAAACAAAGCTCTTACGGCATGTTGCGACCCTTGAGGTTGCGGCCTTGCGGTGGGACCCAACGTCCGCAACGTTAATGGCATGCATTGGTTGTTGCTCCTGCTGCTCGGGCTGGGCGTGGTGCCTGCGGAAGCCCGCACCGTATCGGTGTCGGAACTGAACTACGCCCCGTTGGACGGTTCGGACTTCGAATTCATCGAGTTGATCAATCTTGGGGCCGACGCGGTGGTGCTGACCGGTGCTCAATTCACCAATGGCATCGATTACCGGTTCGACACTGCAACCACGTTGCAGCCCGGAGCGCGCCTCGTCATTTGCTCGGATCGCACTTCGTTTGCGAGCCGGTACGGCAACGGGGTTCCGCTGGCGGCCTCGAAGTTCAAGGGCAAGCTCGACGATCAGGGAGAACAAATCACCTTGGTTTCCGCAACGGGCGAAATTCTGTTTCAGTTCAAATACGACAGCTCCGGGGATTGGCCATCCCGGGCGAACGGTCTGGGTAGCAGCCTGGAATGTGTGGACCCCAACGGAAAGCTAAGCGACCCGGCAAACTGGCGATCCAGCACGGAATACAATGGGTCCCCCGGAATTGCCGGTGTCGGGCCCTCCCGTCCGGTTGTAATTAATGAAATCCTGGCCCACACCGATCCCCCGCTCGAGGACGCGATTGAGCTTTATAACCCGGGTACTCAGACCGTGGACCTCTCCGGCTGGTATCTCTCCAACAACCGGGCGAATCCGGCCAAGTATCGCATCCCCAACGGCACGCATATCAGTCCGGGTGGGTATCGCGTATTCTTTGAGAAAGACTTCAACCGCGCGGGTGATTCCGATCGCTTCACGTTTAATTCTGCCAACGGGGACGAGGCGGTTCTCATTTCGACCGACAGTTCGGGAAAACTATTGCACTGGATCGATGCCACGAGTTTTGGACCCAGCGAAAACGGGGTCAGTTTCGGGCGCTCTCCGAACGGGACGGGTCCTCTGGTAACTCTCGCCGATTTGGGTCTCGGCACTCCGGTTCGCAAAGATTCTTCTCCGTTGCTTCTGGCCGAGTTCCGGAAAGCGCCCGGGGCCCCCAATGGTCTTCCCCGAGTCGGCCCGGTGGTATTCCGTGTCATTCAATACCAGCCCGCATCGAATGATTTCGAATACGTTGAGCTGCTGAACATCACGGCAGCCCCGGTTTCGCTCTTCGATCCGTTGAATCCGAGCAATACTTGGCGCATCCGCGATGGCGTGGATTTCGACTTCCCCGCAGGCGTGTCCCTCACAGCCAACGCGACGGTCATCGTCTGCGCGACAGATCCCGGAACGTTTCGTCTGAAACACGGTCTTCCTGCGTCCGCCCTCGTGTATGGCCCTTGGACCAATCAATTGAGCAATTCCGGCGAACGAATCGCTTTGTACAAGCCGGACCCACCCCAACTACCGCCGCATCCCGATGCGGGTTTGGTGCCGTACATTCTCGTTGAAGAAATTCATTACGACGACTCTGACCCGTGGCCCGTTCTCGCCAATGGCCAACCGTTCCGGCTCGAGCGGAAAACAGTGGGCTATGGCGATGCCGCAACGAACTGGGTCGCGGTTTCCGCTTCCGGGCAACCGGTGGCGCCGCCCGTTGTGCACGTGATGTTGGCTGAGCCCGGATCGATCCGAATCACGTTTCTACAAGCCGCAGGGGTTACCTATTTCCTGGAAACACGCGATTCACTCGGAGCGGCCGGAGTGGCCGGATGGACGCGCGGGGAAGAGATCCCCAAATCCGCCACGCCCACGACAGCACGGATCGTTGTTCCTATTGGCGAGTCGCCTGGTTTTTTCCGAGTCGTGGCTCCGTGACACCGGACCGGAACTGACCGGGAACCAGCGCTCAGGCCATTCGCACGACCACTTTGCCGAACTGGCGACCCTTTTCCAGACAGGCGAACGCATCCGCCACGCGGTCCAGCGGAAAGACCTCGCTGATTACGGGGCGGATCGCATGGCGCAAGACGAAATCCGTCATCGCCGCAAAGTCAGCCGGACTTCCCATGGTGGTGCCAAGCAATGAAATCTGACGCCAGAAGAGTTTTCGCCACGCAAGATCCGGAGGGTTTCCGCGAGTCGCACCGCAGAATACCAGGCGTCCTCCCGGGATGATCAAGTCCAACAGGTCATTGATTCCTGCACCGCCGGCACTGTCGAACACCACGTCGAACGGACCGTGATGCCGACCAAACTCGGCGGCCCAACCGGCTTCAGCATAGACGGCTCCGGACCGGGCTCCGAGAGCCCGAGCGCGTTCAATTTTAGCGGGTGAACTAGATGTGACGCAGGGTACCGCACCGATTTTTTCCGCAAATTGCAGGGCGAAAAGAGCCGTACCCGCCCCGATGCCGGTGATCAAGACCTTCTCGTGAGCTTTCAAGCCCGCCCGGGAGAACAGCGCCCGATAGGCGGTCAATCCAGCCAACGGCAACGCAGCGGCTTCCTCCCACGACAGGTGGGCTGGCTTGGCCGTCAATTGCCCCACGGGAACGTGGATAAATTCCGCCAGCGTGCCGTCCTTCGGCAATCCCAATATTGTGAATCGTGGTTCCTGCGCCCCCTCGCTGTGCCCCCAATCGAAGCCGGGGTTGATGATCACATCGCGGTCGACCCAAGCTCCATCCACGCCGTGGCCGACCTCGACCACCGTTCCGGCACCGTCCGATCCGAGAATAATTGGGAATCGCAGCCCCGCATATTGACCGGACTTGATCCAGACATCCCGATGATTGAGCGCCGCCGCCCGGAGGCGGATCAGCGCCTCGCCCTGCCCGGGGGTGGGACGGCCCACTTCATCCAGCGCAAGTTCGTTCACTCCTTGCAAGATAGCCGCTTTCATATGTGTCGGATGACTTCAGAGATGGGGAAACGCACTTTGGGCAGCATGGCATATTTGTCGTCCGGCGAACGATACCCAGCCGCGCAAGCGACGACGGTGGCATAGCCGGTGCCGGTTAGACCCAACACTTCGTCATACCGGGCCGGTACGATCCCTTCCATCGGGCATGTGTCAATTCCCATCATAGCGGCGCTGGTCATGAATTGTCCCAACGCGATATACACCTGATGGGTCTGCCAGGAATCCAGGTGGCCGGCCTTGGCCGCCTGATCGAGACTTCCGAGCATGATATTCTGATAGGGCGTGAGCGACTCGCGGGTTGCGCCCCGCACCGCCATCGTTCGCTGAATGAAACGCTCTACGTCCTCGGCGCCAAGGCCCCGACGGACGGTGAAGACGACGTGGTGGGAACAATCGGCGGGCTGGGATTGTGTCCAGGAATGCGGTACCAACGCCTGTTTCGTCTCGGGACGGGTAATCACCACAAATTTCCAGGGTTGCAGGCCAAAGCTCGACGGGGAAAGAACGAGCGCTTCTTCGAGTATTTTCCAGGTTTCTGCCGGGATCTTACGGTTGGCGTCAAACCGCTTGGTCGCGTAGCGCCAGTGCAGCTGGTTCAGGAGCGTTTGTGCGGGGACTGGAATCATTGTCGGGGGGGACGATAGTCACTTCTCGGGGATTGCCAAACTTTTGCCGTTTTTCCCGGCGTGTGTACGCTGCCACTCATGAGTTTCGTATCGGCGTTTCACGATTTACCCCTCGCCGCCCTCGGTCGACGTGCGGCGACCGCGGATGGCGCGGCCGTAACGCGATCTCGAAATCGCGATGCACTGACTCTGGAAGATTTTGCAACCTTGCTGTCGCCCGCTGCGGGTTCGCAGTTGGAGGAATTGTGCGTGCAATCCCAGCAGCGCACACGACAGAGGTTCGGCCGGGTGATCCGCCTTTTCGCGCCCCTCTACGTTTCCAATGAATGCATCAACAATTGCGCGTATTGTGGCTTCTCGCGGGACAATCCGATTCTGCGCGTCACGCTCACCGTGCCGGAGGTCGTTCGGGAGGCGCGCTCGCTGGCGGATCAAGGGTTTCGAAACCTGCTGCTAGTGGCGGGGGAGCACCCCCGTTTTGTGGCGCAGGGCTATCTGGCCGATTGTGTTCGGGCGCTGCATACGTTCATTCCGTCAATCTCCCTGGAGGTGGGGCCTATGGAGACGCCCGAGTATGAACCGCTGGTGGCGGCGGGTGCCGAGGGTTTGGTGGTCTACCAGGAGACCTACGATCGCAGCGTGTACGAGCGACTGCACACGGCGGGGCCGAAGCGAAATTTCGAATGGCGGCTCGAATGTCCGGAGCGGGCCTATGCTGCCGGATTCCGCCGCCTCGGAATCGCCGCCCTTTTCGGATTGGCGGATTGGCGATCGGAGGCACTTGCGGTAGCGGCCCATGCCATGTATCTGCTGAAGCACTGCTGGAAAGCCCAGATCACCGTTTCCCTGCCACGCTTGCGTCCGTGCGCCGGTGAATTCCAGCCCCTGACCACGGTTCGCGATCGCGAATTGGTCCAGATGGTCGCGGCGTTCCGCCTGTTGCTACCGGATGTCGGCTTGGTGCTTTCGACACGGGAGCCCGCCCCACTTCGGGATGGCCTTCTTCCGCTGGGAATCACCCACGCGAGTGCGGGGAGCCATACCGAGCCCGGGGGCTACACGGGGGCTGGACGAAATCATGTTCACCAGACGGTTCGCGGCCGCATCATAGATCTGGCACCGGGTTCCAGCGAGTGGGCGGGTACGGCAAGGACGACCCAGGCGACTGGGCAATTCGAAATCGCCGACGAGCGGTCGCCGGCGGAATTTGCGGAAGTCATCCGCTGCCTTGGTTGTGAGCCGGTTTGGAAAGACTGGGACGTCGGGCTGGCACTCGCCGAAGTTCCCAGCGCAGTGACGTAAGAGCCTCTTTGAATTTTCAAACGGGCGCTGAAGCCGGGTGCTGTTGTCCACCCCTTTTCCGACGGCAAAAGACGGGCCGAGTAAATGGTTCGCACCGCAGAGTTCAGTACTCGAACGGATCGTTGGTGCGACCGCATTGCGGGCACCGTGAGCGGTCAACGTCCGAGTCGTCGGTATAGACCATGCCGCACCGGTCGCAGCGGAACACTTTGTCATCGTTGTTTAGGGTCTCAAAGCCACGGCGGCGATGTTCGTTCCAGAGAGCAAGCAGAGCGAGTGCCCCGAGCAGCCCGAAGACGTATATGAAGATGACTTGTTCGAGAGGCATCGGTGTTAGCGTGTCGCCGGCGGCAGTGGCCCAATCGACCAGCGAACCCGGATCGACCCCCAGCGCAGGCGGTCCGCAGATCCTGAAAGATCCTTGTCGGCTTCCATCTCCGGTTGGAGGCGGGCCTTGCGCACTCCCAGCACGGCCTCTCGGTCTGCGTCGGGAAAACCGCTACTTTCCTGCACGGATACCAGCACGATATATCCAGCCGGAGAAATCGCGACCTGCAGCAGCACCGGTCCGGGAACCTCCCTTCGGATCCACGGAGCCACGATCGGGGGTCGTTGCCACGCGCGTGAACTGAATTCACCACTGAGCTCGATCACCGACTGGGATGGAATGGGAGTCCTTGGAACGGATGGCTCATCCAGCAGGGCGACCGCCGGTTCTGGAATCTCCCGCCGGACGAGCGGACCCGTGGACGTTTGGCCGAGCCCGGCAGTCGTTGCGGAAAGACTCGGAGGCGCGGAAACTTTTCGCTCGGGCGATTCATAGGCCGTTCGTGGGAGAATCTGTCGGGCCGCCGCGGAGAACCCCCAATCACCATCCAGTCCAACGATCCTGGGATGAATGGACCGAATCGCCAGGCCGGACAGCCCTCCGTCGACCCAGCGACCCACGGGCATAACGGCGCCCAACGCCGGCGGTATCGGGGGGGCCTTCACCCACCAGCGCATGATGGCCAAATGACCCAGGAACAGTAAAACACCCAAAGTAAGCCGTTGCGAGCGGTTCCATCCATTCGTTTCGGCGGGATTCATGGGAGAATGGGAGAAAACAAGCGGGATCCGTCATCGGCGGACGGGCGTGGGAGCGCCGGCGCTGAAAACAATGAACTCGACGCCCGCTGCGCGGACAAGCGAAACGACCTCCTGGACCCGTCCCTGGCGGACCGCCGCGTCGGTCTCCAGCACGACCGTGCGAACGCGCCGAGGGCCCGAAGCGATCCCCCGAAGGCGTTCGAGCAGAATGGCTGGCTCGATGGGCTGGTTCTCGAAGAACAATCGTTCGTGGTTGTCGATGGAAAGAATTTCGAAGGGTTCTCCGGGCGAAAGTGCCACGGGTAGGTTGGTGGTTGCGGTCAGGGTTAGCCGGGTGCCGGCGGGAAGAACCAGCAGGTGATGAAACACCGTGAAGAACGCCAAGGGGAACAGGACGCAAAACAGCGGGGCAACGTCCAGCTGCCCTCGGAAAATTCGGGTCGTCCGTTGGAATTTCAGGGGCATATCAGTCGCGGCGCACCGCGTCGCCCGAGGTCATCCGCAAGGCCTCGCTCGACGCTCGTTCCATATCCAATACGATGGCATTGACCCGGCTCACGAGGTAGTTGTAGGCGGCATAGGAAATGATCGCGATCGCCATGCCCGTCCCGGCGGCATGCAAGGATTCGCCCACCCCGTGAAAAAGGTCAGCCGGAGCTGAATGCCCTTGGGTTGCTTGCAAGCTACGATAAACGCTACCCAACCCCAGCAGCGTGCCCAGCAGTCCGCATAACGGTGCGATTTGCGCCAGAGTGGCCAGCACACTCAGGCGGGCTTCGAGCTTGGGTACTTCCACGAGGCCCACTTCTTCGACCGCTTCCTGAACACGCTCCCGCCCGGCGTCCCGGTTGAGAATAGCCGCCTTCATCAGGCGTGCGACGGGCCCCGGCGTTGCATCACAGATGGCGATCGCTTCCACGGGGTTGCCGCTCTTCAAGACATTGCGCACACCGCTCAGGAACTCGACTGAATTGATCTGAACCTGGTGAAAAAACAGCAAGCGCTCGGTGATCACCATCAAACCCGTCGCGCTCATGATCAACAAGGGCCAGAGCATCGGCCCAAGCTGGCCGAAAAACCCAGGCTGACTGCCCGTGGCCCCGACAACCGTCGCATTGGTTGCAACTTCGGCCAGTATCGTTCCGATGAACATGCAGCGACTATGGGGGAATCGCCCCGCTGACTGAAGGGAAAGCTTTTCGTTTCTGCTCGCCGTCGCTCTCCGGGTTCTGTAGTGGAAACGCCGGATGATCCGCCTCCGGCCCGTCGCTCTCCTTTTCTTATGGCACTGATCGAAGTGGACGGCCTAACCCGTTCGTTCCGGACCTGGAAAAAGGAACCGGGCTTGCGGGGAGCCCTGAGGGGCTTGCTTGCACGCCAGTACGAGGAATCCTTCGCGGTGCGTGACATTTCCTTTCGGATCGAGGAGGGCGAATTCGTCGGCTTCCTCGGGCCCAATGGGGCAGGGAAGACCACCACCCTGAAAATGCTGGCCGGCCTCCTCCACCCCACCCGGGGCTCCGCGCGCGTCCTCGGATTTACACCCTGGGAGCGAAAGGACGGTTATCGCCGCCAATTCGCCCTCCTCCTCGGTCAGAAGAACCAGCTTTGGTGGGACCTGCCCGCCCGGGATTCTCTCGAACTCAATGCCAAAATCTATGGCATCACCCCGTCCGTGTTCACCCAGACGGTTGGCGACCTGGCCGCGCTTCTTCAAATTGGCGACAAACTCGGGACGCCCGTCCGCGAACTCTCGCTCGGAGAACGAATGAAATGCGAACTGATCGCCGCTTTGTTGCATCAGCCACGGGTCCTTTTCCTGGATGAACCGACGATTGGTCTCGATGTGGTCTCGGCCCGCGTCGTGCGTGATTTCCTTCGACAGCACAACCTCCTGCGTCGCACCACCATTCTGCTCACGAGTCACTATATGGCGGATATCCAGGAGTTGTGCGAGCGGGTCATCATCATCGACCGGGGGATTATTTCCTTCGATGGCAAGTTGGCCGCGATTCTCGACCGCTTCGCCGACTTCAAGATCGTCACCCTCCACTTGGATCCCGTTGCCGTGCGGGAAACAACCGATCCCACCGCGTATGGGGAGGTGCTCGTCCATGACGCTACGACGTTAAAGCTGAAGGTAAAGCGGGAACGGGTCATCCCGGTTTGCAAAGGGTTGCTGGACGGATTTCCGGTATTGGATTTTGCGGTCGAAGAGGTCCCCATCGAGGAGGTCATACGCCAGGTTTTTCAGCACTCACAGGGGCCTCCTTCTTGAATTGGAAGGGATCCGATGCCCTGTCACTGAACAAAAAGCAGACTGGCGGGGTCCGACCGCTCGTGCATATTGTTTCCGAAATGAAATTCCCGCTCCTGTTCGCTGCGATCTGCGGCCTGATGGCAGCCCTCGCCGACGAGCCCGCACCGCTGGTCTCTCCGCGTATTGCTCCGGACTCGGTCACCAACGAAGTTGCTCCACTGACTGGGAAATACACCAACTCGCTCATCCTCGGGCCTTCCGCTGAAGGCGGGTTCATCGCCCGAATCGTGTCGCAGTTGCTCGAGCGTTCCCATTTTTCCCAACATCCACTCAATGACGCAATGTCCGCAAAGTTTTACGAGCGCTATCTGGATGCGCTCGACCCCCAGCGGATTTACTTCACCGCCGCGGACGCCGCCCGGTTCGAGAAATACCGAACAACGCTCGATGAGCTCACCCGCCCGGCGAACCTCCGGGCACCGGCTGACATCCGCCCGGCTTACGAAATGTTCAACCGTTTTCTCGAACGGTTCGATCAGCAGTACGCCTACGCGATGCAGACTCTCCGCAGAGATCGTTTCACGTTCGATTCCGAAGACCGCTACCCCGTCAATCGACGTGATGAGCCCCGCGCGGTATCGGAAGACGATTTGAAGAAGGTTTGGCGGGACAGGCTCCGATTCGAAGTGCTGTCGGAAAAACTGAACCTCGCATCGCTGTCTTCAGTGCTCCAGACGGTGCGCAGCAACCTTCTGGCCGCGAGCCCCGACTCCCTGACACTGCCGCTCAATGGAAAGACCGACCGACCGCCGCAATTTGTCACCGCGCTTACCAACAAGATGAGCCTCGAGAAAGCCCGGGACCTCGCCCGGTTCAGCGCGGATCGACTCCGCGCGGGTGACGCCTTCGCCGACATCCTCAAACAAATCGAAACCCGTCTCGAGCGCGATCGTTATGACGACATCGTCAAGACACTCACCCGCCGTTACAATCGGACGCTCCGGACGCTGAAGCAGTACGACAGCGATGAGGTCCTCCAGCTTTACCTCGACTCGCTCGCGAAGGCTTATGATCCCCACAGCGACTATTTTGGACGGGCGGCGACCGAGAATTTTTCAATCAGCATGAGCCTTTCTCTCTTTGGCATCGGCGCAACCCTGCAAAGCGAGGATGGGTACACGGTGATCCGAAACGTCGTTCCGGGCAGTCCCGCGGAAAAATCCAAACAGATCAAGGTGAATGACAAAATTGTGGCCGTTGCCCAAGCGGAAGGCGACTTCGTGGATGTAGTCGATGAAAAGCTGGACAAAGTTGTCCAGCAGATCCGGGGACCGAAGAATACCAAGGTCCGTTTGAACATCATCCCGGCGGATGCCCCGGATCCGTCCGCCCGGAAGGTAGTCACACTGATCCGGGACGAGATCAAACTCGAAGATCAGGAAGCCAAGGCCAAAGTGGTGGAACTGCCCGATGCACAAGGGAACAACATCCGCTTGGGAGTCATTGATCTGCCGAGTTTTTACGCGGACTTTCCGACCGGTGGCCGCCGCTCCAGCCAGCCCAAGAGTACGACCCGGGATGTCGCCAAACTCGTCAAGAAATTGAAGGAGGAGAAATGCGAAGGAATCATCCTGGATCTCCGGCGCAACGGTGGCGGTTCGCTCGAGGAGTCCGTCAGCGTCTCGGGTCTGTTCATCAAGTCCGGACCCATTGTCCAGGTTCGCGATCCCGGCAATCGGGTGGGGGTCGACCGCGATAACGATCCCTCCGTGCTCTATGACGGACCGCTGATCGTTTTGACCAGCCGGTTTAGTGCGTCGGCGTCCGAGATCGTCGCCGGGGCGCTCCAAGACTACGGCCGAGCTCTCATTGTCGGCGACGTTTCGACGCACGGAAAGGGCACCGTCCAGACCCTGCAAGAGCTTGCCCAATTCACCCGCGCTCTCGGCGTCAAGAGCACCAATAATCCGGGTGCTACCAAGATCACGATTCGGAAGTTCTACCGCGCCAGCGGGGCGTCGACCCAATTACGCGGCATTACGCCCGAGATCATTCTGCCGAGCGTCAACAACGTCGCCGACTTCGGGGAAAAATCGCTCACCAACGCTCTTCCGTGGGATACCATCGCGAGTGCGGATTATGAGAAAGTCGCCCTGACCGCACCCGTGATCCCGGAACTGTCCCGACGCTCCGCCGAGCGCGTCGCCTCCGACCGGGATTTTGAATATATTCGGGAAGATATTAACCGGTATCAGAAGCAGAAGGCGGAAAAGACCCTATCACTCAATGAGGCACGGCGTCTCCACGAGAAGGAAGAGAACAAGATGCGCGCGGAAACGCGCAAGAAGGAGTTGCAGCAGCGGCATGAGATTCAACCCACTACGTACGAATTGACCCTCAAACTCTGCGACCAACCCGGCCTGCCACCCGCCGTCGTGCGAAGTAATATCGTGGCTGTCACCCGCGCGGATAAGGCCGCTCTCGACGCCGGCAAGCCCGCGGTCGACAAAGGGCAATCCGCCCCGGCCAAGGACAGGGTCGCCCCGGCGACAGAATCCGATCCGAGCGCCGCAAAGTCTGACCGAGACGATGACGATGATGATTCGGAGGGTGCCCCTCCCGAACCGGTTGGCGTCGCGGCCGACGTGCACCTGAAGGAAACCGAGCGTATCCTCCTCGATTGGATTTCAATATCGAACGGCAGGCCCCTCAGTGCGAATCGGCGTGACAATTAGGCAGAGTCCGAGACCCGTTAGCACCAGAGGTAATTCAGATCCGGCGACGGACTCGACTGCCAATCCCAGCGAGTCGACGTTGTCGGCTGGACAAGCCCGGGCAAGATCTGCTGCTCTCCGTTTGCTCCGGTTCAATTTGTGAAATGCCGAGTCTCCTCGACGTCCTCGACGGACCGGAGATCATCAAACCGTCGGAAAGAACGCTAGCATGAGGAAAAAATCCGCCGCGCAGAAACCGCCGCCCGCTTCGCGAACGAGTGCGATCGGGTGGCTGATCGCATGCATTGTTGGCATCGCCGCTGCGGTGGCCTACTCGAGATATAAGCCGTCGCTCGCCGCGCCTGAAGTCGCCCTCGCCGGTCCGGTGAATGCTGGAGTCTCATCTGCCTCGCCCTTCGCTCCCACGGTACCAAACAAGACTCTCGCGCCCACCCCCGCGCCGGAGGGAATGGTATGGGTTCCCGGCGGTGAATTCTCGATGGGCAGCGATGCGGCGAGCGAATCGCTCTGCGGCCTGCCGGGTGTCACGCGCGACGCGCTGCCCATTCACCGCGTTTACGTGAATGGCTTCTGGATGGACACGACGGAAGTGATGAACGAGCAGTTTGAAAAATTTGTGACAGCGACCGGATACATCACCGTTGCCGAGCAGAAGCCCACGAAGGAAGAATTTCCCACCGCACCGCCGGAGAATCTCGTCGCTGGCTCCACGGTATTCACCACCACTCCGCAGCCGGTAAAGTTGGACAACTATTTCCAGTGGTGGAATTACGTGCCGGGCGCAGACTGGCGTCATCCAACCGGGCCAGCCAGCGATCTCAAGGGCCGTGAGAAATTTCCCGTCGTGCAAATCGCCTACGAGGACGCGGCGGCGTACGCGACGTGGGCGGGCAAGCGACTGCCCACGGAGGCGGAGTGGGAATTTGCCGCACGCGGGGGTGTCGCTGGAAAGTTGTATGCGTGGGGCGACGAGCTGAAGCCAAACGGGAAATTTCAGGCAAACATCTACGAGGGCAGATTTCCCGTCGAGAGTGGCGACACGGGTGAGGATGGCTTCAAAGGCATTGCGCCCGTCGCACAGTTTCCGCCGAATGCCTACGGCCTTTACGACATGGCGGGCAACGTATGGGAATGGGTGAGCGACTGGTATCGGGCGGACACGTACGCGCGGCTTACGTTGGCGGGCGGTGTTGCGCGCAACCCACAAGGCCCCGATTCACCCTACGATCCCGCCGAGCCGACCGAGAAAAAGCGCGTGCATCGCGGCGGCTCATTCCTTTGCACCGATCAGTATTGCACCCGCTACATGGTCGGCACGCGCGGCAAGGGCGAAGTGCGCACCGCCAGCGATCATGTTGGGTTTCGATGTGTAAAGAGTATTTAGGAAACAGACTCAGGAGTTTTCGAGGCTGGCGGCGATGGTGCGTGCGAGTAATCGGATTTCAGCGGGCGTATGCAGCGCGCTAACGGCGAATCGGAAGAAACCTGTGCCCGGGCCGGTTAAGTAACGAATGAACGGTGGAAATATCTTCGCTCGATGCAGCGCCGTTCGCAGCGCTTCCGCCTGAACGCGCGAAGTCGGAAAAACGCCAACCACCGGTGTGCGGGGATCACCGATGATTTCAGCGCGCTTCGGCAGAAGCTGGTTGAGGAGCGTGGCGTTGGATTGCAATCGGGCGACGAGTTTCGGTTGCGTCTGGAAGACCCGAAGGGAGGCTTCCAAAGCCGCGATTACCGGTCGAAGGGGCGAGGTGGTGCCAATAAAACCGGCCGCTTTCTCCCGGATAGCCCCGACCCGTTCGAGGCTGCCCAGAACCGCGCCCCCGCTGACTCCAAATGCCTTCGCCAGACTGATCGTTTGGATAATTCGGAGATCGCGAAGTCCGAACAATTTCACGATACCACGGCCTCGTGGGCCAACCGTGCCCGCACCGTGAGCGTCGTCCACCAGCAGGTATCCGCGACGCGGCAGCGCGTCCAAATACGCATCCAACGGTGTCACACCGCCCCGAATCCCGTAGGTGCCATCGCAAGCCACCAGGGGCCGTGCATTTCTGGGAAGGCAGCGGACAGCGGCACGCAGGGCATTCGGATCCGCATGGGGGAATCGGCTGACCTTTTTGCCGGTAAGCACGACGCCATCGGCTACGCACGGATGAGCGTGGTCGTCGAGCAAGACGTGGGTAATACCCTCGCGGAGGGATTGGCAGACAGCGATTGGAGCCAGGTAACCCGACGTAACGTAAGCTGTGTCCTCGACTGAGAACACTCGGGCGAGCCGTTTCTCAAACTGGCGATAGCAGGTCTGTTCGCCCGTTGTCGCGCGGGACGCTCCCGGCTGAAGCATCGAATCCTTGGCCGCACGGACCAGGGCCCGACGCACAGTGGAATGCCACGCGAGGCCAAGGTAGTTGCAACCGGCGACATAGAGCAGCCTACGGCCGGCAAATCGGACGTGCGTTGGGTCGAGGAACTCAAAAAGCGCGTTGAGCATTAGGATTTTCCCGCAGCACAAACGGCCAACACTCAACGCTCGCCGACCCGCTCGCTTACCTGCCGGTCGGTTTCGCCGCGTACTTGTCAGGCCGCTTGACGAATTCCGCCCGGCAATCATCGCTACAGAAGTAGTAGGTGTTGCCCTGATATACCGTGCGAGGAGTCGAGTTCTTAATCGTTACACAGAGGCACGCGAGGTCGTGGTTGAACTTGCAGACGTGGCACGTTTCGGTTGAGCCAGAGTTTTGCGCGGTATCGGAAGATGGGGTGGCGCAACTGACCAAGAGCGTCATGAGTGCCGTGAGAGCGATGTTCAAGAATCGTTTCATTCCGTTCGGCCGGTTATCCGGTGATGAGCAGCCGGCGGTGGCGAGCCGGGTCAGCCTGAAGTGTTAAAAGAGGAAGGTCAACGCTCCGTTGACCTTGAACGAGGTCTTGAGTTGCTCCCCGTTCAGGTCTTGCACCACCGGCAATGGCGAGGACACGGTGAACGCAAAATTGCGCGCGAAGAAGACGCGCAGGCCGGGTGTGAGGAACAACGCCGTGCCGCCGGTATTCGGGTCACTCGCCCCGTCCTCCTGGCTTTTGAACAGAGAGCGGACGTTGGCCTCGGCGAACGCATGGACCTGCGGAAATGCCTGGATGTTCTCCGTGAAACGATAGGCGAAGGCGAAGCCCGCGTCGATGCGATCCCCGAGTTGGAAGTGTTCGGCTTCGGTGCGGAGGGTGTATTGGACGCTCGTATCGAGGGTGATTCGCGACGTGAGAAAGCGCGAGTAAGCCAGACCTAACATTCCATCATACGAACCGGACCCCGCGGTCGCTGACGGCTCGACCCGTTCGCCCGCCGAGTTTTTCACGTCGTACCGGCCGGTGGGAAACTTCACTCCGCCGAAGACGGCGAACTGCCCGAGCGGACCCCGATAAAACCGATACTTGCCGGAGAGCCAGAGGTCGGTCAGGCCATCCGGGTTCAACGTGATGATTTCCGTGTCGCCCGTGGCGGAATCAAACTCAGCCTCACGGGCATTCACCGCATTGTAGTAGCCCAGCGTGAGGCCAACTTGAAAGTTCTCCACAACCCCGTAGCTCACCCCAACGGAGCTGAGAAAACTCCGGTCGAGCAGGTCGATTCCGCCCGCGTGCTCGGCTTTCGCTTCAATCTGCGCCGGCGACAGATGCTCGAATTCGGTTAAATCCTCGCGAAGCTCGACGGAGAATCGGCCTGGCTTGAGCGTCTCGCCCGATTGAGTGAGCACGCCGCCGCCCGATGTGCCTGGGCCGTGGTCCGCCCGCAGGGTGATGGCCGTGGCGAGCGCCACGCCCGCAACTGCGGCCGACGAAAGAGATTTGAACGAATAGCCAGACTGCATAAATGGGTGCGGGAGAATTCCGAAAAGATTGATTTTAAACAAGAGGCAACTCGTTACTTCGAGAGTGGCTGGGATTGTCGCAGGTAGGCAAAGAAGTTGCGGATTTCGGCATCGTTCATGCCGTCCAGAAGAAACTCCGGCATGAGACTTCCACCGGCCGGATTCAGCGTGACGATGTCGGAACGCCGCAGGCTGATATCAGCGCCATCGAAGCCCCGCAGGACCACAACGTTTGCATCCTGATCGGCGAGAAAGCCGCTCAGAGTGCGTCCGTCGTGGGTCGTGATGTTGTGATTCTCGAATCCCTCCCGAATCTCGGCGTTCGGATCGAGAATACTGATGAGTAAGGTACCGAGGTCATCGCGCTGATAGCTGGTAAGATCCGGACCGATCTTGCCGCCTTTGTGAAAAAGCGTGTGGCAGGAGCCGCAGCGGGCGTTGAACTGCGACTCGCCTTTGTAGGGGTCGCCTGGCTGGCTGGCGATAATGAGGCGAATCTCTTCAATTCGCGGACGCACGCTCGCACGGGCCGTGGGTGGGACGGCGGGGAAACGCCTCTTCGAAACCCAACATGAGGACCTGGCGATCTTCGTCCGTCGGCGCCTTCGCCAGCAACAGAGCGCACGCCATGAGCTCCTGTCGTGTGCCCGATGCGGCCAAACGTCGCATCAGGCGTGACTCCAGATGCTGACGGACAAACGGCGCCCTCCAGAATTGGGCATCATCGAACAGCGCCATCACCGCTTCGCGTTGGCTCGCACATTGCGATTCGATGACAAACCACGCCATGAGTGGGATGAATGCATCCGCGATATCGTTCGTTCGAAGGGCGATGGCGCGCACCAGGGGCAATGCCTGGGCGGCAGGCAGTCGGCGCGCCGTCGACAGGATCTGGCAGCGCACTTCGGCATCCGGTTCGACGGCGGCGCGGGCCGTGACGAGTGCGGCCAATGAAGCCGACAACTTTCGTTCGTCTCCCCGCAGACGAATCGTCCATGCACGCACCATCACGGCGGGGTGAGTCAGGGTTTTCGCAGCGCGCGCGTCATCAAGCCAGCCCATCTGATGGAGCGCCCACAAGGCTTCCAGGGCCGGATGCGTGCCGCTCTTATCCAACTCATCAAGGAGACGGGGCAAGGCGAGGGCATCGTGGCGTTCGCTGAGCAGACGTACCGCCGTCTGTCGGTGCCATGGATTGGCGTGTGCGAGCAATTGGATGAGTTCCGGCGTTGATTTCTTCGCGAGATCCACCCCGCGCTCCAGTGGAAGATCCTTGCCGCGCAGCCGGTCCGGCAAGGCGGTGCCCTCGCCCAGGATTGTCATGTGGGAAAAACGGGGAACGGGGTGAGTGCTGTGCATCATCGGCAGCTCGCCGAACGCAAACGGATTCTGCGACGGACCGAATTTGCCCGGGTCTTTTCCCTGCTTCAAAAAGAGCCCTTCCTGTATGTGATGCCAGCCGCGAGTTACCCCGCCGTTGTGTTCCGTGAAGAGGCGGCCTTCCGCATCGAAGGACAGGCCAAACGTGTTGCCGCTTCCGTCGGTGCAAATCTCGTAAAGTTTCCGCTCCGGATGGTAACGCCACGACATGCAGCCCTCGGCATACACACCGGGGGCATGGATCGCATCGACCCCGGGACGCGTCACGCGACTTGTCGTCGTGCTGCCCTGGGCACCGTAAAACCAGCCATCGGGTCCCCAGGTCAGTCCATTAGCGACGCTATGGATCTCGTATCTGCCATCGCCGTCGCGATCTTCATGCACGCTGATGACGTCCGCGCCGGGCACGTGATTGGGAGGCGGTGCTGGCACGCGGTCGTATTTGGATCGATAGTACTTGTCGCGGCTGATCATCGTCACGCCCGCCGGGTAGGGATACTGCCGATACTGCGCGACCCACATTCGTCCGCTTTCATCTCCAGGTCGGATGGCTCCCGCGCCGTCATTTGCCACGGACGTTCCATCCGCACCTCATCGAAATACCCAGCAAACACCGGAGCCACCGTCAGTCCGCGGATCGCCAACTGACCGTCCAGCCGGATGACGAGCGCGTTGAAAGCGCCCTTTTCGAACAGGCCCAAAGCGCGCAGAGCGCAACAAGGATAGGAAAAGCAACGGTAGGACGGAATCGTAATCCCATAAGCATTGGTTCAGTTATCCGGAGGTCGGTGCCGCCAAAAAAGTTCCCAATCTCGCTGTGCGGCGGGGGCCGATGGATCGTTGGCCGCCTTCAACGTGTCCGCGCGAAATCGGAGAAACGCATCGGTCCAGGGCGGAAAGTCTCCCCAGACCCGCAAGGCTTCCTGCTGGCGTGACAATGCCAACGATCGGGCAATCCGCCCCAGGACGGGGTGCATCTCACGGAAACGGTGGTTTTCGAGTCAGCGATTGTTGAACGGAAGAATTCTTCATTTTTCCCGGGACTCTGATTTCGATTTCTGAAACGCTCCGCGGCCAATGGTGCTGCCGAGCAGAATGCAAGGGCGCGACTTTGGT
>CAMDJH010000023.1 GCA_945900455.1 Akkermansia muciniphila
GATTGTCGCTTTTTTTTGGGCAGACCAGCATTCCGCAAGTCACGCTGGGTATCGATGCGCCGTCCGGCAAAGACGCTACATTTCGGCCGCTAGCCTCCAGTCCCCCGCCGGAAACGAGATATCCAGTTTTTAGCCCAGACGGCGATTTGCTGGCTTGGGGACAAACCGATGGGAGCGTGCAGCTTTTTGACCTCCCTGAGATTCGCCGACGTCTGAGCCTCCTACACATAGGTTGGTAACTCAATACTGCGCTAGAGGTCGTATATGCGCCCGGTTGAGCGCAGAACGACGACGATGTACGAAGAGCATGGACACCAAAACGGACACCAACGTAGCAGTAGGAAAGATTTCAATCTTAGGGTTGACCTTCGGGTTCAGCTTCGAGCGATAGATGAGGGTGTCGGTGGGGGGGAGTCGAAGGCTATCTTTTCCACGAACAAGGGATTGCGTAGTACGTACTGGCAGAGTTGTTCGCGTTCGCCTTGGTTTTCGGCGGGGACGGGCTGGCCACTATGGACGTTAACGCCGGTGTGTTTCCAGGTCTTCATGCGAGCGATCCGTTCCGGCGAGATGAGTTTGTGGACGACCAGTTCCCTGAAAACACGGTTGCGAAAGAGTTCGGACAGAACGCTGGCAGAGGTCCCGGTGCGCGGTTGACGGGGCCATCGGAATCGAGCAAACCGTCCGCGACCAGAGCATGAACGAGGGGATGGAAGTCGAGGTGTTCATTTCCGCCGTGATCGCAGCGGATCCAGGCGAAGCCACGTTCCAGTGTGCCGCAGTCGAGGAATTTCCCGAAGGCGTCGGTCACCATGTAAATTCAAATTCTCACAAGTTCCAATTCGGGTCGTTCGAATCGATCCAGATCAATCAGGACGTCAGTCTTGATCGGGAATTTTACGGGCGCTTTGTGTGCCTGTCCGCGGGCCACGGCGCTCTTCAACTCATCACACAGCCTCGGCCAATCCGCGGCGCAATCGCGCTCCGGCTGCACGAGGATCTCATTCCCCTCGCCACGCGCTGCCTTCTCCCAGCGCATGACGTTATCCGCTAGGACTTCGCCCGGATCCACCGGTGCGAATTCCCGACGGACTCGCTGACCACGCAGACAGATGGTGGCGGCGTCTTCTTTGGTGGCGACCCGATCAAACATGGCTTCCTCGATCGAGTCTTTGTGCAACACACAGTAGATCCGCACCCCTGGCCGGCTGTTGACCCGGTCCACCCGACCGCGGGCCTGGTGCAGGGCGCCGAAGGAGTACTCGAGACTGAGGATGATCTCGTTGGCGCAGTCAGAGAACGAGTGGCCTGCGGCGCACTTGATGCCCATCAGGTTGACCCGTGTCTCGCCGTTTTTGAACCGCCGCGCCTGTTCCTGGTGCTGATCGGCCAGCACCGTGGAATCGATCCTCGAGGTGGCGATGCCGGCTTGACGCAGCAGGTCATGGAGCGCGTCAGATTGGCCCACCCGGGCGCAGATGACATTCACCTGTTCGCCCCTTCCCAGGATTTGCCGGATCAGCTCGAGGGCGGTGAGTATCTTCGGGTTGAAGTTCGAGGAGACAGGCGGGCCGCCGAAGCGGAATCCTGCCGGATCGGCGCAGATGTTCCGCCGAGTTGCGCTGCTTGCCACGGTACCAGTTGGGCACACACACCCAGCCCATCAGGCTGAAAAGATTCGATACCACGTTCGGGATGGGCGTCGCGGTGAATGCGAAGCGGTACTTCGGTTGCATCCGGATCAGCGCCTGGGTGACCTGGGCCGAGAGGTTGGTGCAGGTGTGCGCCTCGTCCAGGGCGATCATGTCCCAGCAACTTTCTCGCGGTACATTGTTCGTCGCGCCGTCTACCGACGCACCGGCGGACCCGTGCACCGCCTTCCTATGCTTGTTCCACTCCACGATGTGCTGATGCGATTGGATCCGGCTCATGAGACAGTCGGTCACGATGCACCGGATGCCCTTTTCTTCCCGGCCGATGCCCTCTGCGTAGTTAAAGATCGGGACATCCTGAAAGCCGGTGACCTCAATTCGGGCTTCGCCGAACCGAGTCGGGTAGTCGAGCACCTGGCCAACCGCCGTGATGAGTGCGGCCAGTGATGTCGGCCTCACCGGCGCTCGGAGCCAGAGCGCCGTCCCGTGTGTGATATTGAAGTACCACTGCCGACCTAGTGGCCCCAGATCGCCCTCGTTGAACTCCTTGCACAGCCGCTCGTGTCCGTTGGTCCACGATGCTGGCAGGGCTTCTCTCGCTTGGTTCCGGAAGGCCGCCTCGTAGTACGTCACGAAGATCCCCTCGGGCAATTTGCCGTCGGGCAGCAGGTAAGAGTGAGCACTCGTGGGTCACGGAGACCATCTGTCGCCAGTCCTCATCGAACTCGATCTTCTGCCGATGGAAATATTGGGTGAACTTGTAGGCGCCGGTCGAGACGGCGTATGCCTTGCCCGGTGTGAATGGAAGATTCAAGGCGAGAGCCCCGTCTGACGTTGGGTTATAGTCCGTGCGAACGGTGATCTCCTTGAGTCCGTCCAGCCACGCGAACTTCTCGAACTGCGTGACCGGCATGATCGGTTCGTCGTCGGTCATTGGATGGTGGTCTGCGGGTGGACCTCAGGACTGGGCTGGCGCTCGGCGGGGGTGACCATGGGATCCGCATTGCCGGTCCGTGGTGTACCCGTCCGAGCGGTTTCGAGCAGGGTTTGGGCGAGTCCCGCGGTATACCGATTCATCAGCAGGGAGCGAACGTTGCCCGCCTGCCACTGGCCCGAGGTGAGGTACGGTGCGCCGTCGGGACCAGCGGCGAGTTGTCCACCGGGCGTCTTCGTCGGAATTCCCGCCTTGTTCAGTGCGGTGGCGATACGGTCCCAACCACGAAGCCGGACTGACGGCGAAAATCGAGATTGGCCTTGATCCGCTGCCGGATCATCCCGAGTTCCATTTGAGCGAACGATGCACGGACGTTGAACATCATTTCATTCTGGTTGGTCTTCGGCATGGCGCCGCCCTCGCAGGAGAAGTGTGGGATATGGCCGCCGGCCCAGATCCGGCGGGCGGTGGTGACCGAGTCGAGGATGTCGCGGCCGAGCCGGACCTGCATCGAGGTGATGACGTGGGCCTGGATCCCGGCGGCGGTGAGTTCATCGAGCCGGCTCAGCAGTCGTTGCCCGTCGGGCCGATCGAGCATCGGCATTGAACCCGAGGTGTCCGGGTCGGCGAAGGCCTCGGAGATCTCCAAGTGCAGGACGCGTGCGGCGTACTCGATGCCGATCGCATCCTGGATTTGAAGGGATTTGTTCTGTTTGTCGGTCGATACCCGTCGGTAAAGAATTGCCAGGGTTTCGTTGTTCCTCATTTCAAGGGCTTTTTTTGGGTGCATTTTCTTGGGGTTCCTCTCGGGTGCATTTCATGGGGATTCGTGCTCGGCCGTTTCGGACCGTTGAGCCTGATTCCCACCACCCACCGGCCCCGGATTGCCCGAAGGGTCGATGTTCCGTTGGCCTTGGTGGGTGATCGACCGCAGCTCCCCGTCGAAGGGACGAGGAGCTTGCCTTGAAATCAGGCGCTCGCCTGGAATGCCGCACTCACGCTCTCGACCGCCTTCTTTTGCGCGCCATGGGCCCGAAAGCCGACAATCACACTCCGTTTCGCGCGCTGGCAAAGCTGGCACGTTTCACACGTGACAGCGTCCCGCCGTTGCGCCGGGCATAGAAACAGGCCGCCCGGGCATCGGAATACACGAGGAATTCCGCCTTGCTCGCCGCATCGTGCAAATCGGGCCATTCGGTTTGAAGGAAGGCGAACTGGCTCATCCGGGTTGAATCGCAACGCTGTCCATCGGGTTTGTAATGATTTTTCTCGAAACTCGGCGCTAGGTAATCAATTTTATCAACAAGTAAGCGTTTTACTGTTTGACAACCATGTCCGTGTTTTCTGCGACCGACGTTCGACGCCCGGCGGGATACCTCCTGCTACGACAGCGGCATGGTCTCAATTGCCTGCCCCACCATGTCGAGTCCAGCATCACCCACGGCACACGCCAGACGCACACCACACCGTCGAAGACAGAGGAAATTTATCCGAGAACTTACTGGCCGGGCGAGGACGATTTCGCACACCTGGAGTTTGCACTCAAACGCGAAGGGGTACACCTCCAGCTTTTGCGCGCCTTGCTGCCGCAACTTCCTGCCGACGCGGTGGTCGCATATCTCCAATCGAAACCCACGGGCGCTTACGCGCGCCGCATCTGGTTTCTTTACGAGGGATTCTCCGGTCAGCGGCTGAATCTGCCGGACGCGACACAAGGCAATTACGTAGATTTGCTGGATCCCCAGGAATATTACACCGGGGCAACCACCCGCAGTTCGCGCCATCGCGTCAACGTCAACTTGCCCGGCACCCTTGCGTTCTGTCCGTTGGTTCGTCGGACCAAAACACTCAAGACTGCTGAAGCGAAACAGCTTGAACAGCGGTGCCAAAAAGTCATTGAAGGAATCCCGCCTGAACTCTACGCCCGGGCGCTCCAGTTTCTTTACACCAAGGAGACTAAATCTTCTTACGCCATCGAACGTGAAACGCCTGATCAAAAGCGTTCCCAGAAATTTGCTGACGCGCTACGTGATGCTTCTCAGCGGGACTACCTGCTGAAAGGAACGCTCGTCGCCCTGCAACACGCCATTGTTGACCCGCGTTTTGCCAACACCGGATGGCGTGATAGCAACAACGAACAGAATTATGTGGGCCGCAGCGTGGGTGTGAGCGACCAGGAAGTTCATTTCATTTCACCTCGGCCGCAAGATTTGCCCGAACTCATGTCTGCCTTCTTGGATGCGTCGCGACGCATCCTGAACTCCAGCACCCATCCCGTCATCGCCGCCGCCGTTATCGCGTATTCCTTTGTTTTCCTTCATCCGTTTTCCGACGGCAATGGGCGATTGCATCGTTTTCTCATCCATTACGTCCTTTCTTTCCGGCGCTTTGCCCCGGACGGCGTGGTGTTTCCCATTTCAGCCACAATGCTTCACCGCCCGCAGGATTACGACGCGAGTCTGGAGTCTTTTTCGAAGCCCTTGCTGCCGCTGGTAGAATATGCACTCGACGCCAACGGACGGATGACGGTGCTCAACGACACCCGCGACTTCTACCGCTACATTGATTGCACGTTCCTTGCCGAAATGCTGTTCAGTTTTGTGGAGGAAACCATTGAAAAGGAATTACCCGCCGAAATCTTGTTCCTCCAGCAATATGACAACGCCCGGCTGCTGATGCGCGACGTCGTGGACCTACCCAACCGCCTCGCCGATCTGTTCGTGCGGCTCTGCCTTCAAAACACCGGCGCGCTCTCCAAAATCAAACGGCAACTCCCGGAATTCGCCGTGCTTTCCAATCAGGAAATCGCCGGATTGGAAGCCGCCGTGGCAAAGGCGTTCGCGCTGAAATCCAAGAAGTAGCCCTGCGACGGCGACGGGATACCAGATCAATGGGAGCGGGACAATCGCCTCGATCCTGCCGGAAGTGAACACGGTCAAAGTTCCTCTCACTACGGTCGAGGAGAGCCTCTACCACCGGGTCACTGAAGCGGTCCATGACTACGCCCAAGACCGAGGAGTCAGTGCGGGTTTTCTGACGGTCATGCCGCAGCGACAAGTTGCCAGTTGCATGGCAGCAGCTTGCGGACGGTTCAACACCGGGACCGGGAAGGAGGAGGAGGAGATGAATCCGGACCTAACGTGGGAGGTTAACTCCGCACACCTCGGTTCCGTGCACGATGGTTTTGAGGCGACCGGCGGCGGGACGACCCCGTCGGGGAAGTCGGCCGTGTCGTCAACGAATTCTCGCCCCGCTGGGGCCGTCTCCGCGGGCCCACTCGTAAAATTTCTTCGCGAGAAATTGGCCGGCCAGTTTGACCTCAAAGCACTCGAGCGGCATGACTCCAAATACGAACGTCTTCGCGACGTCATCCGCATGCACCTGTGCATCCTTGCGGGCGGCGGTGCGGATGAGGGTGTTTTACAATCATGCCCGGTCTGCAAAATTATCTCCAAAATAATTGTGCGACGACTCCTTCCCGAATTGAGCCTTCCATTGTTTCTCGGCGATTTCAGGTTTCAGGTATATCGTCGGAGCTAGTGAAAACATCCGTAATTCTCCCGAAACTCTTGTGCCAAATCCTGGGTGCCTCGCTGGTCACTGCGAATGCGGCTGGCTCTTCCAACATATCGCTACCGACCCCAACGCAGTCTTCTTCCGTCATCATCAATATTATGAGGGAAGCTGACACAAACCGGATCATCTACTCCGGCGGGTTGCAGTCGGCGACCAACGTTTCGGGGCCGTGGACGGACGTGGCTGGAGCCGTCAGTCCTCATATGCTCAACCTGGACCGGCCTCAGAGATTCTACCGTACGCGGGAGTTTCGAGCGGAGGACCAGCCGATCTTTGCAAACCGTTCGGTCGTGAATTGGACGCTGGCTGCCCCGTTTCAAAGCAACTTCGATCGCGCATTTGCGGGTTTGCCTGACGGGATTTTTCCTCCCAGGCGCGAGACACCTTACTTTGCAGCCTTCCTGACCATGGGGAAACTTGAGATTCCTGTGGAGATGAGGGTTCGCGGGAATTCGAGTCTTCAGGAATGTCCGTTTCCCAAGTTGAAGATGAAAATTGCAAAATCCACCCGGCAGGGCACGTCGTTTGAAGATGCCCGTGAGATCAAAATCGGGACGCATTGCGCAGAGGGCGGGCACGGCAACATTGGACGTTTGCGCGATGAACGTGCCACCTACCGCGAGGCACTGGCGTATGAAATCATGGAATTCCTGGGGTTCACCTCGCCGCGGGTGCGTCGGGTCCGGATCGAGTACCGTGACACGAGTCCGACCAATGAATTGGGTTCGACACAATGGCAGGTTACGCGGAATGCCGTGATCCTGGATGACGTGGAGGTAGTGGGACAGCGTCTTGGCGGGGTGTCTCTTACCGACGAGGAAGTGGCGGCGCTGAAGGGCGCCCATTTCGACGAACAACTGGTTTCCGATTTGAAGCTGTTCCATGCATTCCTGGGCAACTGGGATTTTGAACTGCCGGTGGACGGCCAGGGCTTGCGCAACACGGAGGTTGTCCGACTGGCGGACGGGAAACTTTTACCGGTGGCGGGCGATTTTGATCTGGCATCATGGGTCACCGAGGAGGTTCGCCTGAGGGCGCCACGGGACTATCAGCCGGAGCTCGCTGCCCTGGAGCGCAACATGCGATTCGATGTGGAACAGTTGAGTGCCCAAGTCAAACCCGAGCTTTTCTCGGCAGGGAAACTGCGGTTCATGAGTCGGCGGGCAGGGATCGAATCCCTCATTCACTCTGCCGAGATCGACGACGCGGGCCGAACGAATGCAATCAAACATGTGACGACATTCTTCAGCATCCTGGAAACCACACAGCAGTCGGTTTTGAGAGATCCAGACTGACCGACGTGCTGTTGGAAAGACCCGCAGCCACTTGATCACATTTCGAATTCAGCATTAACGGAGCGCGGGATTGAGGGCAATGGTTCGTCCTCCGATTCGCGCCCCGAAGCGGTGTCTCACACTCGCCGGGTGTTGTCAGAGGACTCGGGTGAATTACTCAGGCGATTTGTTGTCTTTGCCCAGTCTGCGAGTAATGTCCATCCCTCGATCTTGATCTTCCGATGACTGTTTCTTGCCCCGTCTGCCAACACAGCCTGACAGGCCGCCGGTCGGCGATGGGAACCCGCGTGGCTTGCCCCGTATGCAACCATTCCTTCTTCTGGACGGATTGTCACCACGCCGCCGAAAGGTTCGTGGTCTATGACCTCGAAACGACAGGCCTGTATCCGGACGCGGATGAATTCATTCAGATCGCGGCGATGCGGTTTTCGGCAGGTTGCCTGTGCCCGGAGGAAACGTATTTCAGCTATGCGCGGCCCCGGCAGTCGATCTCCGCGTTCATCGAGAGTTATACCGGAGTGGGTAATCGTCACGTCCAGCATGCGGCCCGACCCGAAGAAGTGCTCTGCGAGTTCGCCGCGTGGTCGGGCGACTCCACGTTGATCGCCCATAACGGTCTGCGGTTCGACAGCAAGTTCCTGGCGGCGACTTGCCGCCGTCATGGGTTGCCGATGCGCGAAGTCCAGAGCATCGATTCGATCCACATGTCGAAGATGCTTTTCGGCAAAGTGCGAGGAACGGGTCACTCGCTGGATCACCTGGTTTCGCGACTGAGCATCCGCCCGCAGGGAAGCCGCCGCCACGACGCCCGTGGCGACGTGGAAATCCTGGGCCGCGCGGTGGCAAGTATGTGGGAGCGCCTGGGGTTGGACCGGTCCTTCAACGGAGTGCCCAGACACAGCGCGTTCCTGCCGGTTGGCGGTGGATAACGGAAGTGCGTCGGCCCCCGATTGCAACCAGCCAAGCTGGTCCTTGCTCAAGTCTAACCCTTGAATCCGTCTTCTTTATGAGGAATCAGACCGTTGAGTTGGGACCCTGCCAAAAGCCTTGACGAAGGGATCCAGAAGGATAGCCTGAGAACATAAAAGCCACCGCCTTATCCGCTCATCGGAAAACACTCCCCGGTAATGGTTCAACTCGGTTGTTATCATCCAGCGCGCCGGGTTTTACCCTGATCGAACTGCTGGTTGTTATTGCCATCATCGCGATCTTGGCCGGCATGCTGTTGCCCTCGTTGGCCAAGGCCAAAAGTAAGGCTCAGGGAATTGCCTGCATGAACAACACCAAGCAGTTGGGCTTGGCGTGGCTCATGTACGCCGGCGATAATAATGATCAGCTCGTCCCCAATCAGAACGGAGGTACCGTCGATGCAAACGCCTCTCCCCAAGGGAGCAGTTTTGTCGGAGGTTACCTGGATTGGACGATCTCACAGGAAAACACCAATACTTTATATTTAACGAACGAGCGTTATGCCCGCTTGGCGCAGTATTACGGTAAGACCAAGAATGTCTACAAATGCCCAGCCGACAAATTTCTCTCCGCGGCGCAGCGCGCCAAGGGATGGACCGAGCGGGTGCGCAGCGTTTCGATGAACTTTTGGGTGGGCGACGGAACAACACGAGGCAGCAAAGACGGGTATCCTGGCTTCATAGTTTATAAGAAGATGTCCGATATGATAAAAAGCCCCCCGGTGAGTGTCTGGGTTTTTGTCGATGAGCATCCGGATACCATCAACGACGCCGGCATGTACATCGATCCCACGCGCATGGTATGGGGCGATTTGCCCGCAAGCTATCATAACGGGGCCTGTGGTTTTGCCTTTGCCGACGGCCATTCGGAAATTCACCGCTGGCTCAGTCCTGTGACTCGAAAGCCGGTAAAATATCAGGATGTATGGGCGACGTACCCACTTGATGCTAGCAAGGACTCACGGGATTATCTTTGGGTTAAGCAAGTCACCGGTGAAGCTCCTTAACCTGGGCGTGACGTGCCCGTGCCGGTTGCAAACTGTTGGCTATCACCGAATCCCCGTGCACGAAGGAGCCGGGGGCAAAGTCACGAGCGGCCCGAGGAGTCTCGCCAAACGTTGAGCGGGCTTCCCTCAAACGCGGGTCGAAGGGCAACACACTATCAATCGCGCCCGCATCGCACGAACGGCGCCCATTTCGGCGACTGCCGTCCATTGGGTCCTTGGATCGGCTCAGGCCCCAATGAGTCAATTCATCTGATTCTTTCCCTTTCTCTTTCGCCGATATTCTTGGTAAGAAGCCCGGCGAAGAACCCCACCGCTGCACGATAGGGTGGGAACACGTCGCACTCGATCGTAAAACGATTTAACCGAAGAACTTGCCATGACCTCATTAAACCCAGCAACCACTCAGTTCCTGTCAGCCCAGCCGCTCAAACTGTTCGTCGGCGGGAAATGGATCGAAGCCAAGAGCGGTAAGACGTTTGAAACCTTGGATCCGGGTGAGGGCCGAGTTCTCGCCAAAGTCTCGGCCGGCGATTCGGCGGACGTGGACGCGGCCGTTGCTGCGGCGCAGGAGGCGTTCCGTAAGAGCGGTTGGGCCACCATGCCCGTCAACGATCGAGCGGTGATTCTTCATCGGCTCGCAGATTTAATCACCAAACATCAAGAAATCCTGGCGCAAATCGAGTCTCTCGACGTCGGCAAGCCGCGCGGCCAGGCCGCCGCCTTCGACGTCCCGCATGCCGCCCAAACGTTGCGCTACTACGCCGACCTCGCCGTCCATACCCGCCGCCGTGAACCGATTGCCGTCTCGGGATTTGATGTGCGCACGCTCCGGGTTCCGTATGGCGTCTGCGGCTTCATATTCCCTTGGAATTTTCCGTTCCTACTCATCGGTTGGGGCGTCGCACCCGCATTGGCGGCGGGCAATACGGTGGTCATCAAGCCCGCGGAAGACACGCCGCTCTCCACGCTGTACTTCGCGAAGCTGGCAGAAGAAGCCGGTGTGCCGGCGGGCGTCATCAATGTCGTCACCGGATTCGGCGAAACCGCCGGAGCGGCATTGGCACGGCATCCGGGACTCAAACGCATGTCCTTCACGGGGTCACCGGAGATTGGCCGCCTCATCGCGGAAGCCTGTGGACGCAACCTTGTGCCGGTGAAACTGGAATTGGGTGGCAAGGGTGCCGCAGTGGTTTTTGACGACGTGAACGTGGATGCCGTGGCCGAATCTCTGGCGGCGGCAGTGACTCTCAATGCGGGACAAGTGTGTTGCACCGCTACGCGTTGGCTCGTGCACGAAAAAATCCGCGACGCATTTGTTAAGAAAGTCGTCGCCACGCTTGGCGCGATGAAGATTGGCTACGGGGCCGATCCGGAAACAAACATCGGCCCGGTCGTCAGTGAAAAGCAGCGCACACGCGTGCTGGGCTATCTGGACAAAGGCGTGAAAGGAGGCGCGACACTTCTATTGGAAGGTGGACGCGCGGAAGTCAAAGGCCACGAGCGCGGCTATTACGTGAAACCGGCGCTCCTGACCGGCGACCCAGGCAACGTCTGCGCCAAAGAGGAAATTTTTGGGCCCGTGGCCTATCTCATGCCATTCAACGATGAAGACAAGGTGATCGAATTGGTCAATAGTTCGCCCTACGGCCTGGCCAACAGCGTTTGGACCGGCAATCTGGAACGTGCCAACCGGGTAGCGGAGAAACTGGTTGCGGGCAACAGTTGGATCAACGCCCACAACCTGTTCGCGCACGGCATTCCTTACGGCGGTTGCAATCTGAGCGGGTGCGGCGGTGGCGTCTTGGGACCCGATACTCTTTCAGACTATCTCCGGAATCAGACCGTCGCGCGCCCATTGGCCTGAAGCAGGGGAATGACGACAGCAGAGAACCCATGGCTATGACTTCGGTGGATGCCGGGCCAGAGCCCGGACGCGTCATCGTGAATCGACGATGCGCCACAACCGGGAGCAACGCCGCGGAAAGAAACGAATAGAAATACATGAGCGCTTCAAAATTCATCGTCACACTGACCGCCGATTTTTACGGCAGTGGCGGCAGCCCCAAGTATCGGGACATCGGGCTATCCACGCTCGCCGGACACGCACACATCGAGCAACGCGTCTTCAAAGAGCACCGCAAAGAGATCGGCGCAGACCAGATTGGCGACGCCCAAGGTGTCATTGTGTTAACGCCGACCGTTACCGCGGCCAGCATGTCAAAATCCGACGATCTTCTGGTCGTGGCCCGGTTCGGCGTTGGCTACGACTCGGTGGACGTGAAGGCCTGCACCGCCGCTGCCGTGCTCGTGACCATCACGACCGGTGCGGTGGACCGGCCCGTCGCGGAGGCCACCATCGGCTGGATGATCGCGCTGAGTCACAACCTGCGCATCAAGGATCGACTGGTCCGAACGGGGCAATGGGATGAACGTTCGAAATACATGGGGTGCGAATTGCGCGCCCGTACGCTCGGCGTGATTGGCCTCGGCGGCATCGCGCGCAAGGCGATTGAACTCCTGCGCAGTTTCGAAATGAAGCCACCGATTGCTTTTGACCCGTTTGCGGATAAGGCGATGGCGTCGGCCCTCGGGGTACGCCTCGTCAGTCTGGAGGAATTACTTCGGGAAGCGGACTTCGTATCCATCCACTGTCCTCTGACCGAGAAAACGCGCGGCCTGATTGGGGCGCGGGAATTGGGGCTGATGAGACCGGACGCCTATCTACTGAACACGGCACGTGGCGGCATCGTCGATGAGGACGCTCTGTACGAGACACTCAAGAACCACCGCCTCGCCGGTGCGGCACTGGATTGCTTTGCGCAAGAGCCGATTCTTACACCGCATCGCTTCGGCGAACTCGATAACGTGCTCCTCGCGCCGCACAGTATTGCCTGGACCGACGAGTTGTTTCGCGACATGGGTCGAGCCACCTGCCAGGTCATGGTGGATCTTTCCCTGGGCAAGAAACCCGGGGGAGTTTTAAACCCGGAAGTATTCAGCCTGCCGGCCTTTCAGAAAAAATGGGACCGGCTGTCCAACCGACACTGACCAGCCGGACCGGCACCCCCATGGGCACCGACTATTCTTGCAGCGACGAGCAGGTCGAGCAGTACCGCAACGAGGGGTTCGTTGTGGTCGAGCGTCTTTTCGACGCCAGCGACTTGGCGCGAGTTGACGCGACGATCCGGCAGATGACGGATCAGGCGCTGTCCGGGGGAGACTTCAGCAAGATCCTCGAGTTGGAGCCGGAGGCCCTGGACGGGCAACGGGTCCCCCGGCGCATCTTCAATCCCTACGATCAGCACGAAACGTTTCGAGCACTGGCCCATGATTCCCGACTGCTCGACAAAATCGAATCGCTCATGGGTGGCAACTTCAATCTCCACCACAGCAAGCTGAATATGAAGCCGGCGAAGGTCGGTTCAGCGGTCGAGTGGCACCAGGACATGGCCTATTTTCCGCACACCAACGACGATCTCGTGACCACTCTCGTCTATCTCGATGACGCCACGGAGGAGAACGGATGTTTGCAGGTCTTGCCGCGACACCACACGCACTACTTTGACCACGCCGGACCCGATGGACGTTTCGCCGGCATGATCACGGAGGACCTCAGCGATTTCGGAAAACCCAAGAGTTTGCCGGCCCCGGCGGGCAGCGTGATCTTCATGCACTGCATCACACCGCATGCCTCGCTGCCCAATCGCTCAGACCGGCCCAGGCGAACGCTCATCTATGAGTATCGCGCCAACGATGCGTTCCCCATTTACTACGGGGAGATGACGAATCTGGCGGAGGCAAAATTTCGCCTGATCCGGGGTAAACCCGCGCGATTTGCCCGATTCGGAGGCCCGCGCCCGATGATTCCCAATGTCGGGAAGTACACGTCGCTGTACGAACTGCAGAGTCGCTCAAGAGCTCAGATGAAAACATGACCATGGGCACACGACTTCAACACCAGGTCGCTTGGATCAGCGGTGCCGCGTCGGGAATGGGAGAAGGCATCGCACGATTATTCGCCGGCGAGGGTGCCGCCGTCGCGCTTGTGGACGTGCAAACTGGGAAGGGCCAGGCGATCGCCGAGGAGATTCGAGCTGCGGGCGGCCGGGCGGTCTTTATCGAGTGTGATGTCCGGCAAGATACCTCCGTGCGATTCTCCATTGAACAAACGGTGCGGGAGTTCGGCGGGCTGCAAACCCTCGTAAACTGCGCTGGAATTGTGCACGTCAAACTTCTTCACGAGCTCGAGGAAGCGGACTGGGACCGGTTGATGGATATTAACGTCAAGTCGATCTACCTGTCGATTAAGCACGGCTATGCGCACCTCAGGAAGCATCCGCGCAGCTACGTCGTGAATATCGGATCGATCGGAAGTTTCATCAGCCAAGGCTGCACTCCCGCCTATATCGCATCGAAAGGTGCCGTTCTCATGTTGAGCAAGTCCATTGCCCTGGATTACGCCGCGGACGGTCTGCGCTGCAACTGCGTCTGCCCCGGGATTACCGACACCCCGATGCTCCGCGAGCACCTCAACATGACCGCCGATCCCGAGATCACGTTGCGGAATCGGTTGCGCCGGGTGCCGATGGGCGTGCCCCTGACGCCGGCCGATATCGCTAAGGCGGTGCTGTATTTCTCCTGCGAGGACTCTGCCGGCGTCACCGGTACGTCGCTCGTAATCGACGGGGGTTACCTCGCGGCGGCCGAATGGGAGCACCCAGGCACGACCCGATTCATGGAGCCTCTTTGATCTACGCCTTTTGCCGACGAAGCACACATTTCATTAACCAATTAGTCATCAGTAACTCCATGAGCCGCCCTCTCACCCTGCCCTTTCCCCCGCTCCGAGCGAGGGAAAGCGTGGCCGCAGGCCGGATGACGGGTCCTTCGATTCATGGTCACAATTCATGTCCATTCGTTAAAAACATTCCCTACCCATGAAACCCTCAATACTCCTCTCTCGCCGCGAATTTGCGCTGCGAACTGTTCCGGCCTTTGGTCTCGCCGTGGTGGGCTTGCACGTCGAAGCCCGGGCTGCAACCCCCACCCGGCATCGCTTTCTATGCTGTGACTATCAGGGCAACAAGGTTGCCATCATCGCGGCGGATGGATCGGTCGAATGGGAGTTTCCGACGAAGACGCCGCAGGACTGCTGGATGTTGCCCAATGGCAATGTGCTCTTTTGCTATAGCAATGGTGCCAAAGAGGTATCTCCGGGCAAACAGGTGGTCTGGGAGTACAAAGCCCCCGCCCAGGCGCAGTGCCATTCCTGCCAACCGTTGCCCGATGGCCGGGTGCTCGTCGCAGAATGCGGCCTGAGTCGGGTAATCGAAGCCGGGCGTGACGGTCAGGTGGCGAAGGAAATCAAGGTGGCTTCGCAGGCCAAGAATATGGGCCACCAGTTTCGTGGCACCCGCAAGACGGCCGATGGCCATTACTGGATTTGCTTGATGGACGAAAAGAAGATTGTCGAACTTTCTTCCACGGGCGCGCTGTTGCGGGAAATTCCGGTCGATGGATTTCCGCACGCGGCGATCCGGCTACCCAACGGTCATCTGCTCGTCACACTGGGAACCGCGGGCAAGGTCATCGAACTTGATGCCAAACAAAAAATTGTCTGGCAACTGAGCGAAAACGAGATCCCCGGAAATCCATTGCGACTGCCCGCGGGCTGCCAGCGATTGGCCAATGGAAACACGATCGTGTGCAATTACCTGCCCGGCGACTTTATGGGGAAACAACCGCAGGCTTTTGAGGTGACGCGGGACAAACGTGTTGTCTGGGAATTTAAGGACCACGCGCACTTCAAGACCGTAAACCAAATTTACGTCCTCGACGCACCCACCGGTTGGAAGAAGGGCAAACTGCTTCGCTGACAATCAACCGCAAGGACCGAGATGAAAGTCACTGAAAAGAAAGCGAAAACCGGGGTGATTCGTCGCGCATTTACCCTGCGACTAAAACCAAAGGCGTTCGCCAAGTACAAGCATTTCCACGACAATATCTGGCCGGAACTTGTCCGGGAAATCGCAGCGTGTGGCATTGCTCAGATCACCACCTTCGAGAGCGATCCGCAGCTTTTCCTGTATTCGGAAATTTACGACGTGAAGGCTTGGGACAAGTTGTGGAGCTCCAAGATCCACGATGAATGGGCCAAGTGCATGGAACCCCTCATGCGATTTCGTCCCGACGGCAAGGTCGACGCCGGTCCGTTGCGCGAGATTTTTCATCTGCAGACCGCCGTGACCAAGCCGAAGAAAAAAGCCCCGTCCAAATCAAAATGAACGGTTCCTTGCAGGGTAAAGTGGCCGTTGTCACCGGCGCAGGACGAGGCCTCGGCCGACAGACAGCACTCCATCTGGCCGCACAGGGCGCCACGGTCGTCGCGGTTGCCCGCGATACGGAACAAATACGCCAGACCGAAAAAGCCATCCAGCAAGCGGGGGGCGTAGCCTCGGGGATCCCCGCCGATATCCGTCGACCCGAGGCCGTGGACGAGCTTAAGACGGCCGTGGAAAAACGCTTCGGAGTGGTCTCGATTCTGGTGAACGCGGCAGGAGTTTTCGGTCCGATCCAACTTATCAAAGAGAGTGACGCGACACGTTGGACCGACACGTTAGCCGTCAATTTGTTTGGCCCCTACTACACCTGTCGGGCCTTTGTCGGCGGGATGATTCAAAATCGATGGGGCCGGATCATCAATTTCACATCCGCAGCCGCACTGCACCCGCCGGGCCCGCTGAACAGCGCATACGGAACGAGTAAGGTCGCTCTCAATCAGTTCACGCGGCACCTCGCGGCGGAAGTGGAAGGGACCGGCGTCACGGCCAATGTTCTTCACCCGGGCGACGTTAAAACCGAGATGTGGGCCACGATTCGTGCGGAAGCCGACCGGATGGGACCGGAGGCGGAAGGTTATCGAAACTGGGTTCGCTGGGTGGAACAAACCGGCGGCGATGATCCGCAGAAAGCGGCTGATCTCGTTCTCCGCCTGCTGAGCAACGAGGCGGCTGCCACCAACGGCAGGTTCCTTTGGATTGAAGGCGGTCTGCAGTCGCCGATCCCAAGTTGGGGCGACACCCCTGGCGCTCAGCCCTGGCGTTAATTGGTAGCGGACACTTCGAGTCGCCGCTGGCACACAATGCACAATCCAAAGTCTGGGAAATACAACCGCGCCTGGCGCCGTCTGCTGGCCTTCGATGAGATCGGTGTGATCGTGGCACTGTTGACCGTGTGCGCCCTCTTATGGATTTCTGTCGGGGACGCATTCGTGCAACCCACGAACCTATTTCAAGTCGCAAGGCAGGCGTCGAGTTACGGCATCATGGCGGTTGGCATGGTGCTGCTTTTGTCCATGGGCGAGATTGATCTATCGGTCGGCGCCACACTCACACTGGTAAACATCGTCACGGCTGTCTCATTGCGCGAAGGAATGCCGATGCCGTTCGCCATCGTCCTGGGTTTGGTAACGGGCGCGACGTGCGGCCTCGTCAACGGCCTGTTGGGCGTGCTCCTGCGAATCCCGACGATTATCGTTACGCTCGGTACGATGAGCGTGTTCCGGGGCTTCGCCCTCGTCTTATCCAAAGCGACTCCGATTGGACATTTTCCAAAGAACAACCTGCTGTTCGACCTGGGAAGCGGCAACCTGCTGGGCGTGCCCACAAGTGTATGGGTGATGCTGGCAGTGGGTTTGGCGGGGCATGTGGTACTCGGCTGCACCGCGTTTGGTTGGCGGGCCCAGGCGATCGGAAGCAATCCTCAGGCCGCCCGATTTTCGGGCATCCCGCTCGACCGCTATCGCATCGCCGCCATGACAATCATGGGCCTCGTGGCCAGCGTCGCCGGCGTCATGGAACTCGCATTCCTCCAGTCGGGCAGTCCAACGACCGGACAAGGATATGAGCTTTACGTGATCGCGTCGGCGATCATCGGGGGAACGGCCCTCACCGGCGGCAGCGGTTCGGTGGTCGGCGGAATCCTGGGTGCGCTGCTAATCGCAGTGATTCGCAATGGCTTGGTACTGCTGGAATTCTCCGCGTACTGGGGCACTGTAGTCACCGGCGCCGTTATTATTGCTGCCGTAGCCATCGGCGGTTTGGTGAAAAGACAGTAAAGGAATAAATGATGAAACGCACAGATTTACAGAACCGGAAAACGGACCGCCGCGGAATTCCATTCTTGGTTCTTCTCGCCGGTTGGCTCGTGGTCGGTTGCAACAAACAACCGGTCGTTGAGAATACCGCGAAACTCCCAGCCAAGCCTAAACTCGGTTACGTGTTGCATGGTTTAAATGACTTTACGCAGATCATTAAACAAGGGGCCGAGGATGCCGCGCGCGCCGAGAATGTCGCTGTCGATGTGGTCGGGCCCGCCGGTTTTTCAGCGACCAGCGACGCCATCGCCATGTTCGAGGGCCTGACCCAAAAGCACGTCAATGGACTGGTGGTCGTGCCCATGCCAGGCGAGGTTTGGGTCACGCCGATTCGCCAGGCGACCGCGGCCGGCATTCCGGTGCTGACGGCCAACGTCACAAGCCCCGGATCGACGGCCACGGCGTGGTTCGGACAAGACGAATATGGGAGTGGCGTGCTCCTGGCCACGGAGTTGCGCAAGTTTCTCTCCGCTCAAAACAGACTCGATGGCCGGATTGTCGTGGGAATGTGTGCCCCCGGTGTCGGGGTCTTGGTTGAACGTTATGAAGGCTTCAAAAAAGGAATGGCCGGCACAAAGTACCAAATCAGCGAACCGTTCGACGTCAACACGGAGAACACGGCCAACTATGGCGCGTGGGAAAACCTAGCCGCAGCGAATCCCAACATTGCAGCCATCGTCGGGCTATGTTCCATGGACCTGCCCAACCTGGCCAAGTTAAAGGTGCGAACGAAAGGTCAATGGCTCATTGGCGGGTATGATCTCGGCCGTGAGACCCTTGATGCCGTCAAAGCCGGCATCATACAAGTTGTGGTCGGCCAGCATCCTTACTTGCAAGGTTACTTGCCGGTTCTGGCTTTGGCGCGGCACTTGCGCACTCACCAACCCCTTCCCCAAGGCTGGGTCGATATCGGAACAGAAGTTGTCACTCGGGATACGGTCGACGCTATCTATGGACGCGAAACGGACGAAAAACTGCAAACCCAATGGTACGCAGTCTATGTGGGAAGCCATTTTGCCGATCTGAACGCCCTGGCCAAACCCCTCCCCAAAGCCAGAAACTGAAGATCGCGTTACGATGGACGAACGATGCCCGACACCCCGTTCATTCAACTCAACCACGTCTCAAAATGGTTCGGCGGTGTGGCCGCGCTCAATGACGTGACCTTCGCTATTTGTCGGGGCGAGATCCATGCAGTTGTGGGCGAAAACGGGGCGGGAAAATCCACGCTGATGAAGCTGCTCGCCGGCGTCCACGAACCCGACACCGGAGAAATCCGGATCGAGGGCCGGAACGTCCGATTGGCGAATCCTCGCGAGGCCCGTCGTCAGGGAATCAGCATCGTGTTCCAAGAGCTCAACTTGTTTCCTCATCGCACGGTCGCCGCCAACATTTTCGCCAACCGCGAATTAACCAATCGCTGGGGTGGAGTCGACCGCTTGGCCATGCGCGAGGCTACCCGCCGCGTCCTCGCCGAGTTGGATGTCGATCTCTCGCCCGAGGCGCTCGTCGGCCCGCTCGCCATCGGTGAAAAACAACAAATCGAAATCGCACGCACGCTCGAACAGCAGTCGCGGATCATCATCCTCGACGAGCCCAATTCGGCCTTGAACGAGACGGAATCGCAACGGCTCTTCGACATCGTTCGCCGACTGCGGGCGCGAGGGATCACGGTGGTTTATGTTTCTCATCGACTGGAGGAAGTGTTCGCCATCGCCGACCGCATCACGGTCGTGCGCGATGGCCGCTTTCAAGGCACCTATGAAACCGCCAAGACCACAATTCCTCAAATCATTGCGGGCATGATCGGGCGGTCGTTGGGCCCTTCTTTTCCGCGGCGGACGAAAGGCGCCGAGCTCGGCCGGGTTGTGCTGCAAGTGCGCGAACTGTGCCATCACTCGGCGCACCTCGGCCCCATCAGCTTCACCGCCCGGGCCGGCGAGATTATCGGCTTCGCCGGGTTGGAGGGAGCCGGCGTGGATGAATTATTCCGGGTACTTTTTGGGCTCGATCCCATGACGAGCGGCCAGATCGTGGTCCGGGATGAACCCCAGCGATTAACAACGCCCCTCGTCGCGATGCGCCGCGGTTGGGCTTTAATTCCCGAGAGCCGCCGCGAACAGGGTTTGATGATGGACTGGTCGATCGCACGCAATACGACCCTGTTGGTGTTAGACACTCTGCTGGGTCGGCTGGGTCTGATCGACTCGGGGAAGGTTCGCACCACGACCGACCATTATATCAAGCGGCTTGGCATCGCCACCGATAGTCCGGAGAAGAAGGTCGCCCACCTCAGTGGTGGCAACCAACAAAAAGTGCTCCTGGCCAAATGGCTGGCGACGGGTCCAGGCATTCTGATCCTCAATGATCCCACGCGCGGGGTCGATGTGGGTGCCAAATACGAGATTTACGCCCTCTGCCATCAACTCGCGGCCCAGGGCATGACTCTCTTGATGACGTCCAGCGAAGGTGAAGAGATCCTGGGCTTGGCCGACCGCGTCTTCGTACTCTCGAAAGGCAAAATCCTCCGCGAATTTCAGAGCGGCGAAACCAGCAAAGCGGAACTCCTCCATGCCATGGCAGGACGAACCTCTACCGGATAAACACGGAATCAACCTATGAAACATAAACTCGCTTGTGCCGATTTTGCATTTCCCTTGCTGCCGCATGACCAGGTCCTGGATCTCATTGCCATGCTTGGGTTCGAAGCGGTGGATATCGGACTTTTTGAGCAGCGATCCCATCTCTGGCCATCCAGGGCTTTCGTGTCACCGGCCAAATCCGGAAAGCAATTGAGTCGTCAATTGGCGGACCGACGCCTGCGCTGTGCGGACATCTTTCTCCAGATGGACCCCAGTTTCATCCCCTATGCGATCAACCATCCGGAACCGGCACGACGCCGGCGCGCCCGGGATTGGTTTCTCAAGACATTGGAGTACGCCGCCGCCGCCGGCGCGAAACACGTCACCACACTTCCCGGCGTTTACTTTGACACCGAAAAACCGGCGGACTCCTGGAAGCGCTGTTGCGATGAGCTGACGTGGCGTGTCGAGCAGGCAACGCAGCAGCATATCGTCTTCAGCGTCGAGGCTCACGTCGGGTCGATCGTTCCGAAACCCAAGGAGGCGCTGCGGCTTGTGCGAAGCGTGCCCGGCCTGACGCTGACGCTCGATTACACGCACTTCACTCGATCCGGGCTGCCGGACAGCGCCGTCGAGCCGCTGATTGCGCATGCCTCGCACTTTCATGCCCGCGGCGCCTGCAAGGGCCGATTGCAAGCGTCCTTCAAGCAAAACACGATTGACTACGCCCGCGTCCTTCGCGCGATGCAGAAGGCCCGGTACTCGGGCTACGTCGGAGTCGAATACGTGTGGATCGATTGGGAGCACTGCAATGAAGTGGACAATCTTTCCGAAACAATTCAGCTCCGGGATTTCCTCCGTGTGAACCAGCCGACACCGTGACAGTCCCTTGCTTAGGGTGATGGCATTTTGACGATGTGATGTAATGATGGCAGATTACCATTATGATCAAGACACAAATCCAACTGCCCGACGCACTCTACCACGAAGCCAAGCGCGTGGCGCGGGAACGGGAGATGTCTTTGGCCGAGGTGCTGCGGCGCGGAGTGGAATACATGGCCGGCGTGTATCCGCCGCTGCCGCCGCCACGTGAAAAGAGCAAACGCTGGAGCCTACCCAAGCCGATAAATACGAGGCTGAAGCGCGATCCGTTTGCGGATGAAGACTGGCGAGTCCATTTGGAGACCGAGGTCGGCGTTGCCGCTCTCAAATGTCGAGGCGACTCATGACTGCCTGCGACACCAACATTCTCTTTCCGGCCCTGGAAGCAAGCCACGCGAACCCTGTTTCTGGCGCTTCGCCATCACGGCGTCACCCATTTTGCGACCGCCAATGAAAAGGACTTCGCCGACTTTGGCTTCAAACGTGTCTGGAATCCACTGATGACACGCTAGGCCGCCGGACGGTGCAGTCGAACAGGGGAGGGCACGGACCCACTCCCCCTTCCGTGATAAAGGTATCGGCGTGTTCGTAGCCTGGCGCACAACAACAGAGCAGCCGCAACACTTCGGATCCCGTATTCCAAAGCTTGTGTTTCTGGCCCGGCGGAATCGCGATGGCATCGCCGGTGCGGACGTCCCTCGTCTCCGCACCAATCCGTAGTCGCCCCGTCCCGTGGGTGATGAAATAGATTTCCTCGGTGCGGGCGTGGTAATGCTCTTCCGTAGCCTGCCCGGGTTGCAGCCTGGCTTCAGCGAGACTCTGATTGCGGATTGAGGAATTTCGATGTGCAAGAAGTTCCCGGATCTGAGAGCCGTCCTTCGTCACAAACGGGGGCATTTGGTCAAGATTGGCGATATCCACGAGACGATGGGTGATGAGATTGCACGATGCGCGGATGCAACAAGGGTGGAGGCGGGGGGAGTTGAACCCCCGTCCTGAATGCTTCAACCCGGACCGACTACATGCTTAGTCCACCAAAGATTTTCTACGAGGCCATGACGGGCGGACAACGAATAACCTCGCCTAGCTCGCATGAAGTTTCTCGGCTGCCGTCGCGCGAACTCCGCCGACAACCATGCCTGCTAATGGCGTCCGTTTCCCGTAGCAGGTGTTCAGGAACGGACGTCGGGGCTGTTAGGCCGCGAGAGCCAACTCTGTGTTAGCAACTATGTTTTGGTTCGATATTTTTACGAGGCCAACGAACCGTCCTCGGCATGCCGTCCCGGGCGGATTCATACAGTCGAAACCAGTACGCCCCCGATCCCTTACGACCTCGCCTACCTTCGGCCTCCCCCCCCCTGCTGTCAAGGAATGGCTTCGACGCATGCGTTGACGGCCCTCGGTGAAGGCACGTACGATCACCAGGACATGCTTCCCATCGTCGAGAAATTGCTCGTGCTTCAAGACCGTGACCGCAAATTGCTCCGCCTGCAGGCTGAAATCGAAGCCAGCGGACCGCAAAAGCAGTTGCTCAGCCAAAAAGCCGCCCGAGCTCAAGCCGACTTTGATCTCTTCAAACTTCGCAGCAAACAGATCGAAAGCGACCGCAAGAAACTGGAACTCGAGGTCGCAACCAAACAACAGCTCGTCGAGAAATGCCGAACTGGGCAGGGTAATACCAAGAAAAACGAAGAATATTCCGCCTTCCAACACCAGATCGACACCACCCAGCGGGAAATCACCTCACTCGAAGATCAGCAGTTGGAATTGATGGAGAAATCCGACGAGGTCGCCCGCGAAGTTCAGGCGGCCGACAAGGTCGCCAAGAATCTAAAATCAGAAGTCGACAAGGCCCTTGCCGACCTTACGGAACGCGACGGTAATCTGCAGCGCGATTTTGAATCGGTCTCCGCCGAACGAAACCTCCTGATCGCCGACCTTGACGACGGATTACGGTCTCGCTACGAACGGCTCCTCAAAACGAAGGGCGAAAACATCATCGTCGGTGTCACTCACTCCATCTGCGGAGGTTGCCATATGAAGCTTACGACGCAGACTTTCCTGAGCGCCAAAGCACAAATCGAAATCATTACCTGCCCCAATTGCAGCCGGATGCTCTATTATACCCGGGATATGGAGGACTGACGTTCCGTTCTTTTTTCAAGCAATGCCTCCGCATGACGTCGCGCGGCGTCCCCTCCCCCCCCGAGCATTCGGGCGAGCTCTGCCACCCGCCCCCGCTCGTCCAGGAGAACAATCCGTGATTCCGTCCGCCCTTCCACCAGGTCTTTTAGCACAAGAAGATGGTTGTCCCCCGCCGCTGCCACGGGTGCCAAATGAGTGATGCACAGCACCTGATGTTCCTGTGCGATTTGCCGCATCTTCGCACCGACCGTCGTGGCGGTCTCACCCCCGACGTTGGCGTCAACTTCGTCAAAAACGAGAACTGGGACATCGTCCTCCTTCGCCAGCACGGTTTTCAAAGCCAGCATCACCCGAGCCAGCTCACCACTCGATGCGATGGATCGCAAAGGTCGGGCCGGTTCCCCTGGATTGGGCGCAAACTGGAACTCTACCCGATCGAAGCCACTCGAACTGAGGCCGGAGTCCGTCAGGCACTGCGCCGAAGTCATGATCACTTCAAATGAACTTTGTCGAAATCCAAGGGCCGCCAATTCCCGGCCGACCGCGTTGCTCAATCGCGGCAGCAGCTTTTTCCGCGCGCCCGTCAATTCCTGGCCGGCTTTCTTCAGGCCTAGCTCGATCGCTGCCAATTCCGCGTTCAGCCGCTCCAATTCGGCATCGCGCGATTCGAGGGCACTCAAACGAGCGCGGGCAGCCTCGCCGAATGCAATCACCGCGCTGAGATCCACTCCGTACTTCCGCTTGAGCGAATGGACAAGATTGATTCGTTGTTCCAGAATTTCGAGACGGGCCGGGTCCAATTCCACGCGGTCGGTGTACCGCGACAGCTCGGATTGCAGCTCGCGTAACGTTTCAACCGCCGTCTCGTGGCTTAGAACGAGCGCCTGGGCTCCAGGATCAATCCGAACTAAATCATGGAGTGCCCGACCGATGATTCCAAGTAAGGTCAGGACGGCCTCATCGCCTTCACTCAAGGCATTCCGCGCGGCCTGAGATAGTTCAAGCAAACGAGCTGCATTCGCCGTCCGACGGTGTTCCGAATCGATTTCAGCCTCCTCGTCGACCCGCAATTTTGCCTCCGAGATTTCGCGCACCTGAAAGCGCAGCAGATCGAGTTGACGCGCATAAGTGGCTTCGTCCACCACCAACGCTGTCTTCTCGGAGGTCACTCGGGAACGTCGATGCATCCAATCGATGAATGCCTCCCGCTTCGGTTCCAGACCACCAAAGGCGTCCAAGATTTCAAGCTGGCGTGCCGGTTGCAGCAGAGACTGATGATCGTGGGGGCCGTGGAGATCGACGAGCCATGCCCCGAGGCTCGCCAGGGTGGCCAGGCTGGTGGGCGATCCATTCACGAACTGCCGGTTGGCCCCGGCCGCGGTAAACGACCGCCGGAGGAGCAACTGGCCGCCATCACTGGGCTCCAGACCGTTCTCCTCCAGAAATTGACGCCACGGCGCACGGAGTCTCCCGGCTTCAAACACGGCCTCGACCGAACACCCGTCCGCTCCCGCGCGGATCAGCGTGCGGTCGGCCCGCTGCCCCAGCAGGAGCTGGAGCGCACCCAGGATTACAGACTTTCCCGCTCCGGTCTCCCCGGTGATAACCGTGAGACCCGGCGGCAGCTCCAGAGTCAAGTCCGGCACCAAGGCCAGGTTTTTGATCCGCAGGGTCGTCAGCATCCGGCGGCTATTGAGGGGTGTTTTTAGGCCGAGTGCAACCCACGGAATTCGCAACGAATCGGGAAACCCCGTTGCTAATCAGAAAGTCACTCCGGCAGACTTTCGGCATGTCGTTCGAGTTCGTTTTTCTGGGCACCGGCACCTCCCACGGTGTACCGGTCATCGGAAAAGATTACCCCGCGGAGTTCCTTGCTAATCCGCGCAATCACCGGATGCGCCCGTCCATCTTTGTCCAGACCGCGCGGACACGCTTGGTGGTGGATACACCACCAGAATTTCGCATGCAGATGCTGCGTGAACGACTGGGCGTGCTCGACGCCGTCCTTATCACCCATGCTCATGCGGACCACATCATGGGAATGGATGATTGCCGTCGCGTCTGCGATCTGCGGGGTGGCCCGCTCCCGATCCACGCACGCCCCGAAACCATGGATCAGCTGCGTCGCATCTTCCTTTACGCCTTTGACGGACGCCCCATTCCCCGCGGGTACTTCCAACCGGATCCACGCCCCATCACCGGTCCGTTCACGATCGGGGACCTCGACATTACCCCGCTGGATCTCCCCCACGGGCGGATGACCACGACCGGCTTTCTCTTTGAACAAGCCGGTCGGCCGCGTCTTGCCTACCTGAGCGACTGCAACGATGTCCCCAGCGAAGTGGTTGATCGTATCCGTGGCGTCGAAGTCGCGGTCCTCGATGCCCTGCGCCGCGAGCCCCATCCCACCCACATGTGTCTCGATGAAGCCCTCACGGCCGCGCGACGAATCGGAGCGGACAGGACGTATCTCACGCACCTCACTCACGAATATGATCATGACCTCGATCAGGCTGAAATGCCGGACGGAGTCTGGTTTGCCTACGATGGCCTCCGCGTGCTCAGTCTGGAGACGACCCCGGCGGAACCGTCCGGGAAATGAAACCTATCGGCACTTTCCACGATGCCTCGAGAATCCACTCCTCAACTCTCTTATCAGGCGACTCCTGAGCGGATGCGGCCCGTCTATTGGGCCACTTGGAAGCTAACACGCCTGTTGGCGGGTAATTTTTTCCGCTGGCGAGTTCTGCATGCCGAACGAATTCCCCGGGTGGGGCCCGTTATCTTGGCCGCAAATCACACCAGTTTTGCCGATCCACCGCTGGTTGGTTGCGCTGTTCCCCGAGTAATCCATTTCCTGGCCCGCCACACGCTGTTCGATATTCCGATCGTCGGGACCTGGATGCGGGCCTTAAACAGCGTGCCGGTGGACCGCAACGACGGAGGTGCCGGCCTCAAGGCGATTCTCGACCGCCTTCAGGATGGTGGAGGAATTCTCCTCTTCCCCGAAGGCACCCGCAGCCCTAACGGCCAGATCCAGAAAGCCCAAGCGGGGGTTGGATTAACCATCATCAAATCGACGGCACCCGTTGTGCCCGTTCGCCTCTTCGGGGTGTTCGAGGCGTGGGGCCGGCAGCGGAAACTACCGCGACCACTGCCAGTTGTTCTCAAGTTTGGGCATCCGCTGGATTTCGCTCCTCTGCGAGCAGAATCTCGCTCCTGCTCGAAGCCACGTCTGCGCGAAATCTACCAGGAAGCATCGGATACGATCATGAAGGCCATTAACGACCTGGAGCCCTGGGTCGACGTCACCCAGTTCCCACGTTGAATGGGATGATCCCGCGGACTCCGCTTGCCAACGGCGGTAATTCAGCAACCATTTCGCCCTCCATGAAATCCATTTCATTGTTTCCCGCCGTGGTCCGCGTCGGTCTCCTTGCATTGGTTGCCGCCGGTTGTGAAAGCAGCTCTCACCATCATCACGAACATCATGGGCACGGCGCTCACAGCGCCAATGCCATGTCCGCTGCATCGACCCCCACCGTCTCCGTAAACACGGACGGCGTCTTCACTCCGGCACCGCCGCCCGCACCGCAACAGGACACTGGCGCGGGCGTCGGCTACGACAAAACGCCCGTCATCCCTGGGCAAAAATGGCGTGTCCATGATAAGGATCGCCCGGTGCCTCCCATCGTCACCCCCGGTGCCCGATTCAGTCACGGAGCGCCGCCGCCGTCCGATGCCACAGTGCTATTCGGTGGCCGCGATCTTACCCAGTGGGAGCTTTCTGACGGAAAACCCGCTCCCTGGACCGTAATGAATGGATTCTTCCAAGTGGCGCCGAAAGCGGGAGCCATCCAGACGCGGCAGGAGTTCGGAGATTGCCAGTTGCACATTGAATTTGCCACCCCATCCCTGGTCGAAGGCTCCAGCCAGGGCCGCGGCAATAGCGGCGTATTCTTTCACGCGGATTTCGAGGTTCAGGTGCTCGATTCTTACAACAACCGAACCTACGCAGACGGCCAGGTTGGCGCTCTCTACGGTCAATGGCCGCCCCTCGCAAATCCGGTGAAAGGACCCGGCGAATGGAACAGCTACGACATCGTCTTTGAGGCGCCTCGCTTTGATACGGCGGGCAAGCTGTCGCGGCCGGGCTATCTCACGGTGATCCTTAATGGTGTTTTGATGCACAATCGGAAAGAGCTCAACGGTCCCACCCATCATCAGGTGGTCGATCCCTACAAGCCGTACAACAGCCGCGGCAAGATCAGCCTTCAGGATCACGGGAATACCACCCGCTTCCGAAATATCTGGGTTCGTGCAATTGGCGAGTATAACTGAGTCGAATCCGAAAGGCGGCCCTGAGCCACTTAACACGACGTCGGCACTTCCTGCAGAACCTCCAGACAGTGCGGGATCGCCTTTGCCACAAATCCTAGACATTCCACGGCACCATTTGGCTTGCCCGGCAGGCAGAGGATCAAGCTGCGGTCGACGACCGCTGCCATGCACCGCGATAGAATCGCGTTGTGAGTGATTTTCATGCTTTCCGCTCGCATCACTTCGCCAAACCCCGGCAGTTCCCGGATCGCAATTTCTCGAACCGCCTCGGGTGTGATGTCGCGCAATGCCACACCGGTTCCACCCGTCGTAAGAATGAGGTGACATCCGCGGGCGATCAGTTCGCGAATGGTCCGCTGGATGTCGCGCTTCTCGTCGGGCACCAACGACTCTCCCGCCAGCGTCCAACCATAACCCGCCACCGCCAACTTGAGCGCCGGTCCACCGAGATCATCATAAAGGCCCCGCGAGGCCCGGTCGGAAATCGTCACCACACCCACGTGAATCTTCATGCACTTAGAGAACTCAAAACCGCCCGTTGGATTATGTTGTCAGGGTGAGGCGGAATCCGCCACGCCATCGCCGCGTGGCCCGCGAAACTGGGGCCATTCATCCGCCGCATGAACGATCACCGAGGTGAGCAACAGGATGGAGAGGGAGCTCAAGCGCTTCACAACGGGAGGGCTTTCTCTATCAAAAACCGGGACGACCTTGTTGAAGTCGCCCCGGCTGCATTAATTCAAGAGCCATTCAAGAGCCCGAAGCAGTGTCAGGCGTGAGCCTTTTCGCTCGCCGGATTGATGTGAACAACCTTGTAGCCACCGATCGTCTTGAAGTAGAGCAAGATCAAAAGGTAGCCAAGCGCCATGATCGCCGGAATCATCGAATCGGTCGTCAGCGTCTTCCGATCCCCCGCGATGCTGGCGTCATGCACCTTGCGCTCCGCAGGTGTCAACTGGGACACCGCCTTCGAAACATCGCCGCCCGCATTCCCAACCGCATCACGCGCCTTCGCCAACTTTTCGCCAATCGCACCAAACTTCGCCCCATCCAGTCCGGTGACCTCATCGAAGAACAGAAACTTGCTGGGTGTCGGTGACTTATATTCGTTAAACACGACTGGATCCGTCGATTTAAGCGCCTCGCCCGCAAATCGATCTTTGCAGTAGCCCAGCCCAGGACCACCGATCAGCCCGGCCGATAACATCCCAATGCCGCCCATGATGGAAATAGCGACGGCCCCGGTGCGGGGAAATCGATCCGAAACCACGGCCAGCATCGTGGGCCAAAAGAATGTCTTGCCCACCGCATAGACTCCCAAAGCGCCTAAGGCCATGCCGAAGCTCGTGATGCCACTCGACAAATTGAGTCCAAGACATGCGAGGATTGCGCAGACGAGCAACAATCCGACCGGGGACAGCCCGAGCCGTTTCTCGATGAACTCCGCACAGAAACGCAGAGAAAACATGATGACCGAAGTCCAAATGAAGAGCCACCGACCCTGCTCGGAAGAGAACAGGTTGCCGGTGATGTTTTGGATCCAGTTATCCGTCCCCAATTCAACGGCACCGACCATGGCGTGACAGATAAACAGTGCGAAGAGGAGCAAAGATCCAATGGAAAACCGGGTCAATATCGAGACGGTTACCAACAGCACCCCCGCAATGCCGTAGGATACCGCCGGTGAAAGACCGAGCGGGCCCGCGAAAAATAGCGAAAGAAGATAGCAGACAACCAGCAGTCCCAGGACACCCACATCCTTAAACATGTCGGCCAGAGACACTCCCTTCTCGGAGGCCTCGGACCGGGGCATCCGCTGTCCCATGAACATCAAGCCGTAGAGAACGGTCGGAATCAGGTAGAGGGCTAACTGCCACTTCCACGGCCAGTGCATCTTGTCGTCAAGAACCCATCCCGCCACCGTTCCCAACACCATGCCCGCCGGCCATGAAGCATGGAGAATATTCAGGTAATGGGCCCGATTGCCGGGAAAGAGTGTGGCGATCAGAGGATTAGCCACCGCTTCCAGGGTGCCATTCGCGAGCGCGAAGATGAACATTCCCCAGTATAGCATTTCATACGCATTTCCCTTGGTCGCACCAAACGTCACAACGGCGGAGAGGACGTGCAGAAGGAATGCGGCTATGACCAATTTTCCATAGCCGACCTTGTCGGCAATGACCCCGCCAATGATGATACCGAAGCAAAATCCCGTAAAGCCCTGGCCACTGATAGCGCCAAGCTGTGTCGCAGTGAAGCCGAACTCCGCGCCCCAGTTGTCCAGGATGCCATTCCGGATCGCAAATCCGACCCCGGCGGCCAGGATGGCCATGAATCCAGCCCACAAGAGCCGGTTTGCGTTTGGTGCAATGCCTTTTTCCATAGGTTTCCTACTGTCGATTCAATGTTGAAATGTTGGTTAGCGGACTGAATGCAGCCATGCTGCCTGCGAAACGGGAGCGCCCCATTAAAGCCCGCCAGAGTCGTCCGTGTCCAAATTAAACTCAGACCAAACCGCCACTCTCTCGTTAAACCCCTCGGAAGTTTGGGAGGTAGATCTTCTCACCCCCACGGAGTGCGGACTCGTGAGCCAAAATGCCGACCATCGTCCAATTCACTGATTGGTAAACATCCGGAAAGCTCGGCCGGCTCTCAAGAATGCTCATCACAAACTCATGCGCCAGATGAGGATGCGAACCGCCATGCCCGCTGCCCTGCAGGAAGGAAAGGTGCTGGTTCTCCTTCATGTCGTACACGCCCTGCGTGGTGAATTGCCGGATCCCCTCCGGCAACAGATTGGCGTAATCGGGAATCTTCACCTTCTCCACTTTCTCCCCACCCAGATGCACCACGGGATCGTCATGCTCCACTAGCTGCCACTCGAAGGAGCTCGCAGATCCATAGCAGTCAAAACTTTCCCGATACTGCCGCGCCGCGTCAAACAGGTACCGCGTTACCTCCCCGGCAACATCCTGATTGCGCACCTGGAAATGGGCCGTCTCGAAGCTGTACGGAGATCCGTACTTCGCAATCAACTTCTCCGCAATCCGGCCAGATCCAAGACACGACACAAACTCCGCTTCCCCATTCACGATTCCAAGGCATGGCGAGACGCAGTGCGTCGCATAGTGCATCGGGGGCAATCCCTCCCAATACCCAGGCCAACCGTTCATGTTCTGCAAATGACTACCACGCACGAACTGAATCCGCCCCAATCGCCCCTTGTCCCTCAGTTCCCGCACGTAAAGATACTCGCGGCTCCACACCACCGTCTCCATCATCATGTACTTCTTCCCGCTTTCCTTCGACGCCTTCACGATTTCTCGTGCCTCTTCGACCGTTGTGCAGGCCGGCACCGTGCACGCCACATGTTTTCCCGCCCGCAATGCGGCAATCGACTGGGACGCGTGAAGGTGAATCGGAGAATTGATGTGCACCGCGTCGACCTGCGGATCCCGCAAGACGTCCTCAAACGCCTGGTAGCGCTTGTCCACTCCGAACGCATTGCCGATCGCATCAAGCTTATCCCTCGACCGTTGGCAGATGGCGTACATGTTGGCATTCGGATGCCGTTGATAAATGGGAATGAATTCAGACCCAAATCCGAGGCCCACAATGGCGATGTTTAGTTTGCGACTCATGAAAACGATTGGTCGGGACGGGAACGCACCGGACTCGCGAGTGAGTTTGCGCGGAGACTCCGCCCATTGAACGTGGGGCTCGGGGCAACCGTCAACGCGAAAACACCGGCGAGAAGAGCACTCAACTTCCGCCGCGCAGCCCTGTTCGTATGATTGGAGGCGGCCGCCCTCTCTGGAGCTAAGACGGAAGCCTTATCAATTCGCCACCACGCGCTACCGCAGCACGGACATTCGTCCAATAAGCCATTCGTAATCGGCCCTCTCATTTTGACGGATCTCATGGATCGTGTATCCACCTTTCACGCTAGGCTGCTTGGTACTGCCTATGAGCCATCGATGAACCTCGGAGTGCCCATCCGCGAATGAAATGCCGGCGGCTCCATTATGGTAAGAGGCCGGCAGGTCGACCCACTGCGGGGAGCCGATGACGAAAGGAAGAAACCAACCATCGTTGATGCTGTCCGGATGTTCATCCAAAAGGACGAAGATTCCACTCGGTTGCCGGAAGTCCGAAAGTTTAAGGAACTGTTGGTGTTTTGGATTGCTGCCGTTAATTCCCCTGGGCGTCTGTTCGCCGCCGTCTCCGACGTGAGCGTTCATCGAGTAACTCCGCACGCGAGCGGTCCACCCTCCCCTCCTTTGATCCGAGCTGAGGGCCTTGTCCGCAGGACATTTGTAAGCGTTAACCGTCTTGCTGAGATACCGCCCAAGCTTGGCTTCAGTAACGAATGCTATGTTCGTGTTATCTGATGCAAGCCCCCATGACATATTATTATTCACCCAACTGTCTCTTGTCCGCAGGATCTCGGGAAAGCCGTGATTATTTACCAACTTGTCGTCGGAATCTCCCGCATACATCATCCATCCCAACATCAGTTGCCTGGAGTGGTTCATACAGGTGATGCCCTGCGCTTTGGTCTTGGCTTTGCTCAGAGCGGGCAAGAGCATCGATGCCAGAATGGCGATGATGGCAATAACCACCAGTAGTTCGATCAAGGTGAAAGCCCGGCATCGCCACGACTTCCGGGTCTGGTATGCTCCCGAATCCGAGTGCGCGTTCCACACAGAAGTGCCAGTATTGGAGATAGCAACCTCGCCGATAGGGTCAGGAAATTTCATTGTAGTTTCGGCATCGATGGATTCTGTCCGACGCTGTTCCCACAGGGTTGGGTTGTCAATGCCGTTTTCTGGAGCACAGTGGCCATGTGCCGTAGTTGCATATGTTCTATTGAGCTGCGGCACTCACCGCGGTTTCGTCCCTATGCGAAATAGGTCAGACGGTCACATCCTTGCCCCAAATTAGCCCTTTCCGCTCGACCTATTCCGTTTTGGTGTTGGCCGTTGATTGTCTTGGGAAATAACGCACATTCGGAAGGTCTTTGAAGTGCTCGTCCTGAGTCCAGAGGGTGGCTTCGTGGCGCATCGCGGTCGCGTAAATGATACTGTCTGCCAGCGGCAATGGATGGCGCGCAGCCTCCAATGCCAGCGCAAAATCCAGGTCGATAAGTTGGCCGCCCTGCATCATGCTGGCGACTTGGAGCGCGTCATTCTCGCCGCGCTCTCGAAGAACCTTCCTGAAGACCTCGTAAACGGAAATGACTGGCACGAAAAGGTTCTCGGCGTCCTCAATGGCGGCTGCGAATAACGGCGCGCGATCGCTGTCTGTGCAGTATTCGAGCCAGCCGGATGAATCAACGACGTTTGCGGCGCTCACAGGCGGTCATCCTCCCGCTCGATGTTCGTGTCCATGCCGCGGAGGAAGCCCCGCATCTGCTGAATCGGGCGAACGGGAATGAACTCTACTCTGTCGGCGTAGCGCAAAACACGGAGCTTCTCGCCAGCCGTGAGATGCAGAGCCTTACGAATAGCCTGAGGAATGACGACCTGAAATTTGGGTGAAAGTGTAACGGTATCCATATCGATACTGACGTCGTACAACGATTCTTCGATCGATGCAAGCGAGCAAATCGGCCAACGACTCAATCTCAGCAACGGCTGCCACGAGGTCAGTCATCAGACGGTAGCGAACATCGGGAAGCGAATGCCAAGCTCCCCTGCCGCCAGCAGGCAGACGAACTGATCATTGCCATCAGCATCCTTTTTCTCCGCGATCCACCAGCCAACGCTGTGCAATCCATGTCGCTCGTAGATCGGCACGGCGAAGTCTCGCCAGCGATTTCGAAAAGCGTCGAGCTTGTTCGAGGTGACGGTGTAGAGTCGAAGCTCGAACCAACCGTCCTTGCCGGCTTCCGCCGCCCGGACGGGCGCGGGCAGCCAACCGAGTTGTTCCTGGAATGCCAGGCGATCCATGTTCACCCAGATCTCCTGAATCCTCCCACTCCCGAGCCTAAAGAGACTCATGCCGGCCACTCGGACTGATTTTGCAGAAGCGGCGCGCCCCTGAAATTCACCGCGCTGCGTGCCGGTCATAGTCCAGCGCACGAGCACCTTGTCGCCCTCCGCAATCTGATCCTCCGTGGCGAAATGCAGATCCGGAAAGGCCGCGTGGAAACTGGCCATGCTTTTCTTGTAGGCCTCCAGGCCCGTGACCGTGATGTGGGGATGCCACAGGACGAGGTTCGTCGCAATGAGCTCATCCGCCACGCGGGCGCTGCCACCGTTCGCCCACTCCTCGAAGTAGCGCCGCACGACCTGGCCGTTGCCCCGGGACAGAGTTGCCCTCGATGAAGCGCAGCCGCTCAACAACAACCCGCCGGTGACAGCGGTCAACAGCACGGCCGCAATCCTGGAGATGCGGTTCCGCATGGATTGACTAGGAGCTTTCATCACAATCGCTTCAAGGTTTTAACTCGTTCAAGAGCTTGACTGCGGCGGCAACGAGGCGCTCGCCGCAACCGGGTTCCAACGGACAGGTCGTCGGCTCATAGTTCCCTTCCTCGAACGCGCGCCGCGTCGGGATGTAGAAGTCGAGATCATTCGCCAGCGTGACGACCATGGTGCGACGGAAGGGCGAGCCGGCCTTGATGGCGATGCCAAGTTCTGTGAAAACCTCGTGCGGCAAAGTGACCAGCGCAGTATCCGCGTCGAAGCGCACGACCTGCACCTCCTGCGGCAATTGCCCGTCATGCCGCTCCCAGAAATGCTTGCGGAAGATCTTCCGCCAGGCATCTACAAGCACCAGGAATGCGGCTCCGTTTTGATCCAGCGTTTCCATTACCTTTTTCGCGGCATCCAGCTCCGTGTAGCTGATGGGGGTCACCGGCGCGAGAACGACCGTCGAACGGACTGCGAAAGACCCTGGCTTGATGGCGCTGGCCCAGGGAAGATTCGTCAACGCCACCTGCGCCATGGCTCGCCCGATGGCCGGCGAGACGGTGATCCAAGGCTGCGGATCCAGGCTGAGCGGATTCAGATGATTGACATCCCCCGCGCATCCCTCGCCAAAAATGGAGACGAACCTAGAGCCAAACGACGCCGCGAAGTTTGTCTGCAGGTGGCCCGGGAAATCCGCGCCAAAAGCCGGGCCCCCATAGACCGCGGTATGCATGGCGAAGAGGGCGAGCGAACCGAGCGCCTCAGTGCCGCCGGCACGGCGGGCGAAGAGGAAGGGGAAATCGGTGTCCACCGGGCCGGCAGCGCGGAAGAGGTTGGTGTCGCCCTTGCGGGGATTCCAGCCGACGCTCCCATCCTTCATCCAATAGCGGCGATTGAAGGCGACGCCCTCGAGGCGGGGGATCACCACTTCGAGCAACGCTGCCTCCCGGTTGGACCAAGCGGTGGCAATAACGCCCGCCCAGCGCTCGATGAGCTGCCCGCGATAATCGATTGGCTCGTGCGGGTCGCTTCCATTGTTCGCCTTCATGGCGCGCTGGTGGAGGAACTGGCGCAACGGTCCCAGATACTCCGGCCCGCCGTGCGTGTGCGTGGCGGTGATGACAATGTTGGCGACGGGAATCCCGGTGATTTGGCTGGCCCTGGTGCGAGCCAGGTCCGTGAGGTCGCGCGGCACTGAGCAAAGATCATTGCCGACGAAGGCAAAGGTCGTAGCACCCTCCTGCACGACCATCGCCTTGGTCATCAGCGGATCGTTGACTCCCGTGCTGATCAGCTCCGTATAGCCGCCCGCGCGACGCCAGCCGATCGGTGGGGTGATGTCCGCCTGCGCAAAGCCGACACGAAACCCCCCAGCGAACGAGACTGCCTCCAGGCATATCAGGAGGAACCCCCAAAGACAGGGAGCAAAGGGATTACGGAAAGGGAGTGGCTGCATGGGTGAGAACAAGAATGTTGTTGATGAATTGGGACATAAGTTCCGCCGGCATAAGGAATTACTCTTCGCCCTTCAGATAGGCCAGAAGGTCGGCCAACTCCTGGGCTGTCATGGTTTTCTCGAGTTCCTGCGGCATCAGGCTGAGCCGACTTGCGGTCAAACGGGCGATCTGCGAGCGAGCGACCTTCTCCTCCACACCCTGCGCCATGCGCAGGGTGATGCTGCCGGAGTTCTCGGAGCCGAGCAGTCCTGAAAGCGTGCGACCGTCCTTCAATTCGCATTCGTAGTTCACGAAGTTCGGCGCGATCTCCGCCTCGGGTATGATGAGATGGTAGAGGATCGACTCCTTCGGCTGCTGGCGAATGTCAAACAGGTCCGGGCCGACGGCTACGCCCTGTTGATTCAGCCGATGACAGGCAGCGCAGGATTTTTCGAACACGGCCCGCCCATTCGTGGGGACGGGCGACAATTTCAGCGCCGCCTTGGCCTCAACGAAGGCGCTCTCACGATTTCCGCCCGGTGCCGCGAGCAGCTTCTCCGCTCGCAACTTCAATTCCGTGTTCCTGGATCGACGCAGCTGGTCTCGCTGTCCTGGTGTCAGTGCGTTGACGGGGACTTTGCCCGCCTCGATGGCGTTAAGAATAACGGCCGTGAACTCAGGCCCGCCCGCCATCCGATCCAGCAACATCGTCCGGACACCAGGGGTGTAGGCATTCCAACGATCGGCCGCCAACAAAGGTGGCAAGCTGGAGACGCGCGAGGGTTGAAGCAAGGCGCGCGCCGCGGCGCGTTGGACTTCGGGCGGATGATCCGCTCCAAGAAGCCCGGACAGCAGCGTCGTTGTGTCTCTCGCGTCGTCGAAAGAAAGGAGTTCCAGGGCCGCGACGCGCAGCTCTGCCGAAGTCTCCACTTTCACGGCTCGCGCCCGTGCCTCCGCCAGCAGGGACGAGAACCCCGCAGGATTCGAGAAGGCAACGCGGCGAAATTCCGGCCCCGCGGCGTTGGCGAACCCCATGTTGGCAGCAATGGCCATTCCACCAGGTGCCGAGACCAGAAGCCGGGCCATCTCCTCATAAGCCGATATCAGCCCATCGGGTTGAACGCCGGAACCCACCTGCCGGCCCAAGTCGATGGTCAGCGCGATGTAACCGTCGGGCAGCGCCTCCCCCGCCCGTCCCAGTTCGGCCAGGAAGCTCAAGGCGTTGGTCCGCTCCGGCAATGCCGCAAGAATGGCCGCGCGCGTCCAGCGATCAGAGGCCTGCGTTGCCGCGATGCGCGCCAAGGCGGGCACGATGTCCGCGGAGCGTGCCTCACCTAATGACAAAGCAACCTGGAATCGTACCTGCGGATCAGGATCTCCCGCCAGCTTCAGGACAACGTCACGCCACGTCGCGTGGGTGGCTAGGCTCGGCTCGGTCAGCCGAACGGCGTTCTGTCGAACGGAGGGTTGCTCATGCTTGAGCGCGAACGAGAGGGTTGAGTTGTCCACGCCCCCCATCCATTCCAATAGCCGCAGCTTGGCAACCACCGAGGCGGTGAGATCTGCCTTGCGAATGGATTTGCGCAACAGCGCGAGCATGGCGGTATCGTTGCGCTCAATCAGGACCCGGAACGCCGTGTCACGTCGCCACGGGATCGGGGACGAAAGCTCCGAGATGAGCAACGCGGAGTTCGTTGCCGACCTGAGAGGCGGTGCAATGTGGGGGCTTGTCGATGAGCCTAATCTCCAGATTCTCCCCTTATCCTTGCCGGACTCGAAGTCCATGTGTTTGCGAACCTCGCCGGGCAAATACTCCGGATGCTCGATCACCTTGCGATACATGTCGGCGATGTAGAGCGCCCCGTCCGGACCATCCGCCAGGAAAACAGGGCGAAACCAGTTGTCGCGGCTGCGGAGCGCCTCGGTGCCTCCGTGTATGCGTCGCGCCGCGAAGGTGCCCCCCGATTTCTCCAGCCGATCACCGCGCACCAGATTGCCCGTCGGGTCGCACGAGAAAGCCGCCCCGCGATACTCCTCGGGCAGGGCCGTCCCGCGATAGATGTGAACCGCGCAGGCCGCGCTGTAGGTGCCGAAGTGGCTGTCCGCCGTGGTCAGATTGTCACTGATTGGAAAATAACGCGCGGCTCCGGCAGTGTAGCGCGTCATCAAGGTATTCTCCGTGATCTCCGGGCAATTTTGCAGAACGCCAGGCGGGGTGAGGAATGGATTGCGCATGAGGTATCGTGACGCCAGCGGGGCGTGCTGCGATTGGATTCGGTTCATGCACGCGAACCGATTTCCCGCGTCATCAAATGCCAGACCGAACTGCGACTTGCCCTCCGTCAATTCCATCTCCCCGGTGTCGGGCTTGAAACGAAGGTCTCCCTTCTCGGTATCGATGACCACACCAGGACGCTTCGGCGAGGAGACCTTGCCGCCACGCAGCCCTCCCGCAAGGTAAACCCACCCGTCCGGACCGAGCGTCGGATCATTCGCACGGAGTTGAGAGGTGGAGTTCGTATCAAGACCGGTAAGCAGGACTTCTTTCACGTCCGCCTTGCCATCGCCATCTGTGTCCCGGAGCCAGAACACATCCGGCGCCGCGGTGACTATCACACCGCCTCGCCAGCACATCACCCCATTGGGAAACCTGATGCCGGTGGCGAATTCGGTGCGCCGGTCCATGCGCCCGTCGCGATCGGAATCCTCCAGCATGGCGATGCCCCCGAGAGGCCGGCCGTCAGGCGAGCCCACCGGGTAATCACGATCCTCGGCAACGAACAGCCGACCGCGCTCATCAAACGCAAGAGCGACCGGATCCACGGTCAGCGGCTCCGCGGCAACCAGCGTGACTGTAAAGCCCGGCTCGGTTTGGAAGGCTCGGAGCGCGTCCGTGGGAGGAAGATTGCCTGACGGCGCGGCAGTCAACGAGGCACCGACAAGAAGCGCTGCCACCCACAACGTGGAGCTGAACCGCGCAGGACAACCAGAACTGGCGATTAGCGAGGCGAAGAGGAGCAATCTGTTTTTCATGTCGGGCAAAAAGAGCTGCGGTGATAGCCACTGTTTCAAGGTCTCATTTTCGATCTCACCTGAAGCTCAAGGCCATTCCAAAGTTCCAAATAATCGCATGAGCCCCCGGGCGAGATTGAACCCAAAAATCGAACTCGGATTTTACAGAAGGCAACAAAGGAAACGAAGCAAGAAGGGTTTCCGAAACAATCCGAGGTGCCCAGAAATGTTCCGGCGAGAAAGTCCCAACCCTTTGCTCACCTTCTCACCCCGTAGGGTCAAAAACTCAAACCTACCGATATTCAACGATTTGCAGGGCGATCAGAAGATTGCTCGCAGGCCGTAGGCTCGGTTAAGTCTCTTCGATGAATTGGAAGCGAATGCTGGCGACCCTCTCTGGTTTGGTTGATCAGGAACTCCTCCTGCGCAACGAATACTTGGTGACGGAGAACCGGATTCTCAATGCCCCACTGCCTTGAGAATTACCTGAATCACTTCCACGCGGAGCGAAATCACCAAGGCAAGGGCAACGTGATCCTGTTTCCAGCGCCCGAGGATCGGATCGGTGAAATGGCAGGGGACATCCAGACTCGCGAACGCCTCGGCGGCCTCTTGAAATGTTATTACCGAGAGGCCGCATGAGTTTTTTGACCCTACGACTTACAGCCCACAATATTGGTGGTCGATGAGCTGGGATATCTGCCGATCGACAAGAACGGCGCAGACCTATTGTTCCAGGTGATTAGTCACCGTTACGAACAAGGTTCGCTGATCCTGACTACCAATCAGCCGTATAAATCTTGGGCT
>CAMDJH010000024.1 GCA_945900455.1 Akkermansia muciniphila
CTCCAACTCCAACAGGGGGCCATCCTCGGCGGCGGTTGGACGGTCGGCACGGGTGCCACCCTCGGCTTCAATACCGGCACCTTCACCACCCACGCCTCCACCGCCTTCGCCGGCGCCGGACGCTATCTCATCAATGGTGGCACCTATAATGTCGACGTCGCTCAAGCCACCCCCGCTCTGCTTGAACTCAGCACTGGTATTCTCCAGGGTCCCGCCGATCTCACACTCAGCCGGTTCGTTTGGTCGGGTGGCCAGATCGAGGGCGCAGGCAAACTCACTTTCCCGGCGGGTGCCGTCGTCGACGTGGTGGATGGCGGTCAGCACAACCTGCGCGACCGCACGATCGTCAACGGAACCACGGTCAATTGGCCGAGCCAGACCGCAACCTATGTCGGTTTTGGCGCCGTCTGGCAGAATCAAGTCGGCTCGGTCCTCGATCTCAAGTCCGACGCGCAGATCTACTTCTTGGGTGGCGTCCCGGGCAGCTTCCAGAACGCCGGCACCATCATGAAGTCGGGCGGAGTCGCCTTAGGGTACTTTAACTGGAACGTTGTCAATTCTGGCACGGTTAGTCTCCAGAAGGGGGATCTTTCCTTCGCTCAAGGCTTCGTCCAAACCGCGGGGAAGACTGAACTCGTGGGCGGCAATTACAGCGGCGGACCCTTGTTGCTCGATATTCGCGGAGGAAGCCTCGAGGGCGCAGGGAAGATCGCGACCGGCACCTCGGTGGCGGGAGAACTGCGGCCGGGAAATCCGCTCGGCACGCTCGAGATCAGTCAAAATTGGAACCACACGAACACCCCGACAAGCAGGTCTGTGTTCCAGATCGGAGGGACGCAAAAGGGCGTCAACTACGACCATATCCTAGTGGGAGGCACCCTCAATGTGGGGGGTGAACTCGCTATCGAATTCGCCAACGCATTCGAACCGCTCGGCAGCGATGTCTTCGAACTCATGCGCGGCTTGGTAAGCACGGGGACCTTCAACGCGACCAACGCCCCTTCCAGCTTTTCTCCGGAAGTCACCTATACCACGACCAACGTCACACTGCGCCTGATCAAGACCGGCGTTCCCCCTCCGAAGATCACCACGCAGCCCGCCAGCCTCGTGGTCAACGAGGGGGCGGCTGCCACCTTCAGTGTGGGAGCCACCGGCGCGGGTCTCACCTACCAGTGGCGTAAAAACGGCTCGGCCATCGGTGGTGCCACCGGTGCCAGCCTGACGTTTTCTCCAGCGAAATTCTCCGACATGGCCACGTATTCGGTGATTGTCGCCAATGCCGGCGGTTCGGAGACTAGCACCAATGCAACGCTCACCCTGAACCCCGCCAGCATCGATTCCGCCCTTCTCGCCCGCTACCCGTTTGACGGGAATCTAACGGATGTCACGGGTGGCCACAGTGGCACGACCAACGGGGTTCTGACTTATATTAGCAACGGAGCCCGCGACCGGGCGGTGCGATTCGACGGGGTCAGTTGGATAACGCTCGGAGCCGACCCCACCGAGGCCATCATCGACTCGACCAACGGGTTCTCCGTCTCGTTCTGGTTTCGTCCGCGCGCCGTCGTGGGCATGGTGCCATTCCATCTGGTCACTGCCGATGGCGAATTCGCGCTCTACCTGAGTTCCGGGCTCAATGGCGACTTCCCGACGCATTTCGGATTTCGCGGCCATGTTTTCCCGGCGACCACGGACACTCGGACCTTTGCCCGAACCATCGTCGGCTGTTGGACTCAAGTGACCGTCGTTTACCGGGGTGGTTCCAAGGATGATAGCGCTAACTATGCGGCCTATATCAACGGCCAACCGCAGGTCCTGAACACATCTGTGAACAGTTCCGCCATTCCGGGCCGGAACGAATTCGGCCGCAACGTCAACGGAAGCAACGGCTACGTCACCGGCGACCTCGATGAGATGCGCATCTATGGCAGGGCTCTCCGATCCGAGGATGCGACGACGTTGTCCGCCAACCCGCCGACGTGCCCGCCGGAGATCCTTCAGCCACCGATAGGCTTTACGGTAAACCCGGGAGCCTCGGTTACTTTTGCCGTAACTGCCATCGGCGGCCAACCGCTCGCGTATCAGTGGGTAAAGGACGCGAAGACGCTGCCAGAAGGCACCGGAGCGACACTGCCCCGGAACAACGTCCAACCCCCCGACGCCGGCTACTACTCCGCGATCGTCAGCAACAGTTTCGGAGCGGTCACCAGCGCCCCGGTGGCGTTGACGATCGTCTTCCCGCCTCCCGCCGGCCTCACCAGCATCAGTCTTGGCATTCCGAATTACATCTCCGGCGCCTCCTTCCTGAATTCGGGTTATGGCTTCGTCAGCTACCGTGGCTTTGGCGGCGGACCCGGCGGTGTGTCGTTGACCCGCGATGGCGGCCAGACTTGGATCCCCTCGAACATTGGTGTGACAAATAGCGTCAACAGCATCCAACTGATCGACAGCGTCGCCTACCTCGCGGGCTCGGGAGGGCTTCTCGGAATCTCCACCAACGAGGGTGTCAGTTGGACGAGGTTTCTGACCGGCACTAGCACGACTTTCACTTGCCTGGCGTTTGACACTCCGACCAGCGGTTGGGCGGTCGGACTGGCCGGTGCCACCTACCGCTACAACGGCGTAAGTTGGGTCGCGTTCGATTCCGGAATCGTCGGGGACCTGTACAGCGTCGTCTCGGACTATGCCGGTGGCTATTGGGCAGGGGGCTCGGGTGGGATCCTCTACTACTTTAACGGGCTCCGCTGGATCCCGTTCCTGACGGGCTATGATGGATCGTTCTATTCCGTGTCGTTCCTGAACGCGAACTATGGCCTCGCGGTGGGCTCGGGGGGAGTGATTTGCCGTTACAATGGGACCACTTGGTCGGCCGTCACCAGCGGTACCACCGGCACATTCCGCAGCGTCATTATCGTCGATGCGAACACCGCCTATGCCGTCGGCGACAACGGACTCTTCTGCGTCACCCGCAACGGTGGTACCACCTGGGAACCTTTGGGACTCGGACCGGATTCGACCACCGATCTCGGAGCCCTCGCCTATAGCGGCGGCCGGGTATTTCTGTTTGGCGGCAGCGGTGCGGGCTATCGGTTCACGACGCCCGGCATCGCGCTCAACATACCCCCGCTCATCACGATCATCTACCCAACCAACCAGTCATCTTTTTTCGCCTGCCTGCGCATTCCCGTGATCGCCACCACCACCGATCCCGATGGTGCGGTAGCCAAGGTCGAGTTCTTCCGTGGTCAATTCAAACTCGCCGAGTTCACCACTCCTCCACCCCGTAATCGCCCGTTCCGCACAACCTTCGACACGGATGTGCTCGGCTCCTATGAACTGCGTGCCGTGGCCACGGATAACCTCGGAGCCCGCACCGTGTCGGATTCAGTGACGATCGAAGTGCTGCCGTGGGCGCCCGGGACTGCCGTGGTCGAGAACTACAGCGACACGGAGGGTTGCCGTCTCTGCTACTTCGCCGAATTTGGCACCCAACACGTGCTTGAGATGACTCTCGACCTCCGGGAACCCGTCCAATGGACACCGATCTCAACGAATAGGATTCCGGCTCCGTTCCTACGCGTGACAGACACCAACGTGGTGCCATTCCCCGAGAAATTCTACCGGTTCAAGCGAGTACCCTGACGCTTCGTGGTGCTTTCCCCCGCGTTCAACCCGAAAATCGGAGTAGCAACATCACCCCGCTTGCAGTGCCCGCACCCTTGTTTGACTTTCAGCGCCAGACCCGGCACCGATCCATAACTCGATGGGGCATACCCCTGAAACGCTTCGCCGCCCAACTTTGCCTCGCAATAAGTCTGATCGGGAGACGCGATTCCGCCGCGGCCGAGAACTCCCCCGCGACAACTTCCGAGCTAGGGCGGTCGCGCGCCGGGGTTGTCCGACCGCGTGGCAAGGAACACAACTTAGGCAAAGCGTATATCGCCAGCCGAGAAAGCCGTCACGACCAGCAGAATTCGAATCTTGTCAATCGATGGGCACGTGAACCGGATTGGGTGATTCGCTCCGCCAGACCGGGGTCCTGGCCCACCGTTGATTTTCAGAATTTGGCTCGGATTAGCTTAATCACGTTGATCGAATCAAAATACAAGAATGAAAGCGATCTCCTCCCCGGGCCGGTCGCCCTCTACACTCGCTCCGGCAGTCATGAAACATTCCTGGCTCTTGATGGCTTTCCGAAGACCGACGTCTGCAATAGCGCCGTCGAGTACACGGACATTGACACCCTGTGGGTGTTGAGTTCGAACCATCTCACCTATGACGATGATCCAGCAACCGGACTCATTCCCACGGCGACCCGCGACACCGGCAGAGTTTCGCTGCGTCGATACCACCTAACGCTCGAACCACGGGGCGAAACTCTGGGAGCTTCCACCGTGCCAGTGCAAACGATGCTGACATCCATGACCGCGTTCAAACTTGGTTTTAGCGCGGCGGAAGACAATACCCCAAGTCTCAGATTCATTCGGATGATCGATGGCTCTTTATTGGGGGCATGGCCCGATATGAATGCCCAGAGGGATATCCTTGTAAAATTGATTCAAATCACCGCGCAGGGGTCGGTGACGCCATTACCCGATCTCGTGTTTCCTCAATCATCTTATGTTCTCGCTGGCAACACCTCCGATCTTGTGGCGCTCGACATGATGGAACTTCCCGCTGAACTTGCGGCAAAAACAGGGCAGGTTTTGATCGGTTTGGGATCGAAGTACCATTTTCAACTCGATGCGGCCGTTCTGCAAGTGCGCCAAGGTAGTTACGTGGTGATCAAGAAAACTGATCGCCTTCTCGACTCTAGCGCCTTTGCGTTCAATGCGGCCGGGACATCGATCACCATGAATGAAACCAAGCAAATCTCATTTGCCTACCATCCCGACCTCAACAAAATCATGCTGATCCAAACGTGGCGTTTTGGCATTCGTGTTTTTCAACTGAACGACTCACTCGTCGGAACCGAGCTAAATTCCGTTGCCGTCGATGACCCGAATTTGGAACGGTTTTCGGTTTCAAAACGGGGGGTTCATGCACCGCTTAAGCTTTATGTAAGTTTTGGCACTCGAAATTCAGATCTGACTCGATCCAGTTACACCATGGATTTTGGAAATCACGGTGAATCTCGCAGCGTATCCAATGTCTCGGGTTTTCTCTTGCGATATAATTATACGACCACCCTGGGCCCTACCTATTCGCTTTATTCAAACGCCTTCAATCATGTTGGCCTCGTTGAGAATGCGGTCCCAATTCAAGATCCCGAAACGGGCAGGTTTGTCGACAGTTTTCCGATCCGAGACAAGACATTCACTTCCAGTTGGCGGACCTTCTGTGGTCGCAATCCGGAACAGATAAAAATTCAGAGCCGCACCTATCGATGCAATTAAGGCAAACCGGCTTCCGATCCATGCTGAAGCCCAGGACGATTCCGGGTGGGTGAGAATCGACGCCAGCAGTGATCACTTATTCAGCCTCAGGACTCCTGATATCACAGCGAGACTGTTGATCGACTTGGAAAAAGAGTGACACCGGCAAGCCCCTCGTCCCGACCGATGAACCGCGGCCGGAGCACGGACTTCAGGAGATGGCGGCTGAGATCCATCCGAAAATGCCGGAAACGCCCAGCCTTGAAACGGCGGTCAGTTTCGCGGGGTGGGAAGATAGGGGCGTCGGAACGCTTCGGTGAAGTCATAGCCCCGCTTGAAGTCCTCGCGGCTGTCTTCATCCGTCTTCGACAGAATCTTGTTCTCGACCAGATTGAACACGATTTCGCCAAAATCTTCGCATCGTCGGATCTGCCACTCATCAAAAACCGTGATGGCCATGGGTCCGAACTGCTTGATCGCCAGATCCCGAATCCCGTCCAGCAATTCCATACCGCTGACGTGTCGGGGCAGTTTCCCCCCCCGCTTGGCGAGCAATTCCTGGGTGTGATCGAGAGCCTCGCGCACAAAGAAATAGGCTTCCCTGGGAAACCGGGGATCCTGCGCGAGTACAGGCTCCAGAGCTGAGTTAAAGTCCTGCATAGTTCAGGGAACGGGATCGGCGACGGATGTCGCACTGGGCATCGCCCTCGAACTGGGGTGAGTTTTCAGCCAAACGCGGCCCGCAATGCCGCCGAGAAAAATCAGCAGCACCACCAACACCACCCATTGTTCCTGTCGTGTCAACCGCCACATCGCACTCACCATACCGCACGATTCAGCTTGCGACAATATTCACCATCTTTCGAGGGACGATGATGATCTTGCGAATTGTCTTTCCCTCCGTGAATTGGCGCACTTTCTCGGAACTCAGGGCTGCCGATTCAAGCTCTGCTGGCGGCGCGATGGCGGCGACCCGGATCACATCCCGCAGCTTGCCGTTGACTTGCACGGGAATTTCGAGCGTGTCCTCCACCAGAAGTGCTGGATCGTACTGCGGCCACGGCGCGTAGACCAGCGAGGCGCAAGGTCGCTGAAGGGCGCCATGAATCCCGGCCCAGAGTTCCTCGGCGAGATGCGGCGCAAACGGACTGAGAAGCTGCAGAAAGACCATCAGAACGGGTGCCGGACGACTCTCCCAGGTCATCATTTCATTCACCAAAACCATCATGGCGGAAATCGCGGTGTTAAAGCGAAGTCCATCGAGATCTTCGGTGACTTTTCGAATGCAGGCGTGCAGGGCCTTGAGTTGGGCAGGTGTGGCTGGAATCTCGGCGATCGCGCCATGCAGGCGGATGCCGGGAAGAAACTCCGACGCCCGCCCCGGTTCTCCCGCGCAGCGCTGTTCGAATTCCGTTTCGCTGTCCTCATCCACGAACAGTCTCCAAACCCGCCCGAGGAAACGGTAGACCCCCTCCACGCCCTGGGTATTCCACGGCTTTGCATCCTGCAGCGGCCCCATGAACATCTCGTAGAGACGGAATGCATCGGCGCCAAACTCTTGAAGGACGTCGTCGGGATTCACGACATTGCCTCGGCTCTTGGACATTTTTTGCCCGTCGACACCGAGAATCAGCCCCTGGTTCACCAATTTGAAGAACGGCTCAGCGGACGAAACATGGCCCAGATCGAAGAGCACCTTGTGCCAAAACCGGGCGTAAAGAAGATGGAGAACGGCATGTTCCGTGCCCCCCACGTACAAGTCCACACCCGGCACTTTCTGGGAGGAATTATTGGACGCCATCCAGTAATTCTCCGGCTCGCGTCCGACGAAAGAACCGGAATTCCGGGCGTCCAAATATCGGAGGTAATACCAACAACTACCCGCCCATTGCGGCATGGTGTTCGTCTCCCGCACCGCTCCATCGGGAAGGCGCAACCAGTCTCCCGCTCGCGCCAACGGTGGCTGCCCATCCGGCGTCGGCTTGTATTCTTCGAGGACCGGCGGAAGAAGTGGGAGCGCCGACTCCGGAAGAGCCTCATGAAATAGCAATCCCTGAGAATCCTTGCGCCATACGATCGGGAAGGGCTCGCCCCAATAGCGTTGTCGGCTAAATAGCCAATCGCGCAGTTTATACTGAATTGTGCGGCGCCCAATTCCCTTCTTGGAAAGCCAGTCCGTGATCCTTCGCTTCGCCTCCACGGTGGGAAGGCCATTCAGGGCAAGGTCTCCGTGAGCCGAATTGACCGCCGTCCCAAGATCGGTAAAACCACGCCAATCCACCGCAGCGTCCAGCGGTTGCACCACCTGAACCACGGGCAACCCAAACTTGATGGCGAATTCCAGGTCCCGTTCATCGTGCCCGGGAACCGCCATGATTGCCCCCGTGCCGTAGCTCGCGAGCACGTAATCGGCGATCCAAATTGGGATTCGCGCACCATTGACCGGATTGATCGCATGCGCTCCGGTGCAGACCCCCGACTTCTCTTTGGACAATTCGGTTCGTTCCAAGTCGGACTTTCGGGAAACGAGCGTCCGGTACTCCGCAACCGCAGCCTGCTGGTCGGACGTGGTGATCAAGGATACCAATGGATGTTCCGGGGACAAGACCATGTAAGTGGCGCCGAACAACGTATCCGGACGGGTCGTAAACACGGATATTTCAGCCTTTCCTGCAGAATCCACCACCGCGAACCGGACCTCCGCTCCTTCGCTGCGGCCGATCCAATTTCGCTGCATCTCCTTCAGCGAATCACTCCACTCAATCGTATCAAGATCCGTCAGGAGCCGTTCGGCGTAGGCCGTGATCCGCAACATCCATTGGCGCATCGGCTTGCGGAGGACGGGAAACCCACCGACTTCGCTCTTTCCATCGATCACCTCCTCGTTGGCGAGCACGGTGCCGAGCTCCGGACACCAATTCACCGGTGCCTCGGCTACAAACGCCAACCGCCGGGCATCGCGATACGCCCGCTGTTCCTCGATCGTCGAAACTTCCGACGGGACGCTTAACGTGGCAATGGATTCGGCCCGCCCGGTATCCGGATTGAACCAAGCGTTGTAGAGTTGGAGAAAAATCCATTGCGTCCATCGAAAATAGCCGGGATCGGTCGTGTCCACTTCCCGCGACCAGTCATAGCTGAAACCGAGGGAACGGATCTGCCGGGTGAAATTCGCGATATTGGCCTCGGTGGTTTTTCGCGGGTGTTGACCGGTCCGGATCGCATATTGCTCGGCGGGCAATCCGAAGGCATCCCAGCCCATGGGGTGCAGGACATTGAACCCGACGGCTCGACGGTACCGGGCCAGGATGTCAGTGGCGGTGTAGCCTTCCGGGTGGCCGACGTGCAAGCCGGCGCCGGACGGATACGGAAACATGTCCAGGATGTAGTATTTTCGCGGGAGATTCTGAGCTGAAGCCACCTGGCCGCCGAGGCGATGGCGCACGGCGAATGGATGCGTGGCGGGAAGAGTCTCCCCGGGGTTCCAGGCGCGGAACGTTTGTTCTGCATCCCAGGCCTTTTGCCATTTGGGTTCGATCAGGTGGAACGGATACTGGCGGCGACTCGACATAAATGAGCCGTGAGTATGTGCTGAAACCTCCCGGCGCATCAATGGCCAAGGCGATAGGACAGCCGTTGTCTGACCCCAGCCTGTAGATTACGTCAGTTTCGTGTTTCCAGACGACGAAAGCAGATTACGGTGGCTGCCCGTCTCGAATTCCGACCGACGCCATGTCTGCTCCGGCTCAGATCATCGAATTGCGACGTATTCTCGCGGAGCGGTTCCCTCGTGCCCAGGCACGGCCCGTGGTGCCCCCACCCGCCGTTCAACCCACCGGTGTGCCTGCCCTCGATGAACTCCTTGGCGGTGGACTGCCCCGGGGCGAGTTCACGGAATTAGTCGGGACAGGCCACGGTTCCGGGAGTGCACAGGTCATTCATTCACTCCTGCGCGAAACCGCCGCCCAAGGACGATATCTGGCATTGGTCGATGGTGCGGACAGTTTCGATTGCGCAGCCGTGGCACCGTCGATTCTTTCCCGCCTGCTTTGGATTCGTTGCCGGCAGGCGGACGAAGCCCTGAAAGCGGTCGATCTGCTGCTGCGCGATCCCAATTTCCCGCTGGTGGTCCTGGATCTAAAACTCAATCCCATCACCGAACTGCGCCGAATCCAAGGCACCGTCTGGTTTCGTCTGGCTCGCCTGCGGGAACAACATCGGAGCACTCTGCTGCTGGTCAGTCCGCACCCTCTCGGGAGCGGAGTCAATCACCGGGTCCGGATCGAAGCCCGCCTCGGCCCGGAGGCGTTGCAAGACACCCCGGAGCAGTTGAGGAACGGACTGCACTTTGAACTCCTGCGCGCCGCACCGGGCACGGAAGACGTTCGCCGACTGGCCGCGACCGGTTGAAGCTCGCTTTTTGTACGCCATGTATGCCGTGATCCAACTTCCCGCCTTCGCGCTTCAGGCCGTATTGCGACACGAACCGGAGTTATGGATCCGCTCGGTCGCCCTCCTCGATCCGACCCGCAACACCCCGGTAGTCATCGAAGCCACCCGACCCGCTCGTGATTCCGGCGTCAGTAACGGACTCACCGTAACCCAAGCGACCGCTCGCAGCCGGGATTTGATCCTGCGACGTCGATCGCCGGCGCAGGAAGTCGTGGTCACCACGGCCCTGGTACAATGTCTCTCCGGTTTTTCACCGCATCTGGAGGCAACGTCCCCGGGCCTGTTCACGCTGGATCTGCGGAATCTTGCCGAGCTGCGTGACGCCTCGGCGGAGACGCTTTCCAACTGGGCCGGCCGCCTGGAACGCGCCGTGCATGGTCTCCAATTGTATTCACGGATCGGTCTCGGCGGCACGCCAAACATTGCCCGACTCGCCGCCTGCTGGGGAAGACTCGAAGCGCCAAGTTCCGGCGCGATTCAAGTGATCACCGAACCGCGGAGCTTTGTGGATTCCTTGCCGGTCATCGCCCTGAACCCTTCGTCCGATTTAATCGTAATCCTCGAGAAATGGGGAATCTGTTCGGTGGGAGAATTGCTCGCCCTCGGCCAGGAAGCTCTGGCCGATCGCCTCGGGTTGGAAGCACTCGCCCTGATTGCCGCCTCCTCGACCATCGCAACCCGCCCCTTGAAGCCGGTCGCCCCCGCGGAGGAATTCATCGAAACTCGCGAGTTCGAAGAACCCATCGAATCGGTTGAACCTTTGTTGTTTGTTCTTCGACGCTTCCTCGATCAACTCCATCGCCGCCTCGAACCCGCCGGTCTCGTCGCCGAACAATTGTATTTACGAATGGCGCTGGAAACGGGGACTCCGTTTGAACAACTCCTCCGGGTTCCCGCTCCCACTCGCGATCCCGATATCCTCTTCCGGATGCTGCACACGTTCCTGGAGGGAATCCGCACGGACGCCCCCATCACGGCCGTCCGACTCGAAGTGCGCCCCACCCTGCCCCGTCAACGACAGTTCACGCTGTTCGAAACCGCGGTTCGGGATCCCAACCGCTTCGCTGAAACACTCGCCTGCCTCGTCGCACTCGTCGGTGCCGACCGGGTCGGCACGCCCATCCTCGAAGAAAACCATTATCCGGATGCCTTTCAACTGGTTCCCCCCGATTTTGAAAACGCTCCCGCACCGCCGTTGCAGAGATCGGACGATTGGCTCGCGGCCGTGCCGCTGCGCCGACTGCGGCCCGCTCAGTCGGTTCAGGTGGAAACCAAGACCGAGTCTGCCGGAGCGCCGGCACCTGCCCCGTTGAGCCTGCGAAATCGTCTGGGCGGAGGCCAACTGCAGCAGGTCTACGGCCCCTGGAAAATGTCCGGCCGCTGGTGGGAACCCGCAGCCTGGGAACGCGAGGAATGGGATGTCCTCGCTCGGGATCATCAGGGTCTGCGTCTAAGCCGGCACCCGGAAGGCTGGTTCATCGAAGCCGTGATTGATTGATCGATCGAGCAACCAGGTTTGCCTATGAGCCCTTCCGACTATATTGAACTCCATGCCCGGAGCGGATTCAGCTTCCTTCGCGGGGCCTCTCTTCCCGAGCAACTGGCGGAATCGGCCGCCGCCGCCGCGCTGCCCGCGTTCGCACTCTGCGACCGCATGGGGGTTTACGGCGCGCCTCGCTTTTTCTCCGCCGCCCGATCCGCCGGAGTCCGCCCCATCATCGGAGCGGAATTGGTCCTCGAAGACGCTTCGATCCTGCCGGTGTTGGTCGAGTCTCAAACGGGGTATCGCAACCTCTGTCGCCTCCTCACTCAAGCCCACCTCCGGGCTCCGAAAGGCGAGGGTCGAGTCCGCTGGAACGAGCTTCCCGAATTTGCCTCCGGGCTCGTGGCCCTTACCGGCGATTCCTCCGGCCCGCTAATTCGCGCTCTGCTTCAACCTCGGACCCAACGATTGTCAGCCGAACAAAGTTCCCCGACCGCCTGTCTCGATCGGTTGGTGCAAACCTTTGGCGCGGGCAATGTCTTCGTCGAACTGCAGCGGCACCTCACCCGCGATGAGGACCGCATCGTTCGATCTCTCGTGGATTTGGCACGTGATCGAAATGTCCCGCTGCTTGCTACGAACGGCGTGCTCCACGCCACGCCGGTCGGCCGCCCGGTCCTCGATGTTTTTACCTGCCTCCGCCACCATACCCACCTCGATGCCGCCGGCCGCTGGCTCGCGCTCAATGCCGAGTGCCACGTCAAAACCGCGGGGCAAATGCGGGCGTTGTTCATCGATCTCCCCGAATCGATCCTCAACACGCGCCGCTTGGCGGACCGGCTGCAGTTCTCTCTCAAGGACCTGGGTTACGAGTTTCCGCGGTATCCCGTCGGCCCCAGCGAAACCATGGAACAAGTCCTCGAAGCCCAGGCATCGGCCGGAGCAAGCAATCGCTACCCCGACGGCATTCCCGACAAAGTCCGCGCTCTGCTCCGCAAGGAGCTCGCCCTGATCCATAAACTGGGTTTCTCGGGCTATTTCCTCATCGTCGCCGATCTGGTTCGGTTCTGCCGTAAACAGAACATCCTCGCCCAGGGACGCGGCAGCGCCGCCAACAGCGCCGTCTGCTTCTGCCTCGGTATCACCGCCGTCGATCCCGTCCGGTTTAATGTCCTCTTCGAACGGTTCCTCAGTGAAGGACGCAAGGGTTGGCCCGACATCGACATCGACTTGCCGAGCGGCGATCGCCGGGAACAGGTGATCCAAGAGGTGTTCCGTCGCTACGGACCGCGGGGTGCCGCCATGACGGCCACCGTTATCACGTATCGTGGCCGAAGTGCGGCGCGCGAGATCGGGAAATGCCTGAATTTTCCGGCCGACGTGCTGGACCGATTCGCCAATCTATTCGGCCATGGCGATTTTCCACATACGTTGGAATTAGCCGCCCAAATGGAGCGCGCTGGTTTGCCCGCGACACACCCGCGGACCAAGGCGTTCATTCAGGTGTACGAACAGATGCGGCGCCTGCCCCGCCATCTCGGTCAGCACACCGGCGGCATGATCATCTGCCAGGGACAACTCGACGGTATCATGCCTCTCGAAAATGCCGCCATGCCCGGGCGGGTCGTGGGACAATGGGACAAGGACGACTGCGAAGACCTGGGGATCATCAAGGTCGATCTGCTCGGATTGGGAATGATGGCGGTGTTGCAGGACACCCTCCGATTGACTTCCGAGCGCGGACGTCCCGTCGATCTCGCCCGCCTTCCAGAAAACGATCCCGCCACCTATGCGCTGTTGCAGGCAGCCGATACCGTGGGTGTGTTCCAGGTCGAGAGCCGCGCGCAAATGGCCACGTTGCCGAGGATGAAGCCAAAGAATTTCTACGACCTGGTCATTGAAGTGGCACTGATACGCCCCGGCCCGATCCAGGGCGATCTCGCGCATCCATTTCTCCGCCGGCGTGGTGGCGAGGAACCCATCACCTACTACGACGAACGAGTAAAACCGGTGCTGGAACGGACGTTGGGTGTACCGCTTTTCCAGGAGCAAATGCTGCAGATCGCCATGGTCATGGCGGACTTCACCGGCACCGAAGCGGAGGAATTGCGGCGGGCGTTAAGTTTCCATCGCTCGGAAGAAAAAATGCGCCAGGTCGGCGGCAAACTTCACGAGGCGATGGTGCGAAAGGGCGTGGATTCCGGAGTGGCGGACCGCATCGTCAAGGCCGTCGGTGCGTTCGCCCTCTATGGTTTTCCGGAATCGCACGCCATCAGTTTCGCTCTGCTTGCCTATGCGAGCGCCTGGCTGAAGGTGCACCGGGCCGTCGAGTTCTATGCCGGCCTGCTCAATAACCAACCTATGGGATTCTATTCACCCGCCACTCTGGTGAAAGATGCCCGTCGTCGTGGACTCACCCTCCGCCCTGTGTGTGTTCAGGAATCCGCTGCCGACTGCACCGTGGAATCCGAAACCACGCTGCGCTTGGGCTTCCGACAGGTGCGCGGCCTCCGCCAGAATTCCATCGGGTCCATTCTCACCGCGCGCCTTCAGCGATCGTTCACATCCCTCAATGATTTTAAAATGCGCACTCATCTCAGCGGCGATGAACTCCAAACCCTCGCCGGCATCGGAGCCTTTAATACGCTCGCCGCCCATCGACGAGCCGCCCTCTGGGATGTCGCGCGACCGGTGCGCACCGATGATCTGTTCCATCAACCAAACTCTGGAACGTCCATCGAACCAACCTCGCCTCTGCGACCGATGGATGCGTTCGAACGGTTGCAAGCGGACTATTCGGGATTGCAGCTGACGACCGGTCCGCACCCGATGGCCCTGTTGCGCCCGGGTCTGCCCGACCTCTGGACTGCAGCCGATCTCAAGCAGGTGGTTCACGGCACCCGCATCCGGATCGGCGGTCAGGTGATTTGCCGACAGCGGCCAGGCACTGCCAAGGGAGTGGTATTCGTCAGTCTCGAAGATGAAACCGGCATTAGTAACGCCATCGTTTCGGCGGAGTTGTTCGAGCAGGAACGATTGACCATAACGCAGGAGCCATTTTTGGTGATTGAAGGAACAGCCCAAAGCCGGCACGGCACGATCCATATTCAGGCGAAGAAAATTGAACGCCTCTCCGGAACCGCGTTGGAAGGCCGGCACTCGCACGATTTTCATTGAACTAGATTCTCTCCCCGCTCCGAGCGGGGAAAGAAGAGGAGGCCGGGTGAAGGGCGTGACGAGTGGGCGGAAAGGGTGAAATAGCCTTAAAGGTGCTCGGAGGTAGCGGGTTGGAGGGTTTCATCGCAGGCATATGGGTCGTTGATCAGTTTCACATGGGCATGCCTCGAAATCTCGCTAATAAAGATAAAGATAAAGTGACAGGTTAACTAAACTATTTTTAGTAGGAATAAAATAAGGCTTTCGTACGTGGGTGGTTGTCTTGTGGAGCTTCAAGGGAAGTCTTGCTTCCACCAAAGGAGACCGCCCTCGTCGAACGACGAGGAATGCCCTCGGAACCGGAGCGAATGCTGGGATGGCACCCTAAAGGTTCCCTCCGTCATCCAATCGCGTCCACTCGCAGATCTCGCATCACGCAAATCCCCGGTAACGGTACGCCCCGAATCGGACGGGCTCCGTCTTTTCGACGCGCACTGAATCGGTCCCGGTGACGGGTGAACATCTCATTTACAAAATCCTTCGAACCCAGAACCACTCCATCCGTCATATGTCGCACTCGCAAACGCAACACCTGGCCTAAACTCAACTCTCCCCCTCGGGCCAATTCCGCCCGGATCGTCTGCGGATCCAATACCGCTTTGTCACTTCGGTTAGCCGAACCGGCCGCGACGAACAAGACCATCCGATATTGCGCCGCCGCCTTCCCCCAATCCACCGGTTCCAAAAAGCTCATAAGGCCCTGTCGAATCGTTGTCGTACCCGTTAACGCCGCTGCGTATCCGCAAAAACGATAATCTTTCGGGTCCTGGACCAATCCCGCTCGGATCGGATTGAGATCGATGTAGGCCGCCACCGTCCTGAGCGCCGTCGCCGAATCTTCCACGACGACACTCGTAAACCGCTCAGCCCAGAGCGTCCCAAATCGTCCCGTGGTCTTGTTATACCACCGACTAAACCGCTGTTTCAGCTCCTTCATGAACGCGGAAACGTCGCCCATCCGGCTCACCACGGACTCTCGAATGTCCGGGTCAATCTTACCCCGCAACTTTAAACCCTCCTGAGCGAGTGCCGTCAGGATCCCCTTTTTGCCATAGAATTTAACGATCTTGGTGAGCAACTGATCATCGGAGAGCTCGACTCGTATTGGAACGCGCAGGAGCAGGTGGAAGTGGTTGGACATGATGCAGTAGGTAATCACCTCCACGTCGCAAAACTCGGCCAATTTGGCGAGAATCCCGACGAATTTCTCTTTCCCGAGATCGTCCAGGAGCCGCTGGCCACCGACGATCCGCGAGATGCAGTGATAGACCGCCGATTCCCCAGCGAGTTTGATGCGAGCCATTCTCATAATGTTGCAAGCGATGCTGAACGCAACCTCCGGCAAGAAGGATAGCTTGTCAAATCAATTGAACCTGTCCCTATATGTCCCTATATTGATCCAAGGCCGGCGGCGACCGCGGGGATTACGACTGGATGAAAGCGGGCCGTCCGCGCGGACAATGAATCCACCGCGAACAGCAGACCTGCCCCAGGTGAAGAGCCTGACAGTATAGGACTCGAAGATAGGTCATTTGCCATTTCTGGAGCTCGACGGCGAGAGGACCCTTGCTCGATAAAACTGCCCGATACCATTCGACAGGAGCGGAGCCGCTAGTTCGATGGGCCCAGATTGCGGCGGGTTCGTCGAAATCGACTGCCAATCCACCAGGGTGGAGGAAGTTTCAAGAATGATCGGACCCAATCCGGACGTTCTTAAGATCGGCAGGTGAACCCAGCCATTCATGACCGTGACCCTCGGGGTGTCAAAGGCCAGAAAGCTCGGCGCCAAGTCCACCCCGATAATGATCGCCACCGAGTCGGTTCCACTCGGCCCCTCGACGGATTGAGTGACGGTGTAGGTTCCGGGTTGCTGGAAGGCATGGGAAAGGCTCCGGAAAGTCGAAGTTGAGCCGTCACCGAAACTCCAGCTCCAGTTCGTGGCACCCATGGACAGGTCCGTAAACCAAACGCTCAACGGCGCATGGCCGATCGTCTTGGATGTCGCAAACGCGGCGGTTGCCGCGGTGGGACGGCTGTCCCAACGACGCTCCGGCTTCTGGTAGCCACGCACCTCGTGGTGCATCTCGCTTTGGTTGGTTGCGGTCCACGTCACAGTCTGGGAAGTGACTAGCGGGTTTAGCACGGTCCAGGCGTTGTTGAACCGGCCTTCGTAGTCGTGTGAATCTTCCATCCACGTGGACGCAGTGGAATCGAAAATCGCGTAGTTAACCTCTGTTTGACCCAGCGCGAGCTGCCCGACGTTCTTCCGGGTCCAAGTCATCAAGCCGCTGTCGGTCTGCCAGTTCGTAATGACCCAATAACTCCAATCGACGCCATGGTAACGTTGCGTGCTGTCACGCCACGTGCCCGCGAGCGGATCGTACGTTGCGAACCCAATCGCGGTATCCCAGAAGTTAATCAAACCGATGCCGTCCGCTTGCCACATCACCACACCGTTGGTGACGCGGGGCGCGGTTAGCTTCCACTCGCTGATGTTGGCTTCATAGTGCGTTGTGTCTTCTCTCCACGCCTGCCGCGACACATCGTAAACGGCATAACGAATTTCCTGATCCCGCAATTCGAACGATCCTCTCGCGTTGGCCACCCATGCAACGATGCCGTTGGCCACCGTTAAATTCGTCACCAGCCAGTACAAGGAAGCACTGCCGACGTACGTATGACTGCCCTCCACGAGCTTCCCCAAAACCGGATCGTCAACCGCATAATGCACGGTACGGGAAAAATTATTAGTCGTCAGGGAGGCTTGCACCTCTGTCAATGGCGGCTGAAATGCCCAGGCAGCATGGAACGTTTTTAACGCGACCATGACACGCACCAGACCGCGCAATGAACTGAGCACGTTCCACTCTTCGCCGTTTGCCGAGACGGCACAAGGCGAATCCTTTCGGCCGAAATTGTTCGAAAGAATCCGAAACGTGTGTTGCCTCATCGCAATGCGTGGTAAACCAATTTTCTGGTCACAATAATATTTTCCATTACGTTTCCCCCCATGACTCCTGCATGGCATCCACGCCTCCCGGCTCACCGCGAAGCCTTTACCTTGATTGAGCTTCTGGTGGTCATTGCCATTATTGCCATTCTGGCTGGAATGCTGCTTCCGGCCCTCTCGAACGCCAAGCGGAAAGCTCAGACTATCCGTTGCATCAGCAATCAAAAGCAGATCGGGCTGGCATTTACGCTCTATGCCGACGACAGCCGCGACATATTGCCGTTATGTCGCGATTGGGCGTCGTCGGGTGGTAAGGACGGTACGTATGACGTCTTTGTAGCCATGAGTAACCGACCGTTATTTCGCTACCAGGGAAGCCCGGAAGTGTTCCGGTGCCCGAGCGACAAGGGTGATATTTTTTCCGACACCGCCCGGAATATTAAGACGACGAATTGCTACGTGCAATTTGGCAACAGTTATCTCATGGAATGGGCCGGAGATGGATTCCGGACTAAACACATTACGGGCGACATTGCCAACCCGTCTTCCTACAACGGTAAATCGATGACACTGAGTGAGATCGCGCAGAGCCCGGCGAACAAGATAATGCAAGGCGACTGGATCTGGCATCCGAACCGTGGTTGGGACAATAAGAAAAGCCTTTGGCACAACTACAAAGGCAAGAGCCGGGTGAACATTCTCTTTGGCGACATGCATGTAGCCGCCTTCCAGTTTCCCACGCTAAAGGATACGGATTCATTTTGGGCCGCAGCGCCGAGTCCGACGAACGCGTGGTGGTGACCCAGACGTTCGGGGAGTTCCCTGCTATGCACTTGCGATTCTCTTTTACAAATCTGCAGCGTGCAATTCGACTCATCCTGGCCTTCGGGTTGGCCCTCTTCGTCCCGAGCGAACTCGTCGGTCAACCCTTTCGTATCCAGTCCATCCGCTTTGACCCGCAGGGCGCAATCGTTCTCCAGTATGAATCGGATCCCGCCAGTGAGTTTGTCCTGTCGCGCGGTGACACCTTCACAACGATCAAGACACCCCTGGCCACGCAATCCGGGCAGGCGGGCCTAGGGGAATTTCGTGTCAGCGTAACGCCCCAAAGCAAGGCCAGCTTTTACCGTATTCAACGTCAGCCCCTGATCACGTCGGTCCGCGAATCCTCGCCGAGTTCGGGGGAATCGGGAGTCTCCGTCACCCGTGAAACCATCCTGCGCTTCACGCGTCCCTTGGCGGGAAACACCGTTCTCACCCTCGACACCTTGCATGCGGAGTTTGGCGGACGCCGGTTGCTGGCGCGCACGGAGCTTTCCACGGACCGCAAAACAGCGACGCTGTTTTATCTAGAGAACCTACCCGGCAACGCGCGCATTCGAGTCACCCTGAACGGCAGTGCATTGCTCGACGAATCTGGCAAGGCCGTCGATGCCGACGGTGATGGTCAGCCCGGTGGGATTCTTCGGATTGAGTTCGACACGTTGAGTCTTACGCCGGTTGCCGGCACGGCCGTGATCGGGCGCGTGTTCGCCTCGGAACTGGCGGCGAGTGCCGGCGGCGGCAGCGAGGGAGTCAATCGTCCGCTCGCGGGTGTGACCATCACCGTGGATGGCATGGAGGAAACGTTGCGCACGACGACCGATGCGATGGGCAATTTCCGATTGCAGCCGGTGCCAGCGGGAGAATTCTTCGTTCACATCGATGGCCGGACCGCTCCAGAAAGCCATTGGCCAAACGGCACGTATTACCCGTTCGTCGGCAAGGCGTGGACGGCGGCCGCCGGCCAGTTGAACAATCCTGCAGGCGGCACGGGCGAGATTTATCTCCCACTCATCCGCGCGGGTACGCTGCAATCCGTCAGCGCCACGCAAGACGCCACCATTTCGTTTCCGCCGGAAGTGCTGCAAAAGAACCCCGATCTCGCGGGAGTCTCCATCACGGTGCCGTCCAATGCGCTCTTCGGCGACAACGGTGCCCGGGGTGGGAAGGTCGGCATTGCGCCGGTGCCTGCGGATCGCTTACCCGGTCCGCTCCCGCCGGGACTCGAATTCCCCCTCGTCATCACCGTGCAGACGGACGGCCCATCGAACTTCGATCGCCCGGTGCCGGTGCGTTTTCCCAATCTGCCCGATCCGAAGACGGGCGAGAAACTCGCGCCGGGCGCGAAGTCCGCGCTCTGGAGTTTCAACCATGACACCGGCGACTGGGAAATCGTCGGACCCATGACCGTGAGCGCCGACGGGAACTTCGTAGAGAGTGATCCAGGATACGGTTTGTTGCAGCCCGGGTGGCATGGCACGCGGCCTGGCTCACCGTCGGGCAGCGGTCCCAACGAATCAGGGCCGGGCGGCAGTGGTCCCTGCCCCGGTGGCGAGCCCCGGGAGAATTATCCCATTCCAGAAGTGGAGGAGATTGACGCGTCGCCGTCCGCGGCGCAGTTCCCCACGGCCCGGCTGCAGAACGTGGTGAGGGGCCTTCAGAACGGCTTGTTCATCAAAGATGAGAGTAAACCGAAAAAATTTCGCATCCGCAATGCCGCCACAAAATCTCCCGGTGACGCGCGTCCTTGCTCGGGCCCGGTCCATGATATTCCGCTCGAAGTCCGGATTGAAATCGAGGGCAACGACGGCGAGGGCAAGTTTTTTAAGTGGACAGGCCCAAAAAGCTTCAGCCTCGGTCCGGAAAAAGAGCAGGTTCTTGAATACACGATGGAGAAACTCAACACGACCTCAAGTCTGCAGGACTCCGAGGAAGACGTGCTTTTTGGGGCCAAGATCACGATTCATATGCAGGGCAAAGACCGAAAAATGGGGAAACTTGAGTTTTATCTATATCGCTTTTTCGATACCTCCGACGACAAACATGACGACGGCGTGATCGCATTTCCAGACGTAGCGGTCGGTCACGAGCGCGCACGCAAGATCGTCGGACGCTTTCCCAAAGTCGCCAGTCCACGATTAACAGGTGAGGGCTCCGCGCACTTCTCCGGTGAAGGGCCATTTAGCGGCGGGCCAAAAGAGGTCACTCTGAAGTTCATTCCCATAGCCGCGAATCCTCTCGATACTCCCGTTTGGGAGTCGGAGCTGACCTTGGAGACGCCCGAACGCCAGCCGCTGAATCCGAAGCTGAAGTTGCGCGGGACGGGTCTGACGCAACGGTGGAGACTGGACCGAGGCGGTTTTGATCAGGTTTTGGGGGATTTGCTCGCCACAGGAAGTCTCTCCCCGGCGAATACGGCGGTCGTTAACTCGACGCAAAAGCGCGACGCCATGTTCGGGGCGATGCGAGGCGAGATCTCAGGGCGCCTCGCTCGTTTCGGCGACGCCGTGCTTTACGACGACGCGGTCACGTCGGCCGAGGGCCTGCGGATGTCCTTTGCCCCGAAATACGACCTCAATGCTTTCCTACCGTATCTCCAAGCCGCTTGGAGAGGCTACCTTTCTGGGCGTCAAAGCTCACCCGGCTGGCTGAAGCCGTTTATGCCCGATATTCCCAAAATTGGGGAGGGAGACTTCCCCAACCCAGGGTCCACGGTGGCTTACACTTATAACCAAGCGGAAGACGGCGCTCGTGAGGCATCCAAGACGGATTTGCTGGCACGACGCGGCGAGTTTAACCCTCGCGAAGCGCACTATCGGTTGTCCAAAATGCTCAACGAAACTCCCGGCCACGACATCGTGGCGTTCCTGGGCGTCATATTTAAAGTTTTCACCTTTGCCTCACCTGAAGAGGTCGGACGGTACGTCGGCGCGCTGTTGGCGCACGAATTTGCGCACGCGGTCGGCGTTCATCACCTCGGCACACTCAATGAGTTGATGAATCCCATCGTCAATAATGGCGCGGACATCTGCCAATTTCGCAAGAGCGAATTGGTCGCGCGGGCCGGTCTGGGACTCGACTTGGATCCAGTCCAATCCGAGGCAGCCATCTCCGTCCTGGTCGAGGAAGACCTGGGCGCGGACAAGGCGGCCGTTTGCCCCGCGTTCGCCCCGGCTCCTTCACTTCATGAAGCCAGACTGTTATCCTCGTCAGGTGATCCCGGCCCGATGGACTTCAGTTTCTCCGTCCCTCTGGAAGCGCCGGTTTTGTGGACGCTGGACTCCGTGACGGAAGAATATGTCTCGCGGCTCGACTTCGGGGGTGTCCTCGTTGACGGAACCGGTGGGTTTGTAACGAACCGTTGGCTCAGGTTGGTGAATGCCGGTCAGCGGCCGGTAACATTGAGACACGTGACACTATCCGGAGCTAACACGGGCTTTTCCGTTCAGGCTCTAAATCTCCCGATGCAGCTTCTGCCAAATGAGGAGGTGTCGGTCGGCATTACGTTCGATCCGACAGCAACGGGCCTGGCCGAGACCCAGTTGGTCATCGACAGCGATTCGATCAGCGGTTTGAACGAGATTCGGCTGACCGGCCTTGGGCTCAGTTTGGAGCCGTCCCTCGACGTGGCGCTCAGTAACAATAACCTGGGCGGCGCGGAAGTGGGCGCAGGCGCGCGCGTGGTGGATGACGTGGTCACCCTTCACAATTACGGAAGTCAGCCCTTGTACATCGTCGCGGTGGAAATCGTCGACAATCCCGACAATCAATTCGGCACGGACGGCTTGCCCGCGCTACTGGACGCCACGCATCCGCTAGTGATCGCTCCCGGCACCACGTTTACCTTCGGCCTTCGTTTTGAGCCGGGCGCAGCGGGCATTCAACGCGCGCGGCTTCAAGTGGGTTCGGCCGGTCCGAATGGGATCACGCAATCGGTCTCCATCCTGGGCACCGGCCTGGCTCCACTCAACAATGCGCTGGATTATGGAAATGACTTCCTCGCCATCGCAGCCGTGGACTTTCCAACGGCTGCCCCGATCCGGCTGCGGACCGCGCCCAGCGGTGACTGGGATCGTTTGATGGGTGCCGAGACCCTCATTCGCTATGTCCTATTCGATCCCGTGAGCGGCTTGGTTCACGAGAATACAATACGGACCCGCCCCAGCGGGTTCGCCACCTACATCCCCACTCCAGGTTTCACCGCAAGCACCGCGCCGGATACGGACGGCGATGGATTGCCGGATGATGTTGAATTTTCCGTGGGTACCGATCCGTTCCGGACCGACACCGATGGCGATGGTGTGGATGATTTCGCGGAAGTGATGTCGGGGCACGATCCACTCAACGGAGTCGTAACGGGACCGGGTATTTTGTATTCGCTGCGATTGCCCGGCGACGCTGTGGACATTTGTGCGCAGGACGACCGTGCGATCGTGGCGTTGGCGGGCGCGGGCGTGGGAATTGTCAACACCTTCGCGGGTTTGCCGCCGACGCTCGTAGCGTTGATCGACACACCGGGCAGCGCGCGCCGCGTTGCGTGCGCGGGCAACTGGATTGCCGTCGCCGATGACGGTGCGGGACTGGCGATCATTGACTCGACCGACGTGGCGAACGCGCGGATCACGCGCCGGATCCCGTTTGGCGTGCGGGCCAACGCCGTGGCGGCCACGGGAAGTTTTGCCTTTGTGGGGTTGGATGATGGTCGGATCCTGGCTGTGGACATGCCGAGCGGCGTGGTCCTGGGCAGCGTGAATATCGGGGCTGGGTTGCACGATCTCGGCGTCGCGGATGGCGTGCTCTATGGAATTTCCCAAGATAACTTGGTCAGCGTTTCCTTGGGCACGGATTTTCTCACACAACTCGGGGCGGCACCGCTCCAGCCCAACACGAAGGCCGATGGCGTGACGGGTTTCAAACGCCTTTTCGTGGGCGGCGGGCGGGCGTACGCGGTAGCGAATCCCGGCTTTGACGTGTTCGACGTGACCAAGCCTGGGGCGCTGACGAAGATCGGCGCTTTGCGTGATCATGGCCCAAATGCCTTCAAGCAAATTGTCCCGAACGGCTCCGGCCTGGGTGTCACCGCCGTCGGGATCAATCCAAATCCCAATGACGGAACGCATCACATCTCGCTCTACGATTTGCGTGATCCCGCGAAGACGGATCAGTTCCTCTCCGCTCTTTCCACGCCCGGTGTCGCAAAGGCCGTGGCCCTGCATCGTGGTCTGGCGTACGTGGCGGATGGCTTCGCGGGTTTGCAGGTGCTGAATTATCTCTCACCCGACACCGCCCGTGTGCCGCCTACGGTTTCGATCACGGCCAGCAGCGGAATCACTGCGGAGGAAGGCCAGCTCATCCGAATCAGCGCGAACGCGAGCGATGACGTGCAAGTGCGGAACGTGGAGTTCTACCTCGATGGCCAACGCATCGGCGACGACGGGAGCTTTCCGTACGAAGCGGTGTTCACCGCGCCGCGCCTCAGTGCGACGGACTCTGTGGGCATCCGTGCACGCGCCATGGACACGGGCGGCAATGCCATTTGGACGAGCGATCTGACTCTCCAGATCACGCCGGACACAACGCGTCCGCGCCTCGGCAGCACTGCGCCCGCCGCGAGCTCCAGCGTGGCGTTTATCCGCGAGTTCGCCGCGTTCTTCAGCGAACCGATGAATCCCGTGACGCTCACGGCCTCGACGATTTCTGTTTGGTCCAATGGACCGGATGGTGTGGCGGGCAATGCCGACGACAACGCCATCGCCAGCGGCAGCGTGACGTATGACGCGACCGCCAACGCCGCCCGACTGGAATTCCCGGCCGACTTACCGCCGGGCGATTATCGCTTCGTCGTCGATGCGACCGTGGCAGATCGCGCGGGTAACACGCTCGGCACGGCCCAAACCGTTCCGTTCTTCGTGGGTCTCGGACTGACGGGGGATTATTATCCGTCACGTGACTTTACCGGTCTGCGTTTCACGCAACTCGATCCGACAATCAATTTCACCCGGCCCGCCGCCACCGCATTGTCCGTACGCTGGCGGGGCCGCGTCGTCACACCGATACAGGGCGCGTACGTATTCGCTTTGCAATCGGCGGGTCGTGCACGGTTGTGGGTGGATCGCAGCCTCGTGATCGAAAATTGGGCGGATCATGGGACCCAAGAAGATGCGGGAACCAACACGCTGACGGCAGGCAACCATGAAGTTCAAGTCGAGTTCACCACGCCCGCATCCGGTCCGGCGGAAATGAAATTGAGTTGGTCCGGCCCAGGCATTACTAAAGAAGTTCTGCCAGCGGCGAGCGTCCGCCCTTACTTGGATACCGTCGCACCGTATCTGCTCTTACCGGCGGTCGAGCCGTCGTTTCGCCATGTGCGGGTGCGATTTTCCGAAGCGATGGATGAAGTCAGCGTCGAGGACCCGACGAACTATATCGTGAGTGAGGGTGTGCGGGTTTTGGATGCGGTACTTCAGCCGGGTGAGACGGAAGTGCTGCTCACCACGACGCGCTTAGCGGAAGGCGCGGCCTACACGTTGACGGTTGCCGGGGTGCGCGATGCTTCCGCGCAGCGTAACTCGATCGCCTCGGGCAGCTCGGTCAAGTTCTACAGCCTGGACACCGGCCCAGGCTGGCTGCGACGCGAGGTCTATTTGGGTGCGGGTGGCGCGGGCAATTCATCCCTGGCGGATTTCCTGACGGACCCACGCTATCCCATGCGACCGGAGATGGTAGACTTTGTCCCCGCCGCCGAAGCGCCGCCCGAAGCCGTGCGCACATTCTTCAATGCGTACTTTGGATCGGGCCAGCGGTTCACGGGTTGGATCGTGCCGCCCGTGACGGGCGAGTTTCAGTTCTGGGTGTCGGCGAGCAAGGAGAGCGATCTCCGCCTGAGCACGGACGATTCACAGTCTGGCTTGCGGGTGGTGTCACAAACACGAGGCTCCATCTCGCAATACCTTTGGGAAAATACTCTCGGGCAAAACGTGATTCGCCTGGAGGGAGGCAAGCGATACTTCGTCGAAGGGCGTCACAAGTTCTTTGGCTCGGATGAGCGCTACGCGATCGGTTGGACCGGTTTTGGGCGCGACAATATTGTGATCGAAGGGGAGGACTACGATTACGGCGGCGGCAAACACGTCCCCGAAGCCAACACGATGCCTTACTTCGGCGGAGCGTATAGCAATCTGGCAGGAATTCGCGGAATTGATTTCGGCGCGCGCGGCATTCCCGATCCAACCGCCAGCTACCGTCCCTTCCGCGGGTTGTTATACGGTGCCACCGTAGACGATGCCTTCCGTGGCACATGGTCGATGACGAATGACTTCGCTGCTGGATCGCTCAATGGGACCGTTGAATGGCGCAATTATACCCGCGACATTGCCCCCGGCCGCTACCGGATCTTCGCGCGGCTGAATGCGTCACCGGATCTGCCAACCAAACTCGTGATGCATCAGATCACGGCGGGGATGGGCACGAGTAACCAAACCGTGGTAAAACTGGGTGAGTTTATTCTGCCGCGAGTCTTTGGGAGTGGGGGTTGGAGAATGGCTCCTCTACTCATCGCCTCGAATCAGCCCGTTGTGCTCGATCTCGCAGGCGTGAATACGTTTCGTGTCAGCGGAGGAGACGGGTTGTTTGTGGCGCAGGGATTAAACTTTCTGGCGTTCGTCCCGGAATCCGCGGTGTCGGGAGGGCTGACCTTTTGGGACTCGCCGGACCGCAGCTCTGCCGGCGCGATCCCGCGGGATTTCCTCGCCACCTACCGCGAGGCGGATGGTGCCGGACTGCTCCAATGGGACGTATTCACGTTCGCCAGCCCACCGGGTTCCCTAACTAACCTCACCCAGAGTTCCAAGTACCCGAATGCACCCGACAAATCCACGCTCTGGACCATTCCCGAAGTGGTGAATGCGTTTGATCGATTTGGAGAGCGTCTCACGGGCTGTGTGGTTCCGCCGCGTACGGGAGACTACACGTTCCATTTTGCTTCGGACGATCGAGGCGCGCTCTACCTCAGCACCGACGATTCTCCAGCGAATGCGGTGCCGATCGCTTCGGAGCCTATCTGGAGCTATTACCGCGACTGGAGCGGACTCGAACGTAGAAACCCGAATGCGCCGGAAAATCGGTCCGCGCCCATTCGCCTCGAAGCCGGGCGGCGCTATTGGTACGAGGCTCTTGCGGTGGATGCTGGCTTTGGCGATTTCATTGGATTCCAATGGCAGGTACCCGGTGAACTTCAGCCTGGGCGTGAGTGGGAGCCGCCTCGTGCCGGCCTGATCTCGCTCGCGGGTGGCCCGGTGCCTTTGGCGATTGTCGTGCCGCCGGCTGACGCGAACTCGAAGGCAGGTGCGACCGCCGTTTTCAGAGTGCAGGTACGTGCCTTGCCTCCGTTGAAGTATCAGTGGCTCAAGAACGGCGGAGTCATTCCCGGTGCGACGGCATCCCGATACACAAACTCGATCTCGGTGTTAACGGATAACGGAGCCAAATTCTCCGTTCGCGTGGACAGCTTGAACGAATCGGTCACAAGCACCCCAGCAACGCTAACCATCACACCCTGAACGCAGCGGTGCGTTGGGACTATCCGGCGAACACATTGACGCTGCGTCCGACCACCCCCGCATTCACAACGAATAGGCCGCCCGCCTCCGGTTGCGCTTGACGAGTGGTCGCATCGACATCACGGCTCGCGGTCGTGATAAAAAGTTCGTCCAGACGATCACCGCCAAAGCAACAGGAAGTCACATCCCGAACTGGAACTTTTACTTTTGCCACGCGTTCGCCGGAGCGGGGATCATGGCACGCAACACACCATCCGCCCCAAATCGCGATCCATAGATTGTCATCCTCATCAGCGCACATACCGTCGGGATACCCCTCAGTAAGGGTGATGACGGTTCGCCGGTTTGAAATCCGGCCTTGCTCCGGATCAAAATCGAACGCGTCGACTTTCTTTGTCGGAGAGTCCACATAATACATCGTTCGGCCATCTCCAGACCACGCTATACCGTTTGAAACGCTGATATTTTCGACCCATCGGCGAATGCTCCATTCCGTGTCCACGCTGTAAAGCGCACCCTGCCCCGCCTGTTCGCTGATCGCCATGGTTCCTGCCCACAGCCGGCCCTGAGGATCGCATTTAGCATCGTTGAACCGGTTGCCGGGCTTGTCGGACTCAGGATTCATGATCGGAGTGAAAGCCCCGGTTCCTGCATCAAATCTTCCAATCCCATCCTCAGTTCCCGCGATGAAGTCCCCACGAGCCGACGGCACAACAAATCCGACGCGGCTTGGCAGAAGCCACTTGTAATCCGCTCGCGTGGACGGGTCGAAGCGATGGAATTCACAACGTTCGATGTCGACCCACCAGACGTAGCCGGCATGCCATACCGGGCCTTCACCCAAGACTGCACCCCCTGGGTGGATACATTCGGCGCGAAGCGTTTTCATTGGCTCAGTCGGCGTGGTAACCACGCCAGATCCACACGAGCGTGTCCGCCAGGGTCTGCTCGAAAACGCGGCGGTCACAATGCCCCGTCTCCCGGCTGAATACGAACCGGTGACTATAGCCCTTGGCTTTGAGCGCAGCCGCAGTGCGTTCGCCGGCCATCACCCAGTTGTGATGGGTCTCTTCGGGATCTTTGGGTCGATTATCATTTTCGGATACGTGCGTAAAGATTCGCAAGGGTTTCTTCTCGCTGCTCATCAGCAGCTTCATGCTCGAGTGGTATTCCCACGCGCCCAGGGGATACTTCGCTTCTTCGGGCGCGTCGTCATCCTGCTGATCCACGAAGGTCCCGGAGTAGGCGATCACGCGCCGGAACAAGTCGGGCCGAAACCAAGCCATCGTCAACGCGGCCGCACCCCCTGAACTGCAGCCCATGGTGGCCCGCCCCCAAGGATTGGCCGTGATGGCGATGTTCGGGTAAGCGGCTTTGATCTCCGCGTTATTCATCACGGCCGGTAGCACTTCGTCGTTGATGAACCGGGCGAAGCGATCGGACATCGTATCGTATTCGAGGCCGCGCTCACTATTCTTGCCATCGTTGCCTCCGTTTTCGACGGCAATTGTTATGAACGCCGGCAGTATGCGACTCGGGTCCTTTGACGGGGTCAGATTGTCCAGCGCGTTACGCACCAGGTTGAGCTGACTCGGCCCGTCATGCGTGACGAGAATGGGTGCCTTCGTGCCATCCCGATAGGCCGCGGGCACATAGACAAAAATCTTCCGCTCGGTTCGCACGGCCTTTTTCGCGGGCTCCAGCGTGGTATCGTCGCCACGGAATATCTTGCTTTCGGCCAGGCGCATCACGAACTCGAATCGTTTCCCCTTGGGATTACCTCGATCGGTGAGATCCGGATCCATCTTGTACTCAGGACCGATTGTGTGACTGCCGTCGCCATCGGCACCGGAATTCTCCGTGTACGCCTCGGCCGCTCTTCCCTCATAGGCCAGCAGGAAAACCAGGCCGATGCAGGCGAGAGACTGAGCGCGAGCGGACAGGGGCGAAAGGATTGGCATGGGCGAGTGGTTAACGGTTCTCATCAATGATTCAAGTGGAAAACGACGCCTTGGACGTGAAACATGGCATCGAGTTACTCGAGACAAGATTATCCGTCCCTCTGTTTGCCTGTTTTTAAGCATGAACGGATGAACTTGAATCCCAAACAGGTGTTGGCAGAAATTCCCAAGGCCGTCCCGGCGAACGTCCAGGGCCCCGCCATTCATGACTGGCTTCATGCCGGGGCTGCCAGGCTTTCCATCGCCTCGCATCTGACCACGCTGAACGAAAAACATTTCCGAGAATTATCCCCCAGTCTCCGGCTCATCCCGGTCATGGAGGCTTTAAAGGACGCGCCGCACGCCGTCTAAAGCACCGGCTCGCTCAGGTTCCATCCGCCGCCGAGTGCTTTGATCAACTGCACGGTGGTCGATTGCCGCTGGCCCAGCAAATGCGCCAGATCCAGTTCAACCAGCAGCAGCGTGCGCTGGGATTCAATGACTTCGAGGTAACTCACGATCCCGCCCTCATATCGCGCTCGCGCGTACTCAAACGTTCGGTGAGCCGCCGTGTGCTTGCGCTCAACCGCGGCGGTTTCCGCCGCAAGAAGCTTCAATGCCGTCAGATTCTCCTGCACCTCTCCAAACGCCACGAGTACCTGCTGGCGATATCGGGCCGCTGCTTCGTCGAACACGCTGCGGGCACGGGCGAGGTTCGCCTTGTTCCGTCCGCCCGCGAAGATCGGGAGCGAGAGACTCGGTCCGATGGACCAGATGCGGCTGTCCCAGCTGAACAGCGAATCCAGCTCCGCGCTCACGTAGCCGGCCGAACCGGTAAGTCGCAGCACAGGAAAAAAGCCAGCCTTGGCAACGCCGATGCGGGCATTGGCTGCGGCGAGTTGGCGCTCGGCTGCGGCGACATCAGGCCGCCGTTCCAGCAATTCAGAAGGCAACGCCGTGGGAACAGCCGGCAGTGACTGCGGCGCGTCCCTCACTTCGGCGACGGTGAACTGCGGCGCGGGTGTGCCGGTGAGAATCGCGAGCGCGATCTCGAGTGAGTTGCGATGGCGATCGAGTCGAACCAGGTCGACTTCCGCAGACGCGACCTCGGTGTCGGCCCGGGCGCGGTCCAATTCCGGAGTCGTCCCGGCATCGACTCGAGCCTGGAGGACATCGCGCGCTTCGCGCCGCAGCGTGATCGATGAACGGACGATTTCGCGCTGGCGATCGACCGCCCGAAGAGTGAAGTAGTTCTGCGCCACTTCCGCCTGCAAGCTCAGCAATGCGTTGTGGAAATCCGCCGCGCTGGCCTGCGCCTCGGCTCGAGCACTCTGGAACGAACGCCGGACGCGACCCCAAAGATCGATCTCGTAGCTCACGTCGAGCGGAGCGCGGAGCGTCGCGGCCTGGGTGATGTTAAAATCTGGAACCTGGTTCGCGGAGAAACGCTCCCGCTTGCCTTCCGGATTAAGCTCAAGAATCGGCAGCCACTCGCTTCGAATCACCCGTGCGACGGCACGCGCCTGATCATAACGGGCAAGAGCCCCGCGGAGTGACGGGTTGTTCGTCGTCGCGCCTTCGACAAGGCAATTGAGTGCTGAATCACCAAATGTTTCCCACCAGCGGCCTTTGGCGAGATTATCGGACGGCGCGGACTCCTTCCAGGTGGGTCCATCACGGAACTCCCGGGGCATGGCATTCGTCGGCCGTTGATAGTCGGGGCCAACGGTGAGCGACCCCGCCACAGTAAAGCCGGCGAACAACAATGAGCCTGCGACGACCAGCAACACCGTTCCTGCCGTGCCCGCGCCGGATAATGCGGGTTCCACCCGACCGGGAGTCGCCGGGGAGGTCGGGGCGGATTTCGGCGACGCTGTCTTCACGCCGAGTTTCATCAGCACAACATAGAAAACCGGCGTGAGGAACAGGCCAAAGAGAGTGACTCCGATCATGCCTGAGAACACGGCGACGCCCATCGCGCGGCGCATCTCCGCTCCGGCACCGGTGGAGATCACCAACGGGAAGACGCCAGCAATGAACGCAATGCTCGTCATCAAAATCGGACGCAGACGCAAGCGGCACGCCTCGATGGCGGCTTCGACCGGTGGGGCGCCTTCATCTTGTTTCTGTTTGGCGAACTCGATGATGAGGATTGCATTCTTGCACGCCAGGCCCACCAGCACGATGAGGCCAATCTGCGTGAAAATGTTGTTGTCACCGCCGCTGAGCCACACGCCCGCGATCGCAAAAAGCAGGCAGAGCGGCACGACAAGGATGATGGCCAGCGGCAGGCGGAGGCTTTCGTACTGCGCCGCGAGCACCAGAAACACGAGCAGGATGCAGAGCGGATAGATATAGATCGCGGTGTTACCGGCAAGGATGCGTTGGTACGTGAGCTCGGTCCATTCGAACGACATTCCCTTCGGGAGCGTGTCCGTCGCGAGCCTCGCCATGACCGCTTCCGCCTCCACCGAGCTGACGCCGGGCATCGGACCGCCGGTGATTTCCGCGGCGGGATAACCGTTGTATCGCATGACGCGGTCAGGACCGTACGATTCCTTCACCTTCACGAGCGAGCCCAGCGGAACCATCTGACCCGCCGCATTGCGGACCTTGAGGCGTGTTATGTCCTCGGCACGATCACGAAACTTTGAATCCGCCTGTGCGACGACCTGCCAGGTACGGCCGAAGAGGTTGAAATCATTCACGTAAAGCGAGCCAAGATAGATCTGCATCGTCTCGAACAGATTTTGCAGCGGCACGCCCTGGGACTTCGCTTTCACGCGATCAATCTCGGCGTCGAGTTGCGGGACGTTTACGGTGAAGGTCGAGAAGACGCCGGCGAGTTTGTCGGAGCCATAACTTTGTCCGACCAGCGCCATTGTGTTTTGAAAGAGCGCATCGTAGCCGAGGCCAGCCCGGTCCTCGACGTACATCTTGAATCCGCCGATCGCACCGATGTTGACCGAAGGCGGCATGACCGCGAGGACAAAGGCCTCGGTGATGCCACTAAACTCTCGGTTCAACGCTTGCATAATGGCCGGGCCGCTGAGGTTCGGCGTCTTGCGGTCTTCAAATGGTTTTAAGCAGAAGAAGACGATGCCGGCATTCGGTGCGACGCTAAAGCCGCTGATGCTCAAGCCCGGGAATTGGACCGCGCTTTCGACACCGGGAACGTTCATGCCGAGCTCGCCCATGCGCCGCATCACGGCATCGGTCCGATCCAGCGAGGCGCCCTCGGGCAATTGCGCAAAGGCAACAAGGTATTGCTTGTCCTGCGTGGGCACGAAGCCGGACGGAACCTTCGTGAAGCTCCAGCCCGTCAGATAGACGAGCCCGGCGTAGACGATGAGCGCGATGACACTCTTGCGCAGCACGCCGGCAACCGCCGCCCCGTACCGGTCGCCCGCCCACGTGAACGCGCGGTTGAACGGACCGAAGAGCCAGCCGAACATCCGGTCCATAATCCGCGAGACGATGTCCTTTGGTGCGCGGTGATCCCGGAGCAGCACGGCCGCAAGCGCGGGCGAGAGCGTGAGCGAATTGAACGCCGAAATGACCGTCGAGATGGCGATCGTGATGGCGAATTGTTTGTAGAACTGGCCCGTTAAGCCGCTGATGAACGCCGTCGGGATGAACACCGCGCAGAGCACGAGCGCGATGGCGACGATCGGACCGGTGACTTCGTCCATCGCCTTCTTCGTCGCCTCAAACGGTGTGAAGCCGAGCGCGATGTTTCGTTCCACGTTTTCTACCACGACGATGGCATCGTCGACCACGATGCCGATGGCGAGAACCAGACCGAACAGGGTGAGCATGTTGATGCTGAACCCGAGCGCGAGCATCACCGCGAAGGTGCCGACCAGCGAGACCGGCACGGCCGCCAGCGGAATGATGGAAGCGCGCCACGTTTGCAGGAAGAGGATCACGACGACAACGACGAGCAAGACCGCTTCAAAGAGGGTGACGACCACGGCCTTGATGGAGCTGCGAACGAATACGGTTGGGTCGTACACCACCGCATAATCGAGACCCTCCGGGAAGTTCTTCTTCAGATCCTCCATCGTGGAGCGAACGTCGGTCGAGAGTTGGAGCGCATTCGCGCCAGGCGATTGGAAGATGGGAAGCGCAACCGCCTTTTTGTTGTTGAGAAGCGAACGCAGAGCGTAACCGGATGCGCCGAGCTCGATGCGGGCCACGCTCTTGAGCAATGTCTTCTCGCCGTTCGGCCCGGTCTTGATGATGACGTTGCCAAATTCCTCGGGGTCAAGCAGTCGACCCTTGGCGTTGATCTGCAGCTCGTATCCCACTGGGCTGCTGACGGGTTGTTGGCCCACCGCGCCGGCGGCGATTTGCACATTTTGCTCGCGCAGCGCATTGACAATGTCGCTCGCGGTCAGATCACGCGCGGCCGCCTGGTCGGGATCAATCCAGACCCGCATCGCATAGTCTCCTGAACCGAAAAGTTGCACCGAACCGGCCCCAGGAATGCGCGCGAGAACGTCCTTCACTTGCAGCGTCGCGAAGTTGCGGAGGTAGATCTCGTCGTAACGCCCGTCCGGCGACAGCAGATGTACGACCATCGTCAGATCCGGAGACTGCTTGGTCGTGGTGACGCCAAGGCGGCGGACTTCCTCGGGCAACTTTGGCAAGGCCTGGGAGACGCGGTTTTGGACTTGCACCTGCGCGTCGTCGATTCGCGTGCCGAGCTTGAAGGTGACGGTGAGCGTCATCACACCGTCGCTTGTCGCCTGCGAGAACATGTAGAGGGAATGCTCGACGCCGTTGATGGCCTGCTCCAGCGGCGCCGCAACGGTCTCCGCGATGGTCTTCGGGTTTGCGCCCGGGTAATTCGCCATCACGACGATGGTGGGCGGGACGACTTCCGGATATTCACTGATCGGCAGGCGCACCATGGCGATCGAGCCGAGCAGGAGAATGAGGATGGACAGCACCCCGGCAAAGATCGGGCGGCGAATGAAAAAGTGTGCAAATCTCATGGTCTTGTCTGCGGGAAATCGGTTTCAACTCACGGCGGGCTCGCGCGGTTTCATGCGCCCATGCTGCATCGCGGAATTATCTCTGAGAAACTTTAGGACTACCGTTCGAGGGCGTTGCTTCCTGCGGGGTCACGGCCATGCCAGGCCGGACACGGGCCGCGACGAGATGAAGCACCACTTTTTCTCCCAACTTCAGCCCTTCGCGCACCACGCGTCTGCCGTCCACGATGGGACCGAGTTTCACCGGGCGGTAGGCGGTGGTGTTGGTGGACGTGAGCGTGAGCACGAACTTCTGCGCCTGGTCCGTCCCAATGGCAGTCTCGTCCACAAGGATTGCTGCCGTCTTTGCACCCCCGGGCAAACGAATGCGCGCAAAAAGACCGGGAACTATGCGCCCATCCGGATTTGGAAACACCGCTCGCAAAATGATGCTTCCCGATTGCGGATCGATCCGATTGTCAAACGATTCGATATGGCCCTGGGTCGTAAACTGCGCTTCGTCCCCAAGCTGCAATTCAACCAGCACTTTCCCGTCCGGACTCTCACTCAGACGACCGGACGCTTTCAGAACGTTAAAGCGCAGCAACGCGTTTTCATCCATGTCCGCGTAAACAAAAATGGGATCCACGGAGACGATCCGGGTCAACACGGTAGACGCACTCACCAAGCCGATGTAATTCCCGACGGTGACCAGCGCGCGGCTCACCCGGCCGTCAATCGGCGCCCGGATTTCGGTGAACTCCAAGTCCAACCGGGCGGAATCACGCGCGGCCTTCGCCGCCAGCAAACCGGCTCGGGCCTCCGCAAAACGGGCCTCACGGCCATCGGCCTCCTCTCTCGAAATCGCCTTGTTGGCGAGCAACTGAGCGGTCCGCTTCGCTTCGCGTTCCGCGGTGTCGGTCCGCACCTGCGCCATGGCGAGCTCCGCTTCGCGACGCTCGTGGTCCGCCTTGTACCAACGGGAATCAATCACGAAGAGCACGTCCCCCTTCTTTACCAACTGGCCGGATTGGAAAAGTATCCGCTCGATGTGACCCGACACGCGAGGTCGCACTTCGACAAACTCCACCGGAGCCGTTCGTCCGGTCAGTTCTTCCCATTCCACCAGTTCCCGCTGTTCCACCGTCGCGACGGACACCTGCGGCGGCGGGAAGCCAACGGCGGGCGTTGCGTTTCGCTTGCAACCGGCCAGCAAAAGAGCTGCGGACGCCAGCGCAATCGGCAGTGAGCGTGACAGTGCTGGGAAGCATCTGAGGTTCGAATTCATTTACGGGAGAGTGTTTATTTGTCTAAGCGGTCAAATGAAAGAGGTTGGACTTCGGATCGGTCATTTCTTCTTATGCCGCCTCGGAAAGTCTGCGCCGAGGAGTTCGAAGGTTGTTTTCGGCAAATCCTCCAGAATGGCTAAGCTGTCCTGAATCCGGGCCTGCGTCAACAAGCCGAGGTGATACGCGTGAATGAGCTTTGCCTTGGCTTTGGCGTCCGGTGCATGGATCTCGCCGGCAGCGTGGGCGTCGCGAATCGCGGTCTCAAGGTACTGCACGCCATGCGCCATGATTTCCTGGATCTTCTTCTGCAAGCCTTTCTCCTGAGTGCTCACTTCCGTCCCAAGGGTGCAAAGTGGGCATCCCAGCACACATCCATGCCGCTCTCGAAGGTCCGCCTGCTCTTTCAGACTGAATTCGCAGTGCTGACGAATACGTTCCAACGGAGCGACAGAAGCCGAAAAGATGGCATCGAGTCGAGGGCGATACGTCGCCCATTCCTCATTTAACGCCGCCTCGGCCAGAGTGGCTTTGCACGCGAAGAAATGGTAGAAGCTGCCTTTTTGCACTCCAGCCCTCTGGCAGATCTGATCGACGGTGGTGCTGTCGTAGGAACCCGTCCAAAACAGTTCCGACACCGCCGCCATCAATCGTTCCTTGGCATCACTGACTCGACCCATATCGTTTCGTTCAACGTGAACACGACGGCTGCTGCATGCAACCGCGGTCGGAGCGTAGTGAACTAGACTAATTGGTCAACTATTTTGTGAATCAGGTCTCCGGCCTGACGGTTCGGAGCTGCTCTGCCGCCACTGGAGTTTGGCCATTCTGGTGCCACGAATTGCCGCCTCGTCGCTGCCTGCTGAGGCGCACTCCTCAGTCGCGGAGCGCCCTGGAAATTGGCCATTTGGAGCTGAACTCATTTTAGTTCTGAGGCCCAACGGGCCGCAATTCCTTAGCCCAGCCCAACGGGCTGGGAATTCGTGGCAACAAATCGGGCGACCTGAAGGGCCGCGATAGTCGGGTGCGGTCTTGGCCGTTGACGGTTATCGCGCCGCCGTTGGGGCGCATAAATGTGTCGATTGCCGGTTACCCAGGCCGTTGGCCTGGGCTGAGGGATTACGCGCCGTCGGCGCTAAGTCTGCGGCCCAACGGGCGGCAATGCACGTACAGTTTACCCCTTTGGAATGGCCGAACTCCAGCGGCAGGCCGGAGTCCTGCCCCACGTACGCCTGGTCCTAGTCTCGTCTTTAGACCGTTCGCCCGCGTGTGCTCGCGCCAGATACCCGCTACCCTTACTCCCGACCACGCGGTGGCTGCGCCTGCGCGGAATCCGCTGGATTATCCCTCCCGCAGACGGAGAATCGCCGGGACATCGATGCGGTTCCAACAGGCGGTCTGCTTCGAGCCGGTGCGACCTTCATTTCCGCGGTCGGACCCAAGCGAGAATCGCCCCGTGTAGACTCATCCGTCGAACTCGATGCGTACGTCGCCGCGGATTCCCCCGCGTGCCTCTCCCTTGTAAAACTTGGTTTGCGACGGATCCATCTCGAAGCGTCGCGGACAGGGAGGGCGCCGACGCATCCGTCGGGGAAATCAACTTCCGCGAAGGCGCCCCTTTTTCGCATTACTTCACTGCTTTTTTCCTCGGAGCACTGTCGTCGTCCCGCGGGTTTTCCGACTTCCCAGAATCGTGTCGCTCCGAATGGTTCTCGTGCTCCGAACGTTCAGATTCCGCGCGCTCCTCGAACTTTTCCCGGGCCGATTCGATTCGGTCCAATTGCCTCTCAAGGGCCTCAAGCTCCTTCGCCAGCTGTTGACGATGCGCCTCCAGTTGTCTGCGCTCCATCTCCAAGGCGTGCTTCGCGGAGCCGCCCTTCGCCGGCTGTTCATTCAGCAGCGCCCCATGGTAGGAGTCAACGTGTGCACGATGGGCTTCCCGCATGGCTTTTTCAACATCCCGCGACGTTCGTTCGGCATCGCGTTTGGCCTGGTCCCTGATCCGGGAAATCTCGGACTCCCTGAGCCCGGCTGACCGGCGTCCCGCGCGATCTTCGCAATTAACTCCTTGTCAAAATCGAAGTTGGACTTGAAGTCGCTCATCGCCTCGGACCGTCTCCCCTTGTCCTTGTCTTTCTCCTTAATTTGTCCTTCTCCTTATTCTTGCCCACGAACTCCGCCATCCAGCGCTCCAAGCGCTCCAGCCGACGTTCCACCGATCTATCCGGCAGTTCCTTGGGGCCACGTCGGCGTCCTCGATCAGTTTGGCTGGCAGCAGCACGGCCGGTCGCCAGAATCCGACTCCCACCCAGACGACAGCCGTGAGCAGCAGCCCCTGGTAGCCGCCATTGAACAGCGCCCCGAGCAGCTTGTGGCAAATCAGTTCTATGTTCATTTTCTTGGGTCCTTTGTTTCGCGGATCCGTTTTCTCAGCGCCCCGAGTTCTTCCGCGCTAAGCTCCTCGTCGCGTAGGAAGCTCAGGACCAGCTCCCCGGGCGAACCCGCGAAGAACTTTGTCAACAATTGGTGCACCGCCTTCCGGGCCGCGTCGTCACGATTGACCTTGGGCGTAAAAACGTGCGCCCGTTCCCCCTTGTCACAGGCGAGATAACCCTTGTCCCGCAGGATCCCCATGAGGGTGAGAATCGTCGTGTAGGCGGAACCATCCTCGCCGGCAAGGGCTTCGGCCACCTGCGCCACCGTGGCGGACCCCTTTTCCCAAAGCACCTCCATGATGCGGTGTTCGGCGTCGGTCAATGTTCCAGATTTTTTGCGGGCCATGAGTCGGGATGTTTCGATGATCTATTAACGAATTAGTAGTTGATGAATATCGCGACGCCCGCGACTCGTCAACTAAAACTTTAGTAGAATGGCATTTTTCAAGCGTTCGTGAGCCTTGCTGGATCCCGAATCTCAACTCCCTGATCCGCGGATAGGAATCTGAAAATGAGAGAAAAAGCTCTCCACTGTGCTTTTTTCGCTTGCATATGTTATATATGCTGTATCGAACACGAATGCGCCGCGCGCATACCACTCCAGTCCAAGACCGCGTTCGGGGCATTTCCCA
>CAMDJH010000025.1 GCA_945900455.1 Akkermansia muciniphila
ATCCAATCAACGACGAGCCGCTTCGATTCGGATCAAGGAAGGCGGAATCAAGATTCACCGGACTCTTGGACGACTTCCGAATTCATCCGCGCAGGCTATCCACCGATGACGTCCGTCAGCTGGCGTGGCAGGGGTTTCTGCCGATTGTGTTCCGAACCGGCGGCAAGCGAACGCCCGAGGAACAGGATGACCTCCGCCGGTTCTACCGGGAAAATTACGCGGTTGATCTGCTCCAATCCGAGAAAGCCCTCGCCAACGCGCGGACGACCCGGGAAGAACTTCTTGCGGCCATTCCGACCACCATGGTGATGGAGGAAATGCAGCCGGGCCGGGACACGTTTCTGTTGATTCGGGGAGATTTCCGGAATCCGGGTGAAAAATTGTCCGCAGGAACTCCGGCATTCTTGCCACCGATTCCGCCGGAGAATCCCACGAACAGGCTCGGACTCGCCCGTTGGCTGGTCGCGAAGAACCATCCGCTGATGGCCCGGGTTACGGTGAATCGCTTTTGGGGCCTCTTCTTCGGCACGGGCTTGGTCAAGACCATGAACGATTTCGGCGCCCAAGGGGAATGGCCAAGTCACCCGGAATTGATCGACTGGCTGGCGTGCCAGTTCCGGGACGGCGGCCCAATTTGGAACCGACCCGATAGCGACGGACTTGGTGTGTCGCGAGACGTGACGCCGTGGAACGTGAAAGAGTTGGTCCGTCTCCTGGTCACGTCCGCCGCTTACCGCCAAAGTGCGGTGGTAAGTCGCGACAAGCTGGATCGCGATGCCTACAATCGACTGCTGGCCCGTGGACCGCGCGTACGCCTGGACGCCGAATTCATCCGGGACAACGCTCTGGCCGTTTCCGGGTTGCTAAACGCCCGAATTGGTGGACCCAGCGTTAAACCCTATCAGCCGTCCGGAATATGGGATGGGACGGATTCAAAGTACGATCAAGACAAAGGCGACCTGCTCTATCGCCGCGGGATGTACGTCTTTTGGAGACGGTCCGCGCACTACCCATCCTTTGCTACATTTGACGCCCCCAACCGGGAAGTCTGCACCTTTCTCAGGCAGCGGACCCAAACTCCGTTGCAGTCGTTGGTCCTGATGAACGATCCCGCGTATGTCGAATGCGCCCGGGGTCTGGCCCAACGCGTCTTGCGTGAGGAACCCAACGATCTCGAACGACGACTTGTGCGGGCCTTTCGGCACACCTTGGGACGTCACCCCAAGCCAGCCGAGCTTGCGGTCCTTCGTGAGACCTATGAGGCGGAACGAACGTCGTACCGAGAGAACACCGAAGCGGCGGATAAATTACTGGCTGTCGGTGAATCGAAGTTGCCGGACACGGTGGACAAACCGGAGTTAGCAGCGATGACCTCCGTGGCCAACGTGCTGCTCAACCTCAGTGAAACGATTGCCAAATGAACTTTTCTATCGAATCCGAACAGCTCCATTCCCGTAGGGTTTTCCTTAAGCAAAGCAGCACCGGTCTGGGGGCATTAGCCCTGGCTTCCCTGCTGAACCCAAGGGCCTTCGCGGGCGCATCGGAACCTGTTCTAAAAACTGCCGGTGCCCTGGGACAGCTCCACAATGCTCCCAAAGCGAAGCGAATCATCTACCTATTTCAGTCCGGAGCGCCGTCGCATCTGGATCTTTTCGATCCCAAGCCACATTTGGCCGCCCTCACTGGCACCGAACTACCCGCATCGGTGCGACTGGGCCAACGAATCACCGGCATGACGGCCGGTCAAAAGCAGCTGCTCATCGTTGGTTCACCTTTTAATTTCAAACGATACGGAAAAAACGGAACGGAAATGTCCGAATTGCTGCCTCACACGGGCGGCATCGTCGACGACATCGCGTTGATCCGGTCGATGCACACCGACCCGATCAATCACGATCCCGCCGTGACGTTTATCGGCACCGGACATCAGCAGCCGGGTCGACCGACGATGGGGGCGTGGCTGAGCTATGGGCTTGGCAGTGAAAACGAGAACTTGCCGGCGTTCGTAGTCCTAACGAGTGGCGGCGGCGGCCAACCATTGCAGGCCCGCTACTGGGGAAATGGATTCCTTCCTGGCAACCATCAAGGCGTCCAGTTCCGGGGAGTAGGTGATCCAGTGCTCTATGTGTCTAATCCGCCCGGCCTCAGCCAGAACTCACGGCGGCGGCTGATTGACTCGATGCAGGCGCTGAACCGGATGCAACTTGGCGAGTTCGGAGATCCCGCGATCGCGACCCACATCGACAACTACGAACTCGCGTTCCGCATGCAAACCAGCGTGCCGGAATTGATGGACATCGGCCGGGAGCCCAAGGCTGTCCTGGACATGTACGGCGCCGAGCCCGGGAAAGCCTCATTTGCGAACAATTGCCTGCTGGCACGCCGATTGGCGGAGCGAGGGGTCCGTTTCATCCAACTCTGTCACCGGGACTGGGATCATCACGGTGGGCTGCCGGAAGGGATGAAGCGGCAGACGGGCATCACCGACCAGCCGAGCGCCGCTCTGGTGAAAGACCTGAAGCAGCGGGGATTGCTCGACGACACACTAGTGATCTGGGGTGGCGAGTTCGGTCGCACGGTTTACTCTCAGGGCGAGATCCGCAAAGAGAGCTTTGGTCGGGATCATCACCCCCGTTGTTACTCGCTTTGGCTGGCGGGCGGCGGTGTCAAACCGGGCATCGTCATTGGGAAGACCGACGATTTTGGGTATAACATCGCCGAGGATCCCGTGAGTTGGCACGATTTTCATGCCACGCTCTTGCACCTGATGGGTATTGACCACAAACGGCTGACCTATCGTTTTGAAGGGCGGGACTACCGACTAACCGACGTACACGGCGAACGGATCCCGGCACTCTTGGCGTGATCGACCCAGAGGGGTCAGTCAATGGTATTGTAGTATTGCGAACTCCGTGAATGATTCTATTGACCGACTCGTTCCCGTTGGCGCGGTGGAGCCAGGGGGCTGAGCGGCAAATTCGGATGGTTCTGCACGAAATAGTTTAGCGACCACTCCGTCGGAAAGAGCGCGACCGCTTGGTTGTCGAGATCGAATGCAAACCGCCCGCCCGTGGGGAGTGAAATGGTGTCGAGCTGTTCCGGCAGGGTGCCGGCTGGCAGCCACCGGACAGCACTGAACGGTGCGGCTTCGCGGCGGGTTTCGGCACCGTATTCGGTCTCAAGCCGGTATTGTAGCACCTCGAATTGCAACGGTCCCACGGCGGCCAGCAAAGGCACCCGACTCGCGGTGTCCTTCATGTGAAATGCCTGCGCCACCCCCTCTAAAAGCAGTTGATCGAGCCCTTGGCGAAATTGTTTATACTTCGCGGTGTTCGGGTTGTGGAAGTACTCGAAAACTTCGGGGGTGAAGCGCGGGATCTCGTCAAAACGGATTGCGGGCGCTGCTGTGAGAGTGTCCCCGATTCCGAATCCGTCGTGCCCCACCAACCCGATGATATCCCCGGGATAGGCTTCATCGACGGTCTCCCGTTCGTTCCCGAACAATTTGTGCGAACTGCTGAGGCGCACCTTTCGGCCGGATTGCACGTGGAGAACAGTCTTATCGCGTTCGAAGCGACCCGACACGACGCGCACAAATGCGATGCGATCCCGGTGCCGGGGGTCCATGTTTGCCTGGATCTTGAATATGAATCCGGTGAACTCCTCGTCCGTCGGCTCGACAAGCACCGGATCCCCACCATCGGATTTGGGACCGGTACCGACCGCCGCACGGCCGCGTGGGGCCGAGGAATATCGAAGAAAACTGTCGAGCAACAATTGGACACCGAAATTATTGACGCCGGATCCGTAGAAGACCGGTGTCAACCTTCCTGCCAGGACGGCTTCATGGTCAAACGCGGCACCGGCAATTTCAACGAGATCGATCTGGTCGCAAACCTGCCGATACGTGGCGTCGTCCAGGCGCTCCCGGACGGTCGGGTCCTCCAGGCCTGTCACCTGGACAGGTGCCCTATAGATGCCCCCGGTGACGCGTTCAAACAAGTGAACCTTTCGTTCCTGACGGTCATACACCCCGCGAAAATCGGCCCCGTTCCCCAGCGGCCAATTCATGGGCACCGACCGGATACCGAGGACTCGTTCGAGCTCGTCCAACAGCTCGATCGGATCGCGGGCAGGACGATCAAGCTTGTTCATGAAGGTGAAGATGGGCACGCCCCGGCGTGCACAGACTTCAAATAGTTTTCGCGTCTGAGTTTCCACGCCTTTTCCGGCGTCGATCACCATAATCACGGCATCGACCGCCGTAAGGACCCGGTAGGTGTCTTCAGAGAAATCCTTGTGACCGGGGGTGTCCAGCAGGTTGATGTGGTAGCCTGCGTATTCAAATTGGAGGACAGTGGAACTGATCGAAATGCCCCGCTTCTTCTCCAACTCCATCCAATCCGACGTGGTCGCCCGCTGGTTTTTTCGAGCCGTGACGGACCCAGCGAGTTGGACGGCCCCGCCATAGAGCAGAAGCTTTTCCGTCAGTGTCGTTTTGCCGGCATCCGGATGCGAGATGATGGCAAAGGTGCGGCGGCGGGCAATTTCCTGTCGAAGAGTCACAAGTCCAGAGAGGCTACCTGTGACGGCCGGCGGATGGAAAGCGGCGATCGTGGGAGAAGTCGGCCCACGCCGCGGCCAGTTCACCTGGAAATTGGCAGATGAGAAGAGGCCGGTGGTGCGGCCAGAACTTAAGTTCTGAAGATAGCCGGCGTGCCGGAGAGGGTGGGATCTCTCGTGGCCCAGCCGTTAACAAAGTGACGAACGGCGTCCAAGATTGGAAATCAAAGTGTTGCGTATAATAGCCTGAGGCGAGGCGTGGCGGCATCCCAGTCAAGGAGCGCCTTCACCGTGCCCATCTACCGCTCCACCAATCAGTGCAATCGGCCTCCGAAATACTCTCAATCTTGGACACCGTTTGCTTCTTTCTTCGTGTCCGTCTCAAAGCCAATTCTCGTGGAGCAACCCGTCCCTCATTTTGCAAGAATCTCTTCGATCCGGTAGAGGTGCGTTTTCGTACGGAGAATGAAGGCTCGGCCAGAGATCGCAGGCGATGCCATGAATCCGGCATCGAGTTGGTTGCGAGTCAAGAGTTCAAAAGTGTCACCTTCCTTCAGCACGGTTGTCTCGCCCGTGCTGCTGAAGCAGAAGATCCGACCGTCCGCCAAGACCGGAGAAGCGTAGAGCGAGCCCCCGATGCGCTCCTGCCACAACTCCCTGCCTGTGCTGGCCTGAAGGCAGGTCACAACACCATTGTCACCCGCGAGGTACAACCGGTTGTTTGTCAGAATGGGAGAGGGCATCCGGGGCACACCGCGACTGGCTTTCCATACGACATGACTGTCGGTCACATCCCCGGAACCATCCAGTCGGACTGCCAGGAGTTCCGAGGGACCGTTTCCCGTGGCAATGAAAGCCAAACCCTGGCCGGCCACCGAAGTCATTGCAGGTGTGTGTCCGGGATAACGAATCTTCCACAGTTCCTTTCCCGACCTTGGATCATAGCTGTAGGCAGCCTTGGAGCCTGCACTGATCATCTGAGTCCTGCCCGCCAATTCCACGATGAGCGGGGTCGTAAATCCCTTGCGGGAATCCCCGTCACCCGCCGGCTTTCCGTTCGCGCCGATGTCACCCCACTCCGTCGTCCGGTCCGTGCGCCAGACCGTCTTGCCGTCGGTCCTGTTAAGGGCCGTCAGATATTGCTGATCGACTCCATCCATGGTCAGGATCAAAAGATTCTCGTGCAACACGACCGAGGAAGCTGGCCCGCGGAAATGACGGCACGGCAGGTCGTCCCGTTTCCAGATAGTTTTGAATGTCTGACTGTCGAGGCAGGCGGTGCCATAACTGCCGAAATGAAAATACACCCGGCCCTGTTCCACCGCCGGGGATGGCGACGCATAGCAATTGACGTTGTTTCCGAGCGGTTCAGGGGAATCCGAATGAAAGAGTTTCTCATTCAGCAAGATCTTGCCGGTGGCGTCGTCCACGCAGCTGACGAAGAAGTCTTTCCCATCCGGTGTGGCGTGGGTCAGCCAGATTCGACCATGCATTACGACCGGCGACGACCAACCCTGCGGATCCAGCGCCGTCTTCCATTTGACATTCTCCGTCTCGCTCCATTTCAACGGCAATCCAACCGACTGGCCGCCGTCGGGGCCAATCGCATGACCGTCTTGCTTCGGCCCGCGGAATTGGGGCCAGTCGGCCTGGACGGACAATGCCGCGAGCGAGGTTGCAATCAAGGTGGCAACGTCATGTCTGATTCTCATGTTGATGAAACTGTGTTGAACTGGCGGCAATGTGTTTGAACTGCGTTTCGCGGTTCACTTCTTTCCAATCCGGAACAGGTGCTCGGCGCCGCGGATAAACATCGCTCCGTCGTCCACCGCAGAGCTCGCCAGCGTGCGTTCGCCCAGCTCGTTCTTGGCGATCAGATCAAAGGTCTTGCCAGCGTTCAGCACGTAGCCCACGCCTTCCTCGTTCTGGAAATAGATCCGGCCGTCCGCGAACACCGGGGACGCCGAGAAGCCTCCCCCCAGCCGTTCGTTCCAATGCACCTGACCCGTCTTTGCATCGGCGCAGGTTGCGATTCCGGCGTCCGACACGAAGTAAAGTTCGGAGCCTGCGACCAGCGCGGAAGGCGTGCTGGGGGCACCGCGTCCGATCTGCCAGGTCAGGTGCGTGGCGGTCACGTCCCCGTCGCCGCCCGGTCGGATCGCAAACAGCTTCGGGAAGTCGTAGTCGGTATTCACAAATAGCAACCCATGGGCAAACACCGGCCGGGGTATGACCGAGAAGCCGTTGCCGGTGCTCACGTGCCACAACTCACGGCCCGTCGCCGGGTCGTAGGCGCAGGTGCCGCCGGCCCCAGGGCTGATCAGTTCCGAACGGCCGGCATGGGTGATGAGCAGCGGCGTGCTGAAGGAAAACTTCTTCGGTACAGACTCATTGTGGCGCGGTGTCTTCCACCGCACCTCGCCCGTGTGCCCGTCCAACGCGACGACCATCGGGTTGGTCACTCCATCGCAACTGAAGATTAAACGGCCGTCGGCCAGGACAGGCGAGCCGCCGTTGCCATGCTGGGACGGATACTTAATCGAAGTCTGCCGCCACTGCACGCGGCCAGCCAAGTCCAGACAAGCCGTTCCTAAGTGTCCAAAGTGGACGTAAAGCCGGCCATCGCGCACCAGCGGCGTGGGACTCGCATAGCTATTCTTGCGATGAAGGTTGGCACCGTCTTCGGGGCTGAAAACGTCGGTTCTCCAAAGCACCTTCCCATCGCGGGCATCCAGGCAGATCGCACTCAATACGAGATTCTTCGCACCCTCGGTGGACTTCGCGGCCGTAACATACAGGCGGTCGTTCACGAGCACGGGCGAAGACCATCCCGCACCTGGAATGGCCGTCTTCCACGCAACGTTCTCAGTCGCGCTCCACCGAAGTGGAACGTCCTTCGCGGGGGAATACCCCTGCCCCGTCGGCCCGCGAAACTCAGGCCAGTCGTGCGCGCACAGGCTGATCGCGGTCAGATTCGCCAAAGCAACGAACACGATTCCCGCAAGGCACCCCCTGCCAGCGGGCCAGCCCAAAACAGGAATCCTAGACCCGGCAATGGTTCCACCGGACTCCGGGGCCGGATCCCGCATTCGCGCATGCGTCATCAGGCGACCTGCGACGGGCAGAGCCGACGCACACTTCGATTGAGTCGTCGGGATTCTGTTAGGACTTTGGTGCATGGCAGCGGTAGGGTTCAGGGACAATTGATGATGGACAGGGTCGTTGACCGTGAGCCTACGCGTCCGTCGGCCAGGGCCAAGCCTCATTTGGCGTGAAACGTCTGATCGGGTGTACGACCAGAATCTTCATTTGGCGGGCGAGCTCCCGCCGAGACCGCGGAGGCGCGGAGACGAATTATCGTAAGGAATCAAATGGAATTGCGACGAATACAGGAAGATTCTGACCCCGCCAGTGCGGCCGAACCCGTACTGCTCATCATCGCGGACATCAGCGGGTACACGCGTTACATGACCGCCAACGCCAAGACGCTGGCGCACAGCCAGACGATCATCACCGAACTTTTCAAGACCATCCAGAAGCACAAGCCAGACGATTCAACGCATGTCGCTGGATACAAATAAAGTCATCCGCATTCTCACCGCGCTCTCGTTGGGGGGGCTGTTGCTTGGCGTGGGCATGCGGCTGACTGGCGCACAGGTTCGGGACGCGCTCCGGCGCAGTCATCTTGGCTGGCTGCTGCCGCTCAATTTCGTGGCCGTTCCTCTGCTCACGCTTGGGGCGATTCGCAGTCTGCACGTGCCGACCGAAATCGCGATCGCCATGGTGCTGTTGGGGGCGGCGCCGTTTGCGCCGGTGGTGCCGGTGTTCGCGCGCATGGCACGGGCCGACCTGGCACTCGCCGCCGGATTGACCGCGTTGTTTCCGTTTGCGTCGGTAGCCCTGACACCTTTGATTTGCGAATGGAGTCTGAAGGCTGTGCCGGGTGCCGAGTCGATGCGCTTCAGTTTTCTGATGATCCTCGGAGTGCTGGTGTCCACCATCACCCTGCCGCTCATGATTGGCGTCTGGATGCGGCACCGCTGGATGGGTTTGGTCGCCCGGGTATTGCGCCCGGTGGAAATGGTATCGGAGGCCGCCGGAACGGTGTCGCTCGCATTTGTCACGGTGGTGGAGTTCCAAACCATTTTGCGCACCGGGTGGAAGCCACTACTGGCGATGGTGATGGTGAGCGAGGTCGCGTTGCTACTCGGTTACGCACTCAGCGGGCCGACTCCCGGTATCCGCCGCGTCACGGCGTTGGGGACCAGCAATCGCAACATCGCGCTGGCGATCCTGGTGGCCGCGGGCAGTTTCCCGGGCACTCCGGTGGTGGGCGCGGTGGTTGCCAACGGGCTGTTGCTGATCCTGCTGGGCCTCGTGCATGTGGGGCTCTGGCGTTTCTGCTGGCACGATCCGGCCACTCCGTCAGCAAGGGCGCTGACGCCGTGAGGGGACGGATCACCGCGCGCGGTTGGTCAACGCCATCTTGCCGATATCTGCGATCACATCCCAGGCCGGGCCAGGGAACTTGTGCATCTGCGTCAGAACGTCCTCGAAGGCGGTCAGGAACCATTTTACGTCCTCGTCGCTGATGACGAGCGGCGGCAACAACTTGACCACGTCAATGTGATGGCCGGCCACCTGAGTAATGATATGGTGCTTGTCGAGCAGCGGGATGATCGCCGCCTGCGGGAACAGGCTCTTGTCCAGCTTGTGAATAATCGCCCAAGCCGTCTTGAGTCCGAGCGAACGCGGTTCGCCGAACTCAATGCCAACCATCAAGCCGCGCCAGCGGACGGATTTCAGGAACTCGAACTTCGGGATCATGGCCGTCAATCCTTCACCGATCTTGTTGCCGCAAACCTCCGCGCGCTTGACCAGACCTTCGCGCTCGATCACATCCAACGCCGCGAGTCCCGCCGCCATCGCGAAACTGCCCTGGCTGAAGGTGGAGGAATGCACAACCGAGCGCTGCATGCTGGAAAAAACTTTATCGTGAATCCATTTCTTGGCCAACACCGCGCCCACCGGCACGAACCCGCCGGAGAGTGATTTTGAAAGCACAACGATGTCCGGATCCATCCCTGGCCCGTCGTGTTCAATGGCGAGAAAACGACCGGTGCGACCCATGCCGGCCTGGACTTCGTCATCGATGAAGATGGCGCCATGCTTATGGCAAAGCTCGATGGCCGCGGGCAGGTAGCCGGGCAAGGGAAGATTCACGCCCTTGCCCTGCACCGGTTCGACGATGAACGCGGCCACGTCACCCTTGCGCAACTCCTTTTCGAGCGCGTCGAGGTCATTGAACGGAATCGCCCGGCACTCCGGCAGGAACGGAGCGAAGCCGCTCCGGAAGCTGTCGTCGCCATTGACCGAAAGCGCGCCGTAGCTAAGACCGTGGAACGATTTCTGGCAATGGATGATGCCCGGCTTGCCCGTTGCGCAGCGCGCGTATTTTAGCGCCGCCTCGACGCCTTCCGCACCCGAGTTGGTGAAGAAGACGGTGTCGAGCTGGTTGGGCATGCGCTTTTTCAGCTCGGCCGCGAGCAATCCGCTCAAGAGCGGCGCCTCCATTTTCACGAGACTGGGATATTGGGCATCGAGAAATTCGTGAAGCACGCGCCGGATTTCCGGATGGTTGCGCCCGAGATTGAACACGCCATAGCCTGCGAGCAGGTCGAGATACTTCACGCCCTTCACATCCCAGAGGTAGGGCCCCTCAGCGCGGACGTAGCAGCGGTCGAACCCGATGGTCCGGAGGGTGCGCACGTTGGCGGGATTCACGTGCTCGGCATGCAACAGGTAGTTGCGACCCTCGTGCGCCTTCATCAGAGCACGAATATCCAGGCCAGGCCTGGTCTTGGTCTTGGCATCAGTTTCAAGCAACGTGTCCATGATGGCTCTATTGAAATCGCTCTTCCCGCCGCGGGCAGGTGGGAATCTAAGCGGGTCCGACGCGATCGCAAGCACCTACCGCTCCAATTTGTAGTGGTCAAGCACATCGCCGAGTTCGGCCTGAATCCATTCCTTGGAGAGACCGAATTCCTCGAGGGTGTACTCGTGCTTGCTCTTGAACTCACCCTGACGTTGCGTCGCTTCCTCGAGCCGGGCGCGCATCGCATCGCTCATCGTCCAGCCGAAGTGAGCGTAAACCTCGGCCACGACCGCCCCGGGGTCGCGCACAAGTTCCCGGTAATCAATGCAATGATAACGTGCCGGATCGATCTTCTTCCGGAACTGGAAGAGATGCTTGTACCACTCCACTGCCAATTGACCATAGGCCTTGGAGACCGGGCCGTCCTTCGCAATGTCCGGCGAGTGCGCCTGCCAGACCGGCACGAACAAACTGACGTGCGACGCGACCGATTTGTAAGGATGTCGTATGATCGTGATGAAACGCGCATCGGGGAACTCCGCCATCAGAGATTCGACCGTGCCGGAAGACTGCGTGGCTTTGGAAAGCAGCGTACGCGTCGGACCATTCGCGTAAAGGTGGCGTTGCAGGCAACTGCGGTAATAACTCATGAGCCGATGGCGTTTTTCCGTCGGCAATGCATCCGGAAATCCCGCCTCCCACAACTCTTGAATGAACGGGAACAGAAGAAAGATAGCTTCGGACGCAAAGGCGTAGAGGAACAACGCATCATCCTCTTCAGGCTGGTTGAGCCGCATCTTGTGCATGTCATCCCACCCACCGAACCATTTCTTTTCGCACCAACCGAGCAGGCGTGCCACGGGCCGCCCCAAGATTCCATCCATCCCGCCGAGCACATCGAAGCACCGCTGGTAGCAGACCGCCGGGAAGATGGTTTGATACATCTTGAGATGCACGAAGCGATCGGTGTCGAGGCTGAAGAGATTCTGTACCAGCGTCGTACCACTGCGCGGGGGCGCGATGATGAACACCGGTTGCGTCACACGCTGGCGCCTGAATCCGGAGAAAAGAATGTGATCCAGCGCCCGTCCCAACACCACGAACGTCAGGAAGAGGAGAAAAAGCCCGCTGAAAAATAACACGTAAGCCCAGCGTCGCACGCGAAAGGGCTGTCCGAAGAGCGCGAGCCGCAACGCCCGCGCGAACATGCGCCAGTTGAAGAACATTTCAGACCGCCGCAGAGGCCATCCGCGAACCGCACAGACCGGCGACCTTTGCCCAGCCACCCAGTTTCTTTCCGAGGGCATCGACCCCGGCATAGGCCGGTACGTCCAACAGGTCGATGTACAGCTCCAATTTCGGCTCGTAGAGTGCGGAGACGGCGGCGAAGTCCATGCCGGGACGTTGGACCTACTCCGGCACAAACGCCAGCGATTCATCAAGCCAGGTGTCGGCACGGAGGACGCTTTGGCGCTGACGGACGGCGAGGCGTTGGGCCTGCGCTTGTGCCCGTCGGATCAAGATTGATCCCCACTGGCGCGGTGATCGCGTAAATGCCGAGCGCATAGCTGCCGGCAGGAAACGAACCACCAATTCGTCCTCAGCACTGGCAAACTGCTGCGCACTCCCCGGGTCGCCCTGGCGACCCGCCCGGCCGATCAATTGGCGGTCGACACGGCCACTCTCATGCCGCTCGGTGGCGATAACGTGGAGTCCACCCCGTTCCGCAACCCCTGCGCCCAACCGAATGTCCGTCCCGCGGCCTGCCATGTTCGTGGCGATGGTGATCCGGCTAGGTTCTCCTGCCATGGCCACAATCATCGCCTCATCCGCGAGCCGCGTCGCATTTAATACTCTCGCCTCCAGCCCGCGCTTTTCCAACTGCCCGGCGAGATGTTCGCTGGCGTGAACGCTGCGGGTGCCGGCCAAAATCGGCCGCCCAGACGCGTGGATCTGTACGATGCTGTCAACAATCGCCGACCATTTTTCGGACTCGGTGGCGAAGTATTGATCGGGCCAAAGCGCGCGGATGCAAGGGCGATTGAGCAGAATGGGAACCATCGGAAGCTGATATAATCCCCAGAGTTCCCCTGCGGATTCGCGCGCAGTGCCGGTCATCCCGCTGAGCCGGTGAAAACATCGGAAGAACTTCTGGAAACTCATGCGCGCAATCGTTTCCGCGGGATCTGAGAGAGGAACCCGTTCCTTCGCCTCGATCGCCTGATGCAACCCCTGCCGCCAGCTTCTCTGGGGCATCGGGCGCCCGGTGAATTCGTCGACAATCACGACCTTCTCTCCGTCCACAACATACTGTTTTCCGCGGAGAAAAAACTCCCGCGCAGTCAACGCTTGCCGGATCAATTCCTCGCGCCGAGCGGCCCCGCGCCATAACCCGACTTGATCCCGGCAACTTTCCGCCAGGTGAGCCTCGCCATCGCGCGTCAATCGGACCTCGCGATGTCGCGCGTCGACGGTGTAGTCGGTGCCGGCAACGAGCTCCGCCGCGAGCTTTTCGGCCTGCCGCGCGGATTCACATAACGCCTCGTTCGGGCGTGGCATCGAAATGATCAACGGCGTGACGGCTTCATCAATCAGGATGCTGTCAGCCTCGTCCACGATGGCCGAATGCAGGCCGCGCAGGACTAATTGTTCCTCGCGCCGAGCGGACTCACCCGGGCTTCGGAGTGAGTGGATCAACCGTTGATGGCGGTTCACCGTCCCCGCGAGCGCAAGCCGGTCGCGTAGAAAGTCCGCGAGAAGCTCCTTGCCGGTCGTGTACGTGATGTCCGCCGCATGCCCGCGGCGGCGGTCCGGGGGCCGCATGGCACCCGTGACCGTTCCGACGGACACCGCGGCAAATTCATAGAGTGGCGCGAGCCAACGTGCATCGCGCTCGACGAGGTAATCGTTGACCGTGAGAATGTGCAGAGGTCGGCGGGTCCAACCCGAGAGCACCGCCGCCAGCGCAGCGGTCAGCGTCTTGCCTTCGCCGGTGGCCATCTCCGCGAGGTAGCCACGGTGTAGCGCCAGCACTCCTTGCAGTTGCACCACAAACGGGCGCAAACCCAGCGTCCGATCGGCGGCCTCCCGCAACGCGGCAAGCGCGGGTAGGAGAACGGATTCCCCCTCGGATCCGCCCCGGCGAAATTGCTCCCGAAACTCCAGCAATCTGACCCGGAGATCATGGTCACGCAGCTCCCGGAAATCCAGCGCACGATCGTCCGCCTGCCCGGCGAGGTGACGCAAACGAGCCCCGACGGCCGAGCGGCGGCGCCAGCGTCCGGTCAGCTCGTGGGTGGCAGCATCCAGGCCGCGCGGTAGCGGCTCCGGTTCGCGCCACGTCAGAATGGCCTGAGATCGCGACACGGTTCGAAGAGCTCGCCGCACGGGCCAAAGGTCCTCGCCGGCCGCTTCAGGAGGGTGGAAGGGCTAACCATGCTTAGAGCTGATATCGTCTCTGGAGAAATTGGGCGAAAAGACGCACCCATTGCTGCAAGTACGGCTCGGCGGGCAAATCGAACCGGATCCGGCCGGACCGACCATGAACGAGACGGACTCCGGGATCGGAGGGCAAGTCCGCGCGCACCTCAAAAAAGGACTCCGCTGAGCGCAAGCCGTGCGGGTCCGATTTCGCCGGGGCCAATTCACCTCCACCTTGCCATCCGAGCGCGGCGCTCGGCAATGTGTCACGCTCGGCCGGCACGATGTGAATGGAGCGAACCGGCACGACAACACCCGCCTCTCCGCGGAGGCGAATCCTGGCGGTGAGATCGGAAACGGCGGCATCCAAAGGCAGCGGAGTGCCGGCGCGGGTCCAATGCGAGTGGAACAAACGGTCCGCATCAGCTTGGGAAACCGTGGCGGTGAACTCATGGGTTCCCGGGTTGATTACCCAACCGACTGCCGTGCCACGAGCCACCCATCGGCCGGGCAGTTCCGATGAGGCCGGCACGACCCAGACTCCATCGTGCCGCGCCGTGACAATTTGTGCGCTCTGATCGGAGAGCAGGCGCGCGAGCCGGTTCGTGAGCGCAACCCGGCGAGCTTCGAGTGGACGATAGTTGGCCGCCTGCTCGCCGAGCGCCTGATGCAACCGGGCGTCCACTTCGGCCAACGCCGCCCGAGCCGAGACGAGTTCCAGGGAAAGTTCACGGTTCGTCAAGGCGAGCAAAGGTTGACCCGCCCGAACAAGGCCCCCCGGCAGGGTCGAGAGCGCGAGAACTTTTCCCGCCGTCTCGCACACGACCTGCGAGCGCTGACTGGCTTCAACAATTCCAGGTGCCTGAAAATGATTCGGCGCCGGAATGACGCCCAAAAGCAGGACCAGGGCGGCCACGGCGGTGGCGACGACGGCGATGGCGCGTCCCCGCACGCGATCCAACCGCGGACTGCTGCCGAGATAAGTAACAAATTTCCCGGTGGGCACGACGATCCACGACACGAAGCAAACCGCCAACATCACCACTCCGAGCAGCATGTAACGATCGGCAACCGAAAAAAGGACTCCCGCAAACACGATGACCCGGTACACGCCGCTGACGGCACCGTATCCCGCGAGCCACGCCGCCTCGCCGCCGGTCCTAGCCGGACTGGAGCTGTCGCGGACCCCGAGGATATGCTTTTCCGAAAGGTGTCGCAGTTCCTGATTCGCCCGGCCGCCAAGATTGGGCAACCCGCAGAGGTCACTGAGGATATAATAGCCATCGAAACGCAGCAGCGGATTCAGGTTGAACACCAGCGTGCTGACGCTGGCAATGAACATAATGTTGTAGGCCACCGAATGCACCACGCCAGGACCGGAGCGTGCCCAGATGAAAGTCGCCAACGCCGCGACGAACAATTCCACAATCATTCCTCCGGCACCCACGAGCACTCGTTGCCAGGCCGATCGAAAACTCCAACTCGACGTCACGTCCACATACGGCACCGGCGTAAAGATCATGAACATCAAACCCAGGGTATGGACTTCACCTCCATACTTCCGACACAACCAGCCGTGGCCGAGTTCGTGCAACGTCTTTAACCCCACCATCGCCAGATATAGCCAGGCGAGATTTGCCGGAGCGAGGATGCCCTGAGACTGATCGCGAACCGCCGACCAGTGATCGACCACCGTCTTTAACGCCAGACCGATCACCGCGAGCCACAGGAGAAAACCGGCGGGGGAAAAGAGCCAGCCAATCACACCCAGACTCCGCACCAGGAAACGATCCGGATCCCAGAGAGGAATCCGGAAGAACATCACGTTCGTGATGCGCGCGCGGAACTCCCGTTGCTCCCGTTTCTCGTGCCGCTGAAACAACGCGCTTGTGTCGGTTGCAGATTCGTACTGAAGAAGATTCGCCTGATAAAGCTGGCCGAGGAGGCGAACTACCGCCTCCTGGCCGGGTGCTTCCGCCGGAAACCGCTCGAGGCACTCGCGCCAAACGGAATCAATCGTGCGATCACGGTGCAATCGGGCAACAAACTCGTACGCGACGGGGCGCAACCGGAAGAACTGATTGGTGAACGGATGCTCCAGAACGTACCACCGTTCACCGCGGAACATCTGACGTCGAACCTGCACCGCGGGATGCAAGGCTAGATGCTGACCGGAGACCCGATGCCACGACTCGGAGAATGTGCTGTTCGCCTCCATGGGGACCTGGGACGGCTCACCACCAAAAGTGCAGCCGGATGAAATCCACTGTCCGATGCATAAGAATCCAGCCGAGCCGGCGCTTCCCGACGTCAATCCGCGCAACACCCGTCATGCCGGGTCGGAACCACGCCTCCGGTGGCTGCTGCAACGCACAGCGCAGTTGGAAAATATTCGCGCCGTCACGGGCAACCGCCATCGGCTCCAGTACCGTCGCCCGAACCGGAAATCGGACCCGCGGCTGGCTCAGGAAGGCAATTTCACCCGTCTCCGTTCCTCCCAATTCCTGAACGTCCCGCTCCGGCACGTCCGCCACCACGTATAGGCCCTCCAATCGTGCCATGCGCAGCAGCGCATCCCCCTGCTTGACCGGTGCCCCGAGGCGTTCGCGCAAGTCCCCCTCCACCACGGTGCCGGCAAATGGCGCACGAATCGTGGCCTGCTGCAACCGGTGCCGGATAATATCCAGTCGCGCCTGACTCTGCTGGGCCAGCGCCTCAGCGATCCGCATGTCCGCCAACGCCCGCGCCGCCCGGGCTTTCTCCGCCTCGCGTTGGTACCGACTCAGGTCCGCCAGGGCACTGCTTTCCTCCAGAAAAAGATCCTGTGTGTCGAGTCGCACCAGGGGCTGTCCGTTGGTCAGGGCGTCTCCCGGCCGAACGAACACGTCCGCCAAATAACTTTCGTACGGCGCGCTCAAATAGGCGAGTTCATCCGCACGCACGCTGAAGTTCCCTTCCACTCGATACGGAATGCGGAAAAAAATCAGAGCCAATAATACCAGCGTTCCCAGAATCCCAATCACTTTCGCCCACGCGTGACGCGGACCCACGAGCGCGCTCGAGAGTTCCCGGCCACGCGCCAGACACCGCCCCGGCCAAGACCGGTCGCGCCGCTCCAGTTCCGATAGCCGGCGCCCGACCAAGCCCGCGGCCAATTGGACCTGCTGCGCCTCACTCTCGGTGAACTCGCGCGCACTCCGCTCGCACGTCAGAGCGCCGACGCACCGGTCCGCGACCCGGACCGGCACCGTCAAGAGGTGTGGCACCGATTGCTCCTGACTGAATTTCGCATGATCGCGCAGCACCGCGGTGGAGTCGGGAGCCGCTGGAAAACGGAGATCCGCCTCCTGATCGATGGCTTCCTCCATCGCCCGTTCGAGCGACTGCGCCGCAGCCATCTCACGGTTGAATTTTTCCATGCGGCTGATCGCCTGGAGCCGGACTGCGCCGTTGCGTAACCAGCCCACGCTGACGCGCTCGGCGGCCAATCGCGTCGCCAGCGCATTGCAAAGGCCCAACGCCGCGCCGAAGAAACGGGGTTGATCGTTGACCTGCGTCAATACTTCAAAAACCCCGGCGAACCGCTCGGTCGCCACGCGCGCTTCTTCCGATGGCTGCCCGGATTGACGCATCAACGGAATATCCGAAACCAACTGCAATCGTCCAAGCGCCTCCCGCGCGGCGTTTTCGGTGGTGTCGCAAACCAGGAGAAGCACGATCACGGTTTCACCCGCGGCCTGCCACGGTAGCCGGAGTCCAAGCGTGAAACTCCGCCGTGCCGAAAGTTCGGACAGAACGACCCCCGCCGAAGCCGTCGTCTCCGCGAGAGGGATCAGCCCCGCATTGAACTCTGCATTGGGCGCCACGGGCATCTCTCCGTGCGACCAGTCTTGCAACTTCTTCCAGGTTGCGTTCTCGGCACTCGACCTCACGGCAGCGACACATCGGTCGGCATCGCAAAGGTCGGCGAGTGCCGCCGAGTACCGTGTCCAAAACTCGCGCGGCGCGCCAGTCCACTGCCGCAGAGCGGTGAGTTCACCAATGACCGGGCGGATGTTGGCTTCGCAATTCATTCGCGTTGATCGACCGTCACTTGGGTTCCGCGAGACGTAAAACCGCCGCCGCCCCCGCCGCAATCCGGATCTCCGAGTTATCGAACAACGCTTTGACCTTGACCAGGCCACTGGCTGGGTCGGCCACGGGCGACACAAATTTGATCTCCCCGGGGACGACCTTCCGCCCGGTGGAGGTCTCCAGTTGAATCTCAACGGAATCGCCCGGGTGGGTCGAAAGCGCCAGGCGTGCTTCGACATTCACCACGAGCCAGCAACGACGCGTGTCCACCAAACGCGCCAGCGGCGTCTGCGGTTGGGAGCCTTCGCCACTATCCAATCCAAATAGATCCGCAACGATACCGGCAAAGGGCGCCACGATCTGACGGCGGCGCAATTGCTCACGCGCCACATCCAGTTCGGCCTGGGCGATCCGTCGTTCGGCGCGATGTTTGTCGAGTTCCTCCGCCGCCACGGCCTTGCTCGTCGCCGCCAATTGCTCGGTGCGCTGGAGAATGTTGGATGTGTTGTCCAGGACCACCTCGCGTCGCACGACCTCGAGTTCCTCCAGTCGCTTGTCCAATTCGAGGATCACCTTTCCCGCTTCCACAAAATCGCCTTCGACAAAAAAATGCCGGCCCACCGTTCCGGCCACCGGCGACGTAAGGGTGGCGTCCTGAAATGGCTCGGTAATGCCGGTCAGATCGACTGCCCCCGACCGGCCTGACACCAGCGGGGCAACCAGCGCCAGGAGGGTCATGCACAGGAACTCCCGCAACCGCCGGCGGCGGATAGCGGGCGCGCCGGACGCAAGCGGGCTCCCATGCCCAGGCACCCGCGGTTCAAGATTCATCTCCGGGTTTACTCCTGGGATCGAAGAACCCCTTGGAAATCGTCGCGTTTTCACTTCGTGGAGAATCCCGATACCGACGGATCGTCGACAACCGTCTGGGAAACGTCGCGATGCATCGCGCGATCAACGACTGCATGACGGCTGCGTTCGAGGCCCCGCTTCGAGAGGTAGGACCCCTCGAGAGCCTCCAACTCGATGGACGCCTGGTGATGACCGACGGATGCCGCCAGCGCCGTGAGCTTCGCCTGCAATAAGTCTCGCTCGACTTCGAGCACCTTGCGGGCTTCGACCCGTCCCACCTTGAGACGGGCCATCTCGGCCTCAAGTAGGTTCTGGTTCAACCGAATCACCGCCTCGTGGTCCGCGATGGCGCTGCGGGTGAATTCGAACTTCCTCAACGCCACCCGAAGACTGTTGCCCAGTTGGGTTTCGAGATCCCGGAGCCCCAGCAACACCGCGCGCTGCCGAGCCCGTGCCGCCACCAATTCCTGGCGCTCCTTGATCCCACCGCCCAATGGAATGCGGAGCTCGACGCCGATACTCCACGTGTCGTAATCCTTGGTCCGAACCTGCTCGTAAGCATCCCGTGGCGTGGCCCCCAATCCGTTCAAACCGTAGGATCCCCTCAAGTCCAACTGCGGCAACCTCTGATTGCGCGAGTAGGCAACCCGGATCCCTTCCTGAGCCAGCTTCTCGTACTGCGAACGCAACTCAGGGCTGTGATTGAACAGAACCGGCCAATGAGCGCCGAATTCGAGACCCTGGTTTTCCGGCAAACCCGGTGGCTCAGCCATCAACATTCCACGCTTATCGTCTTCCGCCGATTCGAACGCCGAGGTCGCCCGTGCCCGTGCCTCGGTCAACTTCTGCTCCGCCTCGCGCAGACCGTTCCGGCGTGTCGCAAAATCCGCCTCCGCCTGAAGCACGTCCAGCTCGCCGGACTTACCCGCCGCCACCCGGGCCTTCGCGTCGTCCAGCACCGTCTGCGCCACCCGGGCGGACTCGGCAAAAAAGCGGACCTGCTCTTGCGCCAGGTGCAGACCAAGATACGCGGCCTCCGCTCCGGCGATGATCTGAATAAGATTCCCACGGTATTCCTGCCACGCCACCTCACTCTGTCGCGCCGCCAGCCGCGATGCTGCCAGCGTGGCCCCTGTTCCCGCATTCTTCAAGATCGGCTGCGCCAGGGTCACTCCCACGAAACTCTCGTACTCACCATTCGTGAAATGCGATATTCCCACTTGCTGGTAGGTGTTGTTCAGGTCATGCAGCGTCGATCCCAATCGGAGCCGCGCGCCCGTCGGAACCAATAACTCAAGCGCCGAATTGTAATTGTTGTTTCGTTCCGAGATCGCATTGGTCCGAAGCCCGATGGTCGAGGAGAGTGACTGGCTGTTGAGTTGGCGATTATTGATCAGATGTTCGGCACCGGAGACAAACACTGGCTCGAAGATCCCCTTTTCTCCCTTCTGTTGCGCCTGGGCGGCGACGACCTGCAACTCCTGAGCCGCAAGTCGGTCGTTCTGCGCAACCACCAATCGCAAATAATTCGTCAGCGGTATCTGCCATTCGCTCGCGGCTGAAGAAAAACAACCCGCAACCAATGTCCCGATGATTATCAAGACATTCAGAATCAGGAATTTAAATTGAAGGAATAGGTTTCTCGGCGATGCGCCGTGGGATGACACAGGGCTGGTAGTAACAGGGTTGATCAGCTCCCGTCAAACCATCCCGTTCTCGGAATCGCTGTCCGGCGCTTCGTCTCTCCATGAACCGACCGTTGCTCCGCTCTCTCCGCCACTCGGAGTGGGGGAGAGGGTGGCCGAAGGCCGGGTGAGGTGGTGCTTTTCGGTTCATGGTCTTAATTCATGTCCATTCTTTGGAAAACTTTGCTACCCATGAACCGCGATCGGAGCGCGAACTTTAGTCCGCAGGGGCGTGATTTACAAAGGGAGCGGTGGGACTTCCAGGGCGTATGTGCGCATTGACGGTCCTGCGGGATAAATCCCGCGCCCCGGATTGCCGGTTCATGGGTAATTTAGAAGTCTACGACGGCTGCGCTTGACGCTCTGGGCCGGCATTCCTACGTTCCTGGTCTGCGAGTGGTGGCCGTAGCTCAATGGTAGAGCCCCAGATTGTGGTTCTGGATGTTGCGGGTTCGAGTCCCGTCGGTCACCCCACTCCTCTGATTTCTTAGGATTTCGCGCTCCGGCTGGGAATGGCCGTGAGCTCCTATCGCAACGTGCCAAACGCGCAGGCTTCGTTCTTGTTCGCGCACAATCGACTCAGGAAGAACTCGGTGCAGACCGGTAGTAAGCGTTGTTTCAGCAAGTCCAGCTCCGGGTATTCCGCATCTCCCCGGAATTTTATCGTCACCACGAAGTGCCGCATGCGGCGTGCAGAGGCCCAGTCGAGTAGCAATTTCATGCTCCGCTCCGGCGCGGCTATCACGTCGCACAACAGCCAGTCGACCGGTTTGTCCGGGAAAAAGGTAAACGCGTCGCCGGCTTGGAACCGTACGCGAGGCTCGCTCATGAGATCCGCCCGCAACGGTGAACGATCCACAGCGGTCACGGTCGCCCCCCGTTTCGCCGCAACGTAGGTCCAGCTCCCGGGAGAGGCGCCCAAGTCGACGCACCTTTCGCCCGCGGCGATTCTTCGTCCCAGGCGACATTCGGCTTCGACTAATTTTGCAAAGGCACGACTGGGTGCGGTCTTGTCGGTGGTTGGCTGGATTTCGCCCAGTGGAAACGGGGAGATGACGCGTCGGTGGACGTAGGGCAGGGGTGCAACCGCCACGGAAATCCAGCCGCGATCCGGAGTATCGAGCAAGACCTGCACCAGAGAATCTTCCGGGGTGAACGGAGCCGCGACCGGACGTCGCTGCCGAAGCACATGACGTCGGGTTCGTTTCAATTGTTCGTCCAGTCCCTCGCGAAGCAGTTGGCACCGATGTTGCCCCGCACGGCCGCTGCCGTAGTCTGGCTCCAGGTGCAGCTGCCACGGCCGACCTTCCGGAAGAACTGCCATCAGATATCCGGCGAGGCGTTCCGCACCCAGGCGGATGGAGGAGAACTCGACGAATTGGGGCGCAAGCAGCATCTGACGGGCAAAAACGAGAGGCGGCAAGGGGTGCACGGCCTCAATCGACAGGGCGGTTTCAACCCGCCCCGGCCGAACGATCTGAAGCGCGGTCCCAGGAAAAGATCGCTCCAACTCCTGGACCAAGTGTGGGGTCCAGTCTGCCGGGCAGAGCAATCGGTGCATTTGCTAGGCTCTTTGAGGTTTAGGGGTCGGTCAATAGTATTGTAGTATTTCATTCGATTCGTTGACAGATTGCCTCGTCTTGCCGGCCGCCCAGAGAGAGCCCCCATTGAACCGGCGGCTTAACTTTCCGTGGGAAGAGGCACTCCCGAACCCCTTTCTCGCTCCCCGTCTGAACGTACTCACACCCTGGCCCCCGCTTCGCCGTGATTGACGGCTGCGGTCGCGACTGCTTCCTTGAGAGTCACACATGACGTATCGCCGCTTTTTCGCCGGATTTCTCGCGCTCCTTCCTGGGTGGGCCACGGCACAGCAAATCCCCGTGATCGAGAAACAGTTGCCCAACGGCTTCAAGCTCCTGATGGTCGAGCGACATAACCAGCCACGGGTCGCGGGTGGATGGGTTGCCCACGTTGGGTCCTCGAACGAGCGCCCTGGCATCACTGGGATCGCCCATCTTTTCGAACACATGATGTTTAAGGGGACCCCGACCCTTGGAACCAAGGACTATGCGAAGGATGTCGAGATCATTGCCGCCCAGGAGCGGGTTCGCGAATTGATGCGGGCCGAGGAGGCGATCATGCGGGATCAATGGAGGCGCGGAGACTTGGCGGATCTCACGAAGATCGAAACCCGAACTGACCGGTGGAAGGAGCTCGAAAAGGAATTCAAGAAGCTCATCGACCAACAGCGGGAGATTCTGGTGAAGAACGAATTTGATCGGATCTACACCACGGCAGGTGCGTCGGGCATGAACGCCTTTACCAGCGAGGACATGACGGGCTATTTCATCAATGTCCCGGCGAACAAGCTTGAGCTCTGGATGTGGATGGAAAGTGAGAGGCTCCGGCGGCCGGTTTTTCGGGAATTCTACGCTGAGCGCGATGTGGTGTTTGAGGAGAGGCGGATGCGGACCGAATCCACGCCGCTCGGAAAATTTGCTGAGCAGTTCAACGCGATGTTTTGGGATGCCCACCCGTACAACTGGCCCGTGATCGGCTGGCCCAGCGACATTCCGGCGATCTCGAAGGTCCAAGCCGACGAGTTCTATTCACTCTACTATCAGCCGGCGAACATCACCCTGATCCTGGTAGGCGACTTCGTCGCCGCGGACGCGGAGCGGCAGGTGAATGAATACTTTGGGCGAATCCCCCGGGGGAACCGCCCCCCGCCCGATGTCACGACCCTCGAAGTCCAACAATTGGCGGAGAAACGGATGAATGCCGATGCCGAGGCCAATCCCCAGGTGGACATCCTTTGGCATACGGTCCCATTTCGCCACAAGGACAGCTACGCCCTCAATGTCATGGAACAGCTTCTGCTCGGGCGAACGGGCCGGCTATATAAGGGATTAGAACTGGGCCGTCAGGTGGCAAATACCACCTGGGCTAATCAGGATTCCCGCAAATGGGCCGGCGCATTCAACATCGGCGCGGAGGTTAAGGATGGAAAAACCCATGAGGAAGTCGAGAACGCACTCTACGAGGAGTTGGACCGACTGAAAAATGAAGAAGTGCCCGGGGAGGAATTGCAGAAAGTGAAGAATAACTTCGCTGCCGCGGCGTTCCGCCGTTTATCTTCCGATTTTCCCATCCTCATGCAGCTTGTGTTCAACGAGGGTCTTGGCGACTGGCACGAGGTTAATGAAGCGTTTTCAAAGGTGCAAGTGGTGACGGCTACCGACGTGAAACGGGTCGCCGCGACTTATTTCACTCGTGAAAACCGAACGGTCGCCCGGTATAGCCGCAAGGAGGGGACCGGTGCGGAAACCGATCCTGACCTTGCCGGACTGACGCCCGAGCAGAAGCCCGTAATCCGGAATTTTATCGGCATGCTCGAGCGGGAGTCCGATCCGGCCCGGCTTAAAGCGATGCTCGAACAAATGCAGAGCCAGACCCCACCCGGCGACCCCAAAAAACAGCAATTCCAACGCATCCTCCGCAAGAGACTCGAGGCACGGATCAAGGAATTATCAAAAAAGTGATTCCGATCGAACGTTTCCAACCTGCTCTCCGCCATGAATTTTTTCCCATCCACCCTTTCGGTCATCCTCCTTCTGACCGGCGTGCTTGCGTGCCAGGCAACGTTCGCTGCGCCAATTCCCGATCGTCCGGAAAAGCTGACCTATGCGGAGCTCACCTTCGAGCCGCCGAGTCCGGTCGATTATCGAATCGTGTTGAAGGCTGGCCCCGTGGCTTACGTGGTGCCCGACCGTGAACTCCCCCTGATTTACATCTCGGTCACCGTCCGGGTTGGCAATTACGTCGACCCCGCTGGCAAGGAAGGCTTGGCGGGATTCGTCGGCCACCTTCTCTCTCGTGCTGGAACGGAATCCAAGACTGCAGAGCAAATGGACGAGCGTCTCGCATTCCTGGCGGCCAATCTCACCTCGATCGTCGGAGATTCATCGGGCACCGTGACCCTGAACCTTTTATCCAAAGACCTGACCGAAGGGCTTGGCCTCCTGCGCGAGGTGCTGAGCAAGCCCCGTTTTCAGGCGGACCGGCTCGCACTTCATCGCGAGCAGAGCATCGCTGAAATGAAGCAGCGGAACGATGACTCGACGGCCATCGAAGGCCGGGAACGGGAATTCCTCGCATACGGTGATCAGTTCTGGGCCTGCCGTTATGACACCGAAGCCAGCGTCCAGTCGATCACTCGCGATGAACTGCTCGCCTTCCATCGAAAATGGTTTCACCCCGCAAATTTTACCCTCGCCGTCAGTGGTGATTTCGACCGCGAAGACATTGTCGCCCGCCTTGAAGCCCTGCTTGCGGACTGGCCGTTCGCCGGTGACAAGGCGCCGCCCATCCCAACCGATACGCGCATCGCCCCTCCCGGCCTTTACATCGTGGACAAAGATGTTAATCAGGGACGTGTCTCCATCCTGCTGCCCGGTGTCAAACGGAATGACCCGGACTACCCGGCCATCCTCATTATGAACGACATCCTGGGCGGTGGCGGATTCACGTCTCGGATTATGAACCGAGTTCGTTCCGACGAAGGCCTCGCGTACGGCGCCGGCAGTTCATTCCGCGGCGGGGTATATTACCCGGAAACGTTCATGGCTTCCTTCGCTTCGAAATCCCGCACGGTGGCTTATGCAACGAGCATCGTGCTCGAGGAAATGAAGAAAATTGCGGAAACCCCTGTTTCCGACGAAGAGCTAAAGACGGCGAGGAAGAGCTTCGTCGACACCTTTCCGCAGCGGTTCGCCACCAAGTCACAGGTCGCGGGCACGTTTGCCGATGATGAATACACCGGGCGTTTTGCCAGCAGTCCGAATTTCTGGAAGACGTGGCGCTCTCGCATGGAAGCGATTACCGGTGACGATGTCCTGCGAGTGGCACGCAAGCATTTGCACCCCGACCAAGCCCGGATCCTCGTCATCGGGCAAAAGGAGGAAATTCTCAAAGGCCATCCCAATCACGCCGTGAATCTAAAGGGGCTTGCGAGCGACCGGCTCCATCTTGTCCCGCTGCGCGACCCTCTGACAATGAAACCCAAGGACAAGCCGGACCCGGCAGTGCAGTAAGGTTTCACCCAAGATTTTAAGCGTTGTCGGTACCGCCTCGTTTGCCAGATTCGTCCCATGCCTCACGCCGAGCCTATCGATCCAATCCCACGCCGGTCGGACGCTCCCCTTGGCGCTGTCATGTTTGCGACGACTCACTGGACGGTCATCCTGACCGCAAAGGATGCCTCGCAGCCGGAGGCACAGGAGGCCCTGGCGCGTTTGTGCCGAACCTATTGGGCGCCGCTTTATTCTTATCTGCGCCGTGACGGCCACTCGTCGCACGATGCCGAAGACCTCGTGCAGGCCTTCTTTGAACGGTTCCTCGAAAAGAATTTTCTCAAAGATGTCCAGCGAGAGAGGGGTCGTTTTCGTTCATTTCTCCTCGGCGCCCTGCGGCACTTTATTTTCAACGAAAACCGGGCAAGCAAACGGCTCCGGCGCGGCGGCCAATTGCTGCGGATTTCCCTCGATGTTCCGGAGGAGGAGTTGCGCTGCCAGTCAGAAATGGCTCACGCCGGCACTCCCGAAAAGGCGTATGACCGTCGGTGGGCGCAAACCATCATGGCCAACGCGCGCCGCCGACTGCGGGACGAAATGACCTCCGCGGGGAAGAGCCGGAACTACGAAATCCTCGAACAGTGGCTCGCCACCGATCCCTCTCCAGGCGAATACGAGGCAGCCGCCCCGGATCTAAGTCTCAGCCCGCGCAGTGTCGGTGTCGCCGTTTTCCGGCTCCGACAGAGATTCCGTGAATTGGTGCGAATCGAAGTGGCGGACACCGTCGCCGAGATGGACGACGTTCAGGAGGAGATGCGTTATCTGCTCGAGGTGATAACGCAGTAAATTCCGGATGCACCCAAGGCTTCCAGGGGATCCAACCGGTGGCCACGAAGTTTTTTCGCTGGGCAACGCAGCGGGGCGGCGAGCCGGGAATGGCTAGCGGCGGGCTTCAAATTATGAGCCGGCGACCTGCCTCGAAGCTAAAGCGCATCTATACCATTGCAGCTTTCTGTTGGCTGCTTTCGGTACTGATCACCTTCATTTATTATCGGATCCTTTCGTCGACAACCTTCAAATCCTGGTTCTATTGATGCACGCCCTGCAGCTTTTCGCCGCGATCGCTTCTGTCGCCTATGTGTTTCTCGCTGCGTTGGGCGTTGGCATGCTATTTCGCAGCACCCTTGTGAATGCCGCAAATGACGCTGAATCACTGGCCCTCCGCTGTTTGCTGGGCATTATTTTACTCGGCACCGGATTCTTTTTGATCGGGCAGCTATTCTTCGGGTGGCAAGTCTTTATTCCCATTCTTACTCCGTTTGCAATCCGAGCACTTTACCAAATCGTTGATCCATCCTACCGCACCCGACTGCGACAACTCATCGCTGAGATCGGTTGGACGATGGTTCCGGTGCTCACTCTTTTTACCATTCTATTGCTAAGCGGGTTGCAGAAGCCAACTGGCGTTATTGGCAGCGATGGCATTTCCTATCACCTTTACGGTCCCGCGACTTGGATTCGGGCATCGGTGATTCGGCCCGTCACGGATACGCTAAATACCTCCTATCCGGCTATCAGTGAGGTTCTTTTCGGAGTGGTAATGAGCCTCTCCAATGACCGTGCCGCCGGCGTCTTTGGGGCAGTTATCGCTCTTGTTTTCCTCATTCTGGTTTGGGGAATCGCTCGCGAATTATTTGCCAGCGTCAAAAGTGCCCGTTGGGCGGTGCTGATTTCTCTGAGCGCTCCGGTCCTGTTTAGGCACCAGCCCTACGCATTTGTCGATTTGACTTTCAGTGCCATGGCGATTGCAGCGATTTGGCGTCTGCTGCATAGCGTAGAACCGGCGCAAGTTGGTTGTTCGGGAATACTCTTGGGCGGTACATTGGGCACGAAATATACCGGGATCTTTGTGTGTGGTGTCAGCCTAATCGTCTTCATTGTCTATCTCCTGCCCATTCGATCCATTCGCCGAATCTTCGAATTATCTCTCATACTCGTTGCGACCGCATTGGCAGTAGGTGGGCCGTGGTACCTTCGTAACTACCTTATCCTGAATGCCCCGATATATCCGCCACCGGTGGTTCTGGCCAAGATTATGGGAGCCCCACACTTTTTGTCCCCAGACGCTTCCGCGATCATTCAATCGAACATCCGGATGCGTGGCTACGGCTCGGGCCGCTCCTTTCTGGACCTGGTGCTGCTTCCATGGCGAATCACTTTTTCTCCTCACCAGTTTCACGGCGCCACCGGCATCGGTGTGGCGATACTCGCATTGGCACCGATTGGTTGTTTGATCTGCCGCAAAAAAAGTCATCGAGCGATGCTTGCCTGGGCGACGCTGCTGACCATAGTGTGGTTTTATACCCAGCAAGAGGCCCGCTTCGCCTACCACATGTTGACGGTTTATGCCGTGTTCGCGGGCGCGGGTGCCGCCTATCTGTGGGAGCATTCAACCGTTGTGTTGCGCTCGCTCACAGCGGGCGTCGTCGGCATTTCGATAGCGTATGGGCTGGGAATGATTGCCAAGGAGGAGGCCGCTGCCATTCGCAGCGCTCTGTCTCCAATCCATGAATCGGCCTGGGTGGAGAGAAAAACCGCCTTCTACCCAGCGTTTGCCTACTTGAATCGGCGCGATGAAGTGAAGCGTGTTGTGCTGGTCGGTATCGACATCCCGCCTTACTTCGTAAGTAAGCCCCACATTAAACCGTTCGGGCTATACGGTGAACGACCACTGCCGCAGATCCAGACGGAATCGGACCTCATCGTTTCACTCCCGACACTCGATGTCACGCACGTGCTGGCGAGTCAGGGATCGGGATTGACGTTCAGCAACGTTCCGTCGCTTTACCTTGTTCTGAAAGGATCTGACTTCGAACTGTACGAAGTTGGCAGCCCCAAAATCAGCAACCCCAGCTCCCGGTAGGCGCTGAGATAATCACACGGCAACGCCGGAGTTCCTGGCGGGCAAAAGACCTTCTACTTCACGGAAATGGTCCCGCGTTCCTGAATCCAGGGGACGTCGCGGGGAGCAATGCGGTCACCGGCAACGCCCGGTCTCAACGTGTTCGGATCCAACCAGCGGTGAATCTCGGAGTGCCCGTCGGCAAAACTCAGCCCGCCGGCACCGTTGTGATAGACCGCCGGCAGATTGCCCCAGCGTTTGTCGGGCTCCATCGCCACGAGAATGTAGCCGTCGTCCACGCTTTCCTCCCGCTCATCAATGAACACGAACATCTGGCTTGGGCTGGTGATGTCGGAAAGCTTGCGGAACGTGCGCCACGTCTTGGCCATCAAGTCCGTGTGCCAACTCTGGCCGTTCATGAAGCCGTTCACCGAAACACTGCGGGTGCGTTGAAGCTTGCGTCCCCCCAGCGTGACCGTGCTCCGGTCGGCCGGGCAGCGATAGATCGTGGCCGATTGGCAATAATCCCACAGCAGCCCGTTGGGTGGCTTGAGCAGATTGACATTGGTCGCGTCCGGCGTGTTGCCCATGATCCAGCCGGCCACCCACCCCTTTTGGTCGCCGGTCCCATTCAAGACGAGCCTTTGCTGGTTGTCCTCGCCATACATCAGCCAGGCAAGCTGAAGTTGCTTGGTATGGTTAAGGCACTGAATTCCTTGAGCCTTCGTCTTGGCCTTGCCGAGTGCGGGCAGCAGCATTCCGGCCAGGATTGCAATGATGGCGATCACCACGAGCAGTTCGATGAGCGTGAAGGCCGAATGGAACCGAGAAAGGCGCAAGGTTGGTCTCATGGCGGTAAGTATCATTCCAGGGAACCCGGCTAGCTAACTCGCGGGCAGTCCGAATGGCAAGTTTCAATTCGTGCCATACCGCCCTATACGAGCCTCCGACCCCGCGCTACCATCCCGCGCGTGAACCGAGCCCACTCCGGCCTGCTTATCCTCGCGCTCCTGATCCCATTCCTGTCCCTGACGGCGGCCTCTGCCACCCTTGCGCCCGCCGCTTCCACCGAACAACTTGCCGCCCGCGCCCGCCCCTCCCTCGCTGTCATCACCAACCACGGACGTAACGGCAACGGTCAAGGCGTCGGCACAGGCTTCGTAATCAGCGCAGACGGTCTCATCGCGACCAGTCTCCACGTCGTCGGCGAGGCCCGGCCGGTCGGGGTCCGGCTCGCCGACGGCCGGACCGTTGAGGTCACTACAATCCACGCCTTCGACCGCCACGCCGATCTCGCTATCCTACGGGTCGATACCACGAATTTGACCGCGCTCGCATTGGGTGATTCCGATCCACTCGCCAATGGGGCGGATGTCATCGCCCTCGGCAATCCTCTCGGACTGGAGAATTCAATTGTTGCCGGAGTTTTGTCCGGGCGTCGGACCCTTGACGGGATCGAGATGCTCCAGATCGCCGTTCCGATCGAGCCTGGCAACAGTGGGGGTCCATTGCTCGATCGCGCCGGTCAGGTGATCGGGATTGTGAATGCAAAATCGCTGCTCACCCGCAACCTGGGCTTCGCTACACCGGTCAACCTTCTCAAGAATCTTGTTGAGAAGCCCAATCCGGTCCCGATGGCAACCTGGGTTCGTGCCGGTGCTCTGGATCCGGCCGAGTGGGAACCTCATCATGGTGCCCTGTGGCGCGAGAAATCGGGACGTCTCCTCGTCGATGGTGTCGGCTCCGGCTTCGGCGGCCGCGCCTTCCTGCTTCGCACCACGCCGACGCTCGTCCCCCCTTTCGAACTGACGGTGACCGTCCGGTTGGATGATGAATCGGGCGCAGCGGGTCTGGTGTTTCTCGGGGATGACGGGGACCGCCATTATGGCTTCTATCCGACGGGCGGCCAACTTCGGCTGACGGCGTTTGAGGGTCCGGATGTTTTTAGTTGGCGAATTCTGGGCACGGTGCCGAGCGCGCATTACCGGCGGGGCGACTGGAACAAGCTGGAGGTCCGGGTCGAAACCAACGGATTCACCTGCTCAGTCAATGGTCAGTCGGTGTTCACCAGCACCGACGCGGCCTTGCGCGGCACGCGGGTTGGAATCGCCAAGTTCCGGGAGACGTCGGCCCAGTTCCGGGCGTTCGCGGCGGGCCACGGCCTGCCGTCTCCGCCCGAGCTTCCACCCGGGCTCGTGATGGCGTTGGGCGGTCGGGATGTGCCAGAAGTCCGGTTATCGGAGGCCGATTTGGGCAGGTTGCGCACCAACCTGACGGCCGCGCGCGGTTTCATCGCTGACCGGGCCCGGCGACTCGAACAGGAGGCCGTGCGGTTACGCGAAGTCGCCGCGCGCCTGCACCGCGAGGCCGTGGGTTTGGAACTTGCCGCCGAACTACGCCGGCCGGAAGCGGAGACCGACCTGGCGCGCGCCGCCCTGCTGGTCGCACGCCATGATCAGCCCGATCTGGACCCGCAACCGTACCTCCGTCAACTCGACACGCTGGCCCGCGACGTCCGTGGGCGATCGGCCTCCGACGCCCCGCCGGCGGCGCGCCTCGACACCCTACGGAGTTTCCTCTTTGCCGAAAGCGGCTTCCACGGGAGTCGCCATGATTATTACAATCGTGCTAACAGTCGATTGAACGAGGTGTTGGATGACCGCGAAGGACTGCCGATCACCCTCGCGGTCTTGTTTATAGAAGTGGCCCGGCGGGCCGGGTTGGCCGATGTCCATGGCGTCTCCTTGCCCGGGCATTTCCTGGTGAAGCATGCGCCTTCGGGCGTCCCGGAGCGCCTGATCGATGTCTTTAACGGCGGACGCCTCCTCACCCACAGTGAAGCCGATGAACTGGGGAGCGAATACGCCGGCGTCCCGGTCCGCAGCGAATTCCTCCCGCCAGCGACCAAGCGCGAGATCATTGTCCGAATGCTCACGAATTTGCGCGCGTTCGCAGAGCGGGATGAGGGGGCTGCCGCCTCCCTGCACTATTCGGACCTGCTGGTGACGGTCGCCGGGGATCCGCGGGCCGAGGCCGGGCAACGCATCGACCGGGCTCGTCTCCGTGTCCGATGCGGTGATCCGGCCGGGGCGCGTGCTGATCTGCGGTGGGTCTTGGACGTCGCACCGCCCGGAGTCGATCTCGAGAGACTGGCCGAAATGGTTCGCCGCCTTGCCGAGGAATGAATCCCTCAACATGAATGCGGAGATTCCAACTTCGACCCGACCCGCAGGGACGCTGGTGAATTCTCTCTCAGTTCCGCAGTCAACCATCACTCGCTTTTCGACGCCCGATGCCAAGATCGCACTCTTCGCATCCCTCTTTCGCGGGCGTGAGGACGTCTATCCGCGGAGGTTCGTGAGTCGGAAGACGGGCCGTGGCGGGTATGCTCCCGCGTGTGCCAACGAATGGGTTCGTGGCCTTTGCGAAAAGCCGAAAATTAAATGCGCCGATTGCCCCAACCGACGGTTCCTGCCGATTACCGCTGAAGTGATCCGTTGGCATCTCTCGGGCCGCGATGCCTGTGGCCACGATTTTGTGATGGGAGTCTATCCGATGCTGCTCGACGAGACGTGCCATTTTCTTGCAGCCGATTTCGACAAAGAAAGCTGGGCGGACGACACGGCGGCATTTGTTGAAACGTGTTCCCGTCTTGAAATCCCAGTCGCCCTGGAACGTTCGAGATCCGGCAAGGGTGCCCATGTCTGGTTGTTTTTCACCGAAGCAATTCCCGCCGTTCTCGCCCGAAAACTCGGTACCCATCTGCTCACCGAAACGTTGGAACGACGGCCCGATCTCGGGTTTCGATCCTACGACCGCCTTTTTCCCAATCAAGACACATTGCCAAGAGGCGGATTTGGGAACCTGATTGCCCTGCCCCTTCAACGGGCGGCGCGGGAGAATGAGAACAGCGTGTTTGTCGATTCTGAGCTCCGCCCGTACGATGATCAGTGGGCATTTCTTGCGTCGTTGAAGCGACTCCCGCCGAGCGAAGTTGGAGCCCGCGTACGAGATGCCGAGGGGCGGGGACGGATCGTTGGCGTGCGAACGGTCGCTGCCGAGGACGAGGATTCCGTTCCCTGGCAGAACCCACCGTCACGCTGGATCCACGAGTCAGCCATCGATGGCCCGCTTCCGGGTACACTGCCCTTGGTGCTGTCCGATCAGATCTATGTGCCAAAGGAAGCGCTCCCTCCCGCGTTGCGGAATAGGTTAGTGCGGCTGGCGGCATTTCAAAATCCTGAGTTCTACCGTGCGCAGTCCATGCGGTTGCCCACCTACGACAAACCACGGATCATCGGATGTGCCGAGGATTTTCCATTATATATCGGACTACCCCGGGGTTGCTTGGATGAATTGCGGGAGACCCTCGGGAAACTTGGCATCCGGACCGAAATTCGAGATGAGCGCTGCGGCGATGTCCCGTTGGAGACCCGATTTCGGGGTGAGCTACGGCCGGAACAACGGGCGGCGGTTGAGGCTATGATGCGTTTTGATATAGGAACGCTGTCCGCAACAACGGCGTTCGGAAAGACGGTTGTCGCCGCATGGCTCATCGCCCAACGCGCCGTCAACACGCTCGTCCTCGTGCATCGGGAACAATTGATGGAACAATGGATTGAACGGCTGGAATCCTTTCTGGAACTTTCCCCGAAAACCGTCGGCCGACTCGGCGGCGGCCGGCGGAAACTCGGTGGCAAACTCGACGTCGCTCTCGTGCAAAGTCTCGTCCGAAACGGGGCCGTGGATGAGCGCGTCGCCGAGTACGGCCACCTCGTCGTCGATGAATGTCATCACCTATCCGCGAGCAGCTTTGAACGAGTGGCTCGCCGCGCCCGAGCCCGTTACGTCACGGGCCTCTCCGCGACGTTGGTTCGAAAGGACGGACATCAGCCCATCATCTTCATGCAATGCGGCCCGATACGTCATCGGGTCGATGCCAAAAGCCAGGCTGCCTCCCGACCCTTTTCCCATCATGTGCTTGTGCGGCCCACGGGATTCCGAACGGCACGTTCGCCGGACAACGATCAACGAATCGAGTATCAGGACTTGTGCGACGAGCTCATGGAGAATCCGGCAAGAAATCGAATGCTTTGTGACGACGTGGTCCAATCTGTTGCGGAGGGGCGATCCCCTTTGGTGCTGACCGAGCGGACGGTTCATTTGGAGAATGTAGCGGAGCAACTTCGCCGCCGAGCGATGCGAGTAATTGCGCTGCAGGGCGGCATGGGCAAGAAAGAGCTTCGGGACGCGACGGCTGGGATTCGCGAGGCGGATGGCGCGGGCAAGCGGGTGATTGTGGCCACGGGTAAGTTTGTGGGCGAGGGATTTGACGATCCGCGGCTGGACACCTTGTTTCTCGCAATGCCCGTATCCTGGAGGGGAACGATTGCTCAATACGTCGGCCGTCTCCACCGCCTCCATGAAGGCAAGTGTGAAGTTCGCGTATACGATTATGCCGACTTGGACATCCCGATGTTGAGCCGGATGTTTGACCGGCGGTGCCAGGGTTATGCGGCTGTGGGATACTCCATCTTACTTCCGGCGAGTGCCATGCCCGGGTGGCCGACGGATGTCCCTTTGCCGATCCATCCAGAATGGAAGCGGGAATATTCGGCGAGCATTCAACGGTTGATTCGTGACGGGGTCGATTCCCACCTGGCGAATCTCTTCGTAATGGCGTTGGAACAATCTTCGGATCGGGACCATACCGATCGGCCGCGCAGTGCTTCCGAAGCATTTCTCAAGCAGCGACTCGACACTCTAAACGCGACGGCCGGCCGGTTCCGACTCAATCAGCATCTGCCGATTCCCTTTGATGGCTTCGGTCGAATGGAGGTCGATTTCCTCGATGCCGAGGCGAAATTGGTGATCGAACTGGACGGAGACCAGCATCTTGCCGACGCCGAGGCGTATCGGACGGACCGTCGCAAGGATGCATTACTGCAGGAGCACGGCTACTACGTGCTCCGGTTTCTTGCGCGGGATCTCGCGAGTCAACTTGATCGGGTGCTGGACAATATTCTTCGCGCCATGGCTCATCGACAACGGATCCGTTCTCACTTTTTGTCCCACAACGCCAGCGGGTGGCCTTCGGGGTATTGAAAACCAATGGTACTGGTTCGCACCGCCTCGGCATGACCGTCGACGTGCGCTACGTTCGCCCGGCCGTTGTGGCGATTGAAGACGCGAATCGGATCCGAGGTGTAGTACGGCTCGTTGTTCGGGGTACGAAAAAGAATATTTACCAAGCTATTCGTGGGCAGCCACTTGTCGGGATCGCGCTCCCTCGGATTACGAATCACCTGGGCGTCACCGAAAACAACGGTGGCAGACGGCTGCCGGACCTGGGTCTCCAGTACGCTTGGCAGGGTCTGGAGGAACTGCCCTAGTTCGGGGTGATTCATGCCGATCCCAAACGCATTGCTGGTGGTCAGGCTGGGGCAATTGTGAATCTTGATGTTCTTGCCTCCCATCGAAGCCGCCAGCAAATCCGGCCACCAGGTTACGCTGCTGGGCACGATAGCGCCTGTCGGCGCCGCGCCGTCCCGGGCCAGTTGCACAAAAACGTCGTTGTGCTCGTCGGTGTAGATTTTGAACGCGAGCCCGATCTGGCGCATGTTGCTCAGGCAACTGATGGACTTCGCCTTTTCCTTTGCCCTCCCGAGGGCTGGGAGGAGCATCCCGGCGAGAATGGCAATGATGGCAATGACCACCAGCAATTCGATCAATGTGAAAGCCAGGCTCGACTCAGAGCGCCGGCCGAGCACGGCGCGATGGGTCCTGTTTTTGGAAATGCCGGAGGTCATAGAGGCAGAGGAGTCACCGGATATGGACAGGCATATCGAAAAAAGAATAGCGAACGATGTTCCGTGGGCTGGTAGCGTCATTCGTTGAAATGTCGGTCAGTATCTGTTTTTGATGCCACAGTTATTTTCAAGATTGGTTGCGGTTGGGTTTGCCATCAGAGTTGTCGAGAAAGTTATTGCGAATGATCACCGTAAAATTGAATTCACAACTCGAGACGTTGCCCGTCTACACGCCTGGGCGCCCGATTGAAGAAGTGGCCCGGGAACATGGACTGGATCCCACCACAGTCATAAAGTTGGCTTCGAACGAAAACCCACTGGGCCCTTCCCCCAAGGCCCTCGTTGCGATGGAGCAAGTTCTGCGAAATCTTCATCTCTATCCAGACGGCAGTGCCTTCTTTCTGAAGAAGAAACTGGCGGATCACCTGGGTGTTGAGCCGGATCAGTTGATCCTGGGCAACGGCTCCAACGAAATCATCGAGTTTGTCGGCCATGCCCTCCTCGGGTCGGACGCCGACGTGGTGGTCTCGCAGTATTGCTTCGCCGTATATCCAATCGTTACCGCACTTTTTGGGGCCCGGCTGATCGCGGTTCCCGCTCGGAACCTAAGCCATGACATCCCTGCGATGATCCGGGCGATCACACCGAAGACGCGAGCGATCTTCGTGGCGAACCCGAACAATCCGACGGGCACCTTGGTTTCGCGTGAGGACATCAGCCGGCTGCTCGCCGAGGTTCCGCCCGGCGTACTAATCGTGCTGGACGAGGCCTACGTCGAGTTCCTGGACGACCCGGTGGATTGCCTTGCCTTGGTGCGAAACCGTGCCACGCCAAATCTTCTTCTGATGCGGACATTTTCTAAGGTGTATGGGCTGGCCGGGCTGCGACTCGGGTACGGCATTGGCAATCCGGAACTCATTGCCGGTTTTGAGAAGGTGCGCCAGCCGTTTAACATCAACGCCGTTGCCCAGGCCGGCGCTTTCGCCGCGTTGGACGACGTGGAACATTTGAGAAAGACCCGCGAAAACAACCGGCGTGGCGTGGAGTTCTATCAATCGAACTTTGGGCACCTAGAGCTCGATTTCGTGCCATCTGCGGCGAACTTCGTACTGGTGAAAGTCGGGGATGGTTTGAGCATTTTCACCGAATTGCAGAAGCGCGGGATCATCACCCGTCCGATGGGCGGCTACCAACTACCAGCGTGGCTCCGTATTTCCGTGGGGACGCCGGCGGAAAATGAGCGTTGCCTTAAGGCTCTTCGGGAGATTCTGGGGCAATAGAATCTGAGGACGGCGATGGGGATGCCGGCAAGGCCCTTCCAGGCGCGTGACGTCGAAGGAACTTCAGCGCCACGTTCAGGTCCTTGGGGGATTCCGCTACAATGGTTACCGGTGACCGCGTTGCCGGATGCAGCAACTCCAGGCGCTCGAGGTGGAGGGCGAGCGTGGGAGTTAGAGGCCGCTCTTCCCGATTTCGCTTGAGACGGTAATCGGACTTGAGGGTCGAGAGGTAGAGGCGCGAGTCACCGTAAACCAGATCGCCGTAAATGGGGTGACCGGCAAACTTCAGGTGAACGCGGACTTGGTGAGTCCTTTCCGTGAGCGGCCGGCATTCGATGAGGGTGCTGCCTACGAACCGTTCCACAACGCGAAACCGGGTGACGGATTTTTTCCCAGCCCGTGTCCAGCACATCCGCCCCGGTTGGTTCAGATCGGGTGCCAGCTTGATGTCGACGACAAATTCGGTTTCCGCAGGTTCGCCACGCACCAACGCGAGATACACTCGGTCGGGCTTTTCCGCTCCGAACTCGTTAGCGACTGCCACCAGCGACGCTTTGTCGCGAGCCATCAATAGCACGCCCGTGGCATCCGAGTCGAGTCGGTGGGTATGTGCCAGGTAGGTTAAGCCGCGAGCGGTGGCCCAGGGAACACCCCGCTGGATGCCTTGATGAATCAGGGGCATCAGGCTCGGTCGCCCGGGATCGTTACGATCCGGAGAGGTCAGCAAGGATGCAGGCTTATCGATCGCCAGCAACTGGGCATCCTCGTAAATGACCGGAATCTCCCAGAATTCCCGGGTCAACGGGGACGAAAGCTTTAGAGGGGGCAGCGCTGATTTCATAGAGCCGTCACAAACATCAATCTCCGGAGACACGACGCGAGGGTTGATCGCGCACCCTGTCTGGGGACCTTCGATTCTCCCTCGCTTGGGTGCGGTCCGGTCTCGGGAGCGTCAGGACCTTCCGTGTCGATCTACCCGCAAACCCGTGCACCAGGACAAATTAGGGAATGGTCATCGCACCCGCCCCGGATTTCTGCTTGGCCTGGGCGCGGCTGGCTAGACCCGAGCGCTCAAACTCCCGGTTGAACCATTCCCCAAAGCTTTGGGATTCACTATGGCGGCGCTGATCTTCGAGGAATTTGGGCATTTCCGCCTTCAATTTATCCTCACTCACCGGCCGGCGTTCCTTTAGAAAAACCACCATGCCACCTTCGCGAGTCGGAATAAAATCGCTCACATCACCTGGTTTCAATCCAAAGGCTGCATTTTTCAGCGAGCCTAAATCCACGCGGCCCTGCAAGGCATCAAGCGACTGGGTACTGATGGCGATCGGCGGGAGCTCGATCGCTTCAAGTTGCTCTTGCTTCGCAATCGATTCAAAAGACTTGCCCTGCGCGATCGAATTGGTGGCAGCCGCATGAAACGCCATTC